>JAKANS010000001.1 GCA_021823625.1 bacterium | reverse complement strand
GCCGCGCCGCCGCTCATAGCGTCGTTGTTCCTGCACGGTGGGTTCTTTCTTCGTCTTTGTCTTGGCCATGCGCCAATATTTTAACTGCCGGTTACCTTAATGCACGTACTTTCGCAACAATTGATACTTCACCAACATTGGAGACGAAGTGTTTCACATCTACGTGAACGGGAGTCTGGTGTGGAGCCGTTTTGACATTCTCTACCAGACCGGCGGACAAATGCACAAGGCGTACATCGCCGAATTCAACAACGTCTCGCCGGTTAGCGGCCAGATCACGATAACGCTCGACCCGCAATCCGGTAACTACGGGTGGAATAGTGCATCCCTCTGCGGAATTGAGATCGTCAAGCCGTAGCCATGCGCGCCATCGCGGGGCGGTGCTGACGTGGGCCGATGGCCACGCCAAGAGACGTCACTGGCAGGACGCCCGCACGCTGGCCCCGCCGCGCGGCGCAGTTAGCCGTTGACGCCCCGGGCGGCGGAGTCTGAAATCCGCCCGATGAAGTCCTTTAACATTTACGTTTCCCGACGTCGTTTCCTCAAATCCGCCGCAATGGCGGGCGCGCTCGCCGGCCTGCCGGCTTGGTTTGTGGACGAAACTCTGTCCGCCCACGCGGCGCAGCCAAAGCCGCTTTCCGCCAATGATAAACCCGGCATTGGCCTCATCGGCTGCGGTGGGCAGGGCCGCGGCGACTGCAATTGGGCCCGGAACTTCGGCAAGGTCATCGCGGTGGCTGACGTGGACGATAACCACGCCGCCGAAGCGAAAAAGCAGTTCAACGCCGAGCACGCCTTCAAGGATTTCCGCAAGCTGCTCGAGCGCGACGACATTCACGCCATCATCACCGGCACGCCCGACCATTGGCACACGCTGGTGAACGTGGCCGCCGCGCGCGCCGGCAAGGACATCTACAGCGAGAAGCCGCTCACGCTCACGATCGTGGAAGGCAAGCGGTTGGTGAAGGAAGTCCGCCAGGCTAAGCGCATCTTGCAGGTCGGCAGCCAGCAGCGCAGCGACGGGCGCTTTCGCCTGGCGTGCGAGCTGGTTCGCAATCAGCGCATCGGCAAGCTCCAGCACATCAACGTGGGGCTGCCCACGGGCCCGCGCGAAGGTCCGTTCCCGAAGCAGCCGGTGCCGCCGGAGTTGAACTGGGACTTTTACACCGGCCAGGCGCCGGCCTGGGATTACAACGGCCACAACACGCACTGGAACTTCCGCTGGTGGTATTGTTACAGCGGCGGCCAGATGACCGATTGGGGCGCCCACCACGACGACATCGCCCAGTGGGGCAACGGCACGGACGAGGACTCCGGGCCGGTCGAGTTCGACGGCAAATCGCTGATCGACATGATTCCCGGCGGCTACACGGCGGCGGCCCGTTACCGCGTCGAGTGCAAGTACGCCAACGGCGTCACCATGACGATCCTGGACGAGAACACCGGCACGGAGCGGAACATCGTGGGTGACAAAAACAAGACGCCCAACGGCATCCAGTTCATCGGCACCGAGGGCTGGGTGTTCGTGAACCGCGGCGAAATCCGCGCCAGCAAACAGGAGTTGATCGACGAGCCGCTGCCCGGCAACGCCATCCGGCTTTACAAGAGCGACAACCACATGGGCAACTTCTTCGACTGCATCCGGTCGCGGAAAGACCCGATCTGCAAGGTCGAGATCGGTCATCGCTCGATCAGCGTGGCGCACCTGGGCGTGCTCTCGGTCCGGCTCGGCCGACCGATCAAGTGGGATCCGGTCAAGGAAGAGATCGTCGGCGACGCCGAAGCGGCCCGGTGGTTGGGCCGACCGATGCGCAAACCTTACGACTGGAGTTTCATCGCCTGACCGGAGGCCGGTCCAGGTTTCTGCAGGTGAACCTGCAGCCGCTGCGCCCGTCGGCTTCGCCGGCGGGCGTGGTCTTTCTGACTCCGGCGCGCCGTACCGAACTTGAAGGAAGACTTTCGCAGCCGGCCGAGTCAGCCACGAGGTGGGCGAACCCAGTGAACCCGGCCTTACCGGCCCAACCACCAGTGGAGTATTGGGGGGCCGGCGAAAACCCACAGCGCCGCCGCACCGGCAATGAACGGCCCGTACGGCATCGGCGCGGAGCGCGTGTGGCGTCGCAGGGCGATCAGCGTCAACCCCACCACCGAACCCACCAGCGCGCTGGCCATCAAAATGAACACCACCGCCTCCCAGCCGAAGAACGCACCGATCGCCGCCATGAATTTCACGTCGCCCTGGCCCATAACCTCGCGGGGCAGGACGAGACGATCAGTGACGACCTCGAATCCGGCCAGTTCGCCAAACGCAAACTCGTCCGTGCCGACGGTCACGCGTTCCCTGGTCACTGCCACCGCGACGTCGCGGTAGCAACGGTCCGCCATCTCCACCGTATGCGCCGTGAGCCGGATCGTGTCGTGGCGGCGGTAGAGCACTTCCTCGTAAGGTAATTCGTGGTCGGGCAGCACCAGGCTGGCCTCGGCGAAATAAACCGTCGTTCCCGGCGCCAAGACCACCGCATGGCGGCCGAACAACAGCTTGCCCAGACGCACCACGCTGTAGATCAGGCCGCCGCCTACGACTGCGCCGAGGAACGAGCGTTGCAACGCCTCCACCGGCGTGCCGGCGCGGTGCAACGCCGGCACCAGGAAAGAAGCGAGCACGCCCGCCGCGACGCCACCGATCGTGATCTGGTCCGGGATGATGAAGTGTTCCCAGTCGATCAACGTCGCCACGAGCAAGCCCGATAGCGCCACGCCATTTACCAGCGCGAGCGCGGCCGAGTCGTGACCGAACGCCAGCCAGCACGCCAGGAACAGCAGCGCGGTGAGCATTTCCACCACGAAGTACCGCACGGTGATCGCCCCGCCGCAAAACGCGCAGCGTCCACGCAACCCGAGCCAGCTCACGATTGGCAGGTTCAGCCGCCAGGGTATCGCCCGGCCGCAGTGCGGACAATGCGAGCCGGGGCGCAGGAGGCTCTCGTCGCGTGGCAGGCGATGAATGCACACGTTCAGGAAACTCCCGACGATGGCGCCGAGGCAGAAGAACACCACCGACCAGAAGTGGAACGGCAACAGACCCCAGCTCTGGGCGTCAAAAAGGTCGGCGGCGAGCATGGTGGGTTTCAGGGCGAACCGTACACGGCCGCGTGGAGCGCCTCGCGCATCACCGCCACCGGGGCGGGCCGGCCACTCCAGATTTCGAGCGCCTTCGCGCCTTGGTATAACAACATCCCCAGACCGTTCGCGGTGCGGCAACCGGCCGCCTTCGCCGCGGCCAGCAACGGCGTTTCGGCGGGGCGATAGATCATGTCGTACACCGCCCGCGCCTGACGGAGACTGAACGCCTTGCCGTCAAACGGCAGCGCGTCGCCGGGTTTGAGTCCGAGCGACGTGGCATTCAAGGCCAGATCGACCTCGCCGCGCGGATAGCCGACCGTGACTTTCACGGCAGGAAATCGTTCGCCGATTTCGCGCGCCACGGCCTCCGCTTTGCTGGCGGTGCGGTTCACCAGAAAAAGCTCGGCCGCGCCTTCGCTCGCCACCTTCAATGCCGCGGTCCGCCCCGCCCCGCCCGCGCCGAGCAAGAGCACCCGCGCCCCCGCCAGCGCCAACCCCAGATCCTCTTGCAGCGATCGCACGATGGCGTCGGCGTCGGTGTTGAACCCGTGCGACCGGACCGGGGCGTCGGCGGGCACCGGTCCCGCGCCGGCCAGGGGCCGCCATTGGCCGTCCGGCTCGCGGACTTCGAAGCGGATGGTGTTGACCGCGCCCCAGGTTTCCGCGCTCGCGTCGCGGCAATCCACGAGCGCGAGCGCCAGCAGCTTGTGCGGGACCGTAAGGTTCAAGCCGAGGAAGCGCATCGCCTTCGCGCCGGCGATGGCCGGGCCGAGTTCTTCCGGCCGCACATCGAAGGCAAGATAGCGCCAGTCGAGACCGAGCTGAGCGATGCCGGCATTCTGCATCGGCGGCGAAGCCGAGTGTTGAACGGGATGGCCGAACACCGCGCAAACGCGCGTGCGGGCGGAAATGGAGTCTGGCGGGGCCTCAGCCACGCGCGTCTTTAGCCCGAAGCGAGCGGCGCTGCCAAGCTTGTTTGGAGGCCGGCGCCGGGCGCGACCGCACCGGCCTTGACTTCGGAAGAGTGCGGTCGAGACTGGCCGGCCGTTTATGGCAACGATCCCGACTCAATTCGCCGGCGTCACTGCGCTCACCAAGGCCAACGTCTATTTCGACGGCGGCGTCATCAGCCACACACTGCTGTTCCCCGACGGCTCCAAGAAAACGCTCGGTCTGATCCGGCCCGGCAAGTACCACTTCAACACCGGCGCACCCGAGCGCATGGAAGTCGTGGCCGGCACGTGCGCGGTGACCCTGGATGGGCAGACTGCCGTCAACGTATATGGCAGCGGCCAGACGTTCGACATACCCGGTAACTGGGGATTCGCCATCGAAGTCAAAGCCGGCCTCTGCGAGTACATCTGTTCGTTCCTGGCCTGATGGCCCGTGTCGGCAACCGGGCGTTTCCTTGGTCCGCGACCGTTTCGTGCTGGCGGCATCCTTGACGCCCCCCCGCCCCGTCTTAGACTGCCGGCTTGGTTTGGCAACTGAACTCTGACGATTGAATTATGAGCACGATTGTTGACATCAAGGCCCGCGAAGTCCTCGACTCGCGCGGCAATCCGACGGTCGAGGTGGACGTGATCCTGGCCAGCGGCGCGGTTGGCACCGCGGCGGTCCCTTCCGGCGCCAGCACCGGCGAGGACGAAGCGCTGGAGCTGCGCGACGGCGACAAGCAACGTTACGGCGGCAAAGGCGTTTCCAAGGCGGTCAAGAACGTGACCGACAAAATCCTGCCGGCCCTCGAAGGCAAGGACGCGCTGGATCAACTCGCCGTGGACCAGGCGATGCTCGACCTCGACGGCACCGGCTTCAAGAAGTCCAAGCTCGGCGCGAACGCTATTCTGGCGGTTTCGCTGGCGAACGCGAAAGCGGCCGCGAACTGCCTCGGCCAGCCGCTTTTCAAGTACCTCGGCGGCCCGAACGCCAAGGTGCTCCCGGTGCCGATGGCCAACGTCATCAACGGCGGCGCCCACTCGGATGCGCCGATCGATTTCCAGGAGTTCATGATCATGCCGGTGGGCTTCGACTCGTTCAGCGAGGGCCTGCGCGCAATCACGGAGACGTTTCACGCGCTCAAAAGCGTGCTGAAAAAGAAGGGGCTCAGCACGGCAGTCGGTGACGAAGGCGGGTTTGCGCCGAAACTCGACAGCACCGAGGACGCGATCGAGGCCATCCTGTCCGCCATCAAGGACGCCGGCTACAAGGCGGGCAAGCAGATCTACCTCGCGCTCGATGTCGCGAGCAGCGAGTTCGTCAACAAGGGCAAGGGCACTTACACGTTCAAGAAGAGCACCGGCAAGACCGTCAGCGGTGACGAACTGGTGGACTTCTATGTCGAGTTGTGCGGCAAGTACCCGATCATCTCGATCGAAGACGGCTGCGCCGAAGGCGATTGGACGAACTGGAAGAAGCTCACCGACAAGCTGGGCAAGCAGGTGCAACTCGTCGGCGACGACCTGTTCGTCACCAACGTCAAGTTCCTCCAGCAAGGCATCGACACTGGCGTGGCCAACTCGATTCTCGTGAAGGTCAACCAGATCGGGTCGCTCACCGAGACGCTGGACGCGGTGGAACTCGCCCACCGCAACGCCTACACGGCGGTCATCAGCCATCGCTCGGGCGAGACCGAGGATGCCACCATCGCGGACATCGCCGTGGCAACCAACGCGGGTCAGATCAAGACCGGCTCGCTCAGCCGCAGCGATCGCCTGGCCAAGTACAACCAACTGCTCCGCATCGAGCAGCAGCTCGGCAAGCACGCCGTCTATGGCGGCAAGCTCAAGGTGGTCTGAGGTCGCTGCGGCGTTGCCTGGCTGGCCCAAAAGCTCCAGCCCCGGAAGCGCGTCGTGACGCTTCCGGGGTTTTTTGATGGGACATTCCGCCAGTCGTCAGCTCGTCCGCCGCCAGCTCGCCTCGATTTCTTCGAGCGTCCGGCCCTTGGTTTCGGGCACCCAGACGAGCACAAACACCGTGCTGGCGAGGCTGCACGCCGCATAGACCCAGAAAGTCCACGCCGGGCCGATGCCTTCACGCAGCATCGGGAACGTCTGTGTCACGATCCAGTCCGCGAGCCACAGACAGAAGATCGCCACCGACATCGCGCGCCCGCGCAGTTTGGTCGGGAAGATCTCCGAATTGACGATCCACGGGATGGGCCCCATCGCGACGGCGAACGCCGCCACAAAGCCCAAAATGCCGACGAGCAACGGCGTTCCGTTCCAGTCCAGCGCGAACATCGTGCCCACGTAACCCAGCGCCAGCACCTGCACGAACGTGCCGACGAGCAACAACGGCTTGCGCCCCGCCTTGTCCACCAGCCAGATCGCCACGAACGTGAAACCCAGATTCACCAGGCCCACGATCACCGTTTGCGCAAACGCCGAGTCAGTGCCCGAGCCGGCTGCCTTGAAGATTTCGGGCGCGAAATACATGATCGCGTTGATGCCGCTGAACTGGCCGAAAACCGCCAGCGCGATGCCGATCGCCAGCGCCCGCCGGTAGCCGGTGGTGAACAGCTCGCTCCAATGGCCTTCCTCCTGCCGGAGCGCGTCCTCGATTTGCGCCAGCTCGCGGGCCGCGTTCTCCGGTCCGCCGATGCGTTCGAGCACGCTTTGCGCCTGCTCGCGTCGCCCCATTTTCATGAGCCAGCGCGGGCTTTCCGGCACGACCGCCATGAACACGCCGAACAGCGCCGAAGGCAACACCAGCGAGGCGAACATCCACCGCCAGCCGGTATGCGTGTTCCACGTCTCGTCGCCGAGCCGCTGGATTTTCAGGTTTATGAAAAACACCACGAGGATGCCCACCACGATGGCGAGCTGGTACAACGCCACCAGTGTGCCGCGAATCCGCTCCGGCGCGATCTCGGCGATGTACAGCGGCGAGAGCATGGAGGCCGCGCCGATGGCCACACCGCCAGCGAAACGCGACCACGCGAATGCCGCCAGCGAATTCGGCAGCGCTGACGCCGCGGACGAGACGGCGAACAGCGCGGCGCAGAAAATGAGGCTCGGCTTGCGCCCGAACCGGTCACCCATCGGCCCGCCCGCCAGCGCGCCCACCATGCAACCCACCAGCAGGCTCGACGCCGCCCAGCCCGTGAGTTCGGCCGAGAGCTGGAAGTGCGCCTTGAGGAATCCGATGGCGCCGGACACCACCGCGGTGTCGTAGCCAAACAAGAAGCCGCCGAACGCGGCGACGAGACTGATGAGGAGAAGGTAGCCGACGTTGACCTGGCGATTCATGGCGTGTTCGCGGCGATGGGAGCGGCTTCCGCCGGCGCTGGCAAGCTTGCTTTCGCCGAGCCGCAGGAACTGCGCGGCCTGCGTCGCCGTTGCCAAAGGCAGGCCAGTCCGGTAGCCTGCCCGAATCCGGTGAGACGCGCCGCGTCCTGGCATGGTGGATTACAGAGTCCAGTTCGAGGTCTTCGAAGGCCCGCTCGACCTCCTGCTTTACCTCGTAAAGAAGGAGGAGGTGGACATTTACCAGGTCAATCTGACGAAGCTGGCGACGCAGTTCATCGAGTACGTCGAGTTGATGAAGGAACTCGACCTGGACATCGCCGGCGAGTTCCTGGTCATGGCCGCCACGCTCATGCTCATCAAGAGCCGCGAGTTGCTGCCGCGCGACCAGCAGGCCGTGGGCGACGCCGAGGACGAAGACACCGACGACCCGCGCTGGGAGCTGATCCGCAAGCTGGTCGAGTACAAGAAATTCAAGGACGCCGCCGCGCGCTTGCAGGACCTCGAACGCCAGCAAGAACTCACCTTTCCGCGCCAGGCGCCGAAGCTGGAATTCGAACCGCCGCCGACCAAGACCGAAGTCTCGCTGTTCGACCTGATCGGGGCGGTCAGCACCATTCTCAAGCGCTTTCAAGGCCGGCAGGAAACGCGCGACATCTTCGAGGACAAGTGGAGCGTCAGCGAGAAGATCGAACTGATCCGGGACCGGTTGTCCACGGGCGGGCGATTCCGCTTTTCCGAGTTGTTCGGCGAAGCCACCAGCCGCACCGAGGTGGTGGTGACCTTCCTCGCGCTGCTGGAAATCATCCGCCTCAAACGCGCCTGGGCCGCGCAGCCCGAGCCCTTTGGCGAGATCGAAATCCAGGTGGCGCCCGAACCCGCGCCGCCGCCCGCTGAAGCCGCCGCGCCCGCGCCCGCGCCCGCCGCCGATTCTTCCGAGCTTTCATGATCGAGTTGAAGTCAGTGTTGGAGGCCATCCTGTTCGCCTCGCAGAAGCCTTTGAACGTGGGCGACCTGAAGTCGCTGCTCGCGAGCGCCGCTGAGCAAGGCGAGCAGCCGGAGGTCCGGGCCTTCAAGAAAATCAAGGCCGACGAAATCGCCGCCGCGCTCGACACGCTCCGGCAGGAACACGAGGCGGCGGGCCGCAGCTTCCGCCTGGTGTGCGTGGCCGAGGCCTGGCAGTTCGCGGCGCAACCGGAGTTCGCGCCGTGGCTGCGCGTGCTGGCCGGCGAGCGCGCGCGCCCCGCAAAGCTTTCCCAGCCGGCGCTGGAGACCTTGACGATCATCGCCTACCGCCAACCGATCACGCGCGCCGAGATCGAGCAAATCCGCGGCGTGTCGGTGGATGGCGTGATGCAGACGCTCGTCGAGCGCGGCCTGGTGGAAACGGTCGGGCGCGCGGAAGTCGTGGGCCGGCCGATGACTTACGGTACTACCAAGGCGTTTCTCGAATACTTCGGTCTCGGCAACCTGGACGACCTGCCGGGTGGCGATGAACTGCGCCGCATCCCGGTGGAGCGTCCGCCCAGCCTGCTGACAGCGGAACCGGGGCTGGCCACCGTACCGCCTGACCAACTCACCTTGCCGCCGTCGGTGGAATCCGACGGTTCCGAAAGCAAGTCCGGTGAAACCACGGCCGCGGCGGTGGACATGGCGACGGAGGCGACTGATGCCGGCGCCGGCACACCCGATTCCAAGGCCGATCCGGCCAATTGATCCATGAGCCTACTTGAGCATCGCCAGGCGATCGACCGGCTTGACCAGCGCATCATCGAGCTGTTGAACGAACGGGCCCGACACGCGGTCGAGATCGGCCGTATCAAACACCGGTTGAACCAGGAAATTTACGCCCCGCACCGCGAGCGGGCGGTACTCCAGCGCGTGGCGCGCCTGAACAAAGGCCCGTTGCCCGACGAATCGCTGCGGGCGATTTACCGCGAGGTCATGTCCAGCGCGCTCTCGATCGAGAAGCCGATGGCCATCGCCTACCTCGGTCCGGAGGCCACGTTCACGCACCAGGCCGCGTTGCAACGGTTCGGCACCAGCCTCCGTTACGTGGCCTTGAAGACCATCGCCGATGTGTTCAGCGAGGTCGCCCGCCGCCGCGCGGATTTTGGCGTGGTGCCGATCGAGAACTCCACCGAAGGCGTGGTCACGCACACGCTGGACATGTTCATGGACAGCGATCTCAAGATCGTCGCGCAGATCCTGCTGCCCATCCAGCAGTGCCTGATGAGCCGCTCGCCGCGCACGCGGCTGTGCAAGCTTTACATTCACCCGCAGTCCCTCGCCCAATGCCGGAACTGGTTGCACAAGAATTTCCCGAACATCGAGATCATCGAGACCTCCTCGAACGCGCGCTCAGCCGAACTGGCTGCCCGCGAGAAGAACGCCGGGGCGGTGGCTGGCCTGCTCGCGGCGGAGAAGTACGGCCTGCCGGTGCTCGAGCACAACGTCCAGGACAACGCCGAAAACGCCACGCGCTTCCTCGTGCTCGGCCGCGAATCGCCGCCGCCCTCCGGCCGCGACCGCACCAGCATCATGTTTTGCATTGCGGACAAGGTGGGCGCGCTGCACTCGGCGCTGGCGCCGTTCCGGAAATACCGCATCAACATGACCAAGATCGAGTCGCGCCCCAGCAAGCGGAAGGCGTGGGAGTATTTTTTCTTCGCCGACCTGGACGGCCATGCGAGCGACCCACGGTTGTCCAAGGCGATCACCCAGCTTGGCGAGCATTGCAGCTTCGTCAAAATCCTGGGGTCGTACCCGAACGCGGAGTGAACTCGTCTCGCGCCGGAGAAACTACGCTCGCTGCCTGTTCCCATCGGGTTCCGTCGCCATCCTAGGTGCAAGCCGAAAGATCATGAAAACAACGGTTCAGAAATCGGGCTTTCCGCCCCTGAGTGGCGTGGGCCTCGCCCAGGAGAACGGAAGTGGAATCCGGTACCGGATTCCCACCCGGCGGCTGGTGCAGCGGGCGAGCACCCGCCGCGGCAAGATGATCGCGTTTGGATATTACGGTGGGAAGTTTTCCCACCTCGACTTCATCCTGCCATTGCTTCCTACGGACCGCCGGCACTACTGCGAACCTTTCGGCGGATCGGCAGCAGTCCTCATTAACCGCTCACCGGCAGCGGTGGAAACCTACAATGATCTCGATTCCGAACTGGTTAACTTCTTTGAGTGTTTGCGCGACAGGGGCGAACAACTCATCCGCCTGATCAGTCTGACACCATTCTCTCGTGCAGAGTTGGTCAAGGCGTTGGCGCCGGCCACCGGGCTAACCAATTTGGAGCGCGCTCGCCGCTTTTTCGTCCGTGCCCGGCAAACCCGCACGGGGCTGGCTCAGACCAGTTCCGAAGGCCGCTGGGCGCACTGCGTCCTGACGTCGCGCGCCGAAATGGCTGGAGCAGTTTCGCGGTGGTTGGGCAGCGTGGAAGGCTTGCCCGAAATCGTGCAGCGGCTGCAACGGGTGCAGATCGAGAATGCTCCAGCGGTCGAAGTGATCCTTCGCTACGACTCCCCTGAGACCCTGTTTTACTGCGATCCTCCGTACCCGCACGAAGCGCGTGGCGACGCAAAGGCCTACGGCTACGAAATGACCGAACGCGAACACGAGGATCTGTCTGAAGCGCTGCATTCGTTGGCCGGTGCGGTGGCGGTATCCGGCTACCGCTGCCCGCTGATGGACCGACTGTATCGCGACTGGCGGCGCATAGACGCGAATGCGCGCCTCTGTAACTCGTCGAAGGGAGAACGCACTGAGTCGCTCTGGATGAGTTTCGAGGCACCGGTGCGGTCCATTCCGGAGGAATCGGATCGCGAAGAAGACCTGTATTTGTTAGATCGCCCATTCCGGAAGGCGACCCGCTCCAATGCCAAGAAAAGTTAAGTGTAAGGAGGGCCTCGATTATGCCCTAGCAGCCAGGATCTTGGATGAACACTGGCTCGCAGTTACCTCCGAGGCCGCCGCTCACACCGACTTGACCTACGCATCTGACCAAGGTCTCTGCGAGGCCATTCGCGACTCGATCAACCACCGCCAAGTCGCGTATCGCTTTTGCCTGCCCATTCAACTGCTCGGCAAATTGACGAATCCTACGCTCGACTGCCTGCGTCTGCAGAAGCGCAAGAAAGATCCGCAGGATATCACTGGCTGGGACGCTCGCACCTTGGGCAGCAAAGTGGTGGCACCTTTCAACCAGCGACAAGAGAACATTCTCGGTACCTCATCAGCCCCTTACGTGGGCAATCCCATGCGGATTCCCAAGATGCTCGGGGACGATAATAGCAAGAAAGACGTGCCCGGTTGGAACAGGCTCGTGGCGGTCCTTTCGGAAGTTGAATCACGAAATAATCCCGAGACAACGGCAAGCGTTTTCCGGCAGGTCTTGCTGGAAATGTTTCGGCGGCAGCAAGGACTGTGTTTCACATATTCTGTCCCGCTTCGCGTAAGCCTGGAATCCACGCTGAGCACCGCCCGCGAGTTTCTCGCAGAAAGGTCGGGGGGCGACCGCGCCTTAGCGCTCGCTGGGGCGCTTTTTGATGCCATTGGCATCCACTTTGGGATTTATGTCAGGGTGAATCGCGCGCGTATCAACGCCACCGATGAAGCAACTGGCCAGGCGGCCGATCTCGAGTGTCTCGACGCGAATAACCGACTAATCCTAGCTGTAGAGGTTAAGGACCGCACACTCACCCTGGCCGACGTAGAAGGGACGCTCCACAAATCCCGCCAACGGCAAATCACGGAAATCCTGTTTACGGCGCATGGCGTTCGGGCGGAGGACAAGGTTGCGGTGGGCGAACATGTCGCCAAGGCATTCTCCGCCGGACAAAACCTCTACGTGTTCGATTTCCTGGACCTGGCTCGGAGCGTACTCGCTCTCGGCGGCGAACCGTTCAGAAGAACTTTCCTCCAGAAAATCGGAGAGCACTTGGATCGATGGAACACGCAACCACGGCATCGACAGGCGTGGCAGAAGCTGCTGCGCGGTCTATGAGCCACCTTTCCCGCGCCCGTGAGGTCTTCGACCTCGAACTCGCCGGCCTGCAGGCCGTGCGCGCCCAGCTCGACGAGGCCTTCGCCCAGGCGGTCGAGTTGCTGGTCGAGACGCTGAGCCGGCGGGGCAAGATCATCGTCGTGGGTATCGGCAAGTCCGGGAATATCGGGCAGAAGATCGCCGCCACGCTCACCAGCACCGGCGCCACCGCGGTGGTGCTCAGTCCGGTGGACGCGTTGCACGGCGACCTCGGCGTCCTCAACGACGGCGACGCCGTGCTGGCCTTGAGTTACTCGGGCGAGTCCGAGGAGTTGCTCAACCTGCTGCCGGCGCTGAAGCGGTTTTCCGTCCGCCTCATCGCCTTTACCGGCCATCCCAAATCCACGCTCGGCCGGCACAGTGAAGTGGTGCTCAACGTGCACGTGCCGCGGGAGGCCTGTCCGTTCAACCTCGCCCCGACCGCGAGCACGACCGCCATGCTGGTCATGGGCGACGCGCTGGCGATGGCGGTGCTGCAGGCGCGCGGGTTCAGGCGGCAGGACTTC
Organism: bacterium; assembly: GCA_021823625.1. Lineage (GTDB taxonomy): Bacteria > Verrucomicrobiota > Verrucomicrobiia > Limisphaerales > J093 > DSVZ01. The sequence goes on along the minus strand of JAKANS010000001.1, from coordinate 98,186 downwards.
GCGCAGCGCCATCCTTCCGGCGCGATTGGCCGGGCGCTGCTGCTCCGCGTGAAAGACATCATGCGCACCGGTCCGCGGAATCCGGTGGTGCCGCAGACGCTCTCGGTGAAGGAAGCGTTGCTGGTCATGACCCGCGCCAAGGCGGGCAGCGTGAGCGTGGTGAACGCGCGGGGCAAACTGGCTGGAGTTTTCACCGACGGCGATCTCCGCCGGCACATGGCGCGCGACGAACAGGTCCTGGCCCGCCCGCTGGCAAAAGTGATGACGCGCCACCCAATTCATATCCGCGAGGACGCCCTGGCCGCCGAGGCCCTGACGGTTTTCAACGCGCGGAACATCGACGATCTGATCGTGGTGAACGCACACCGCGAACCGGTCGGCCTGGTGGACTCGCAGGACTTGCCCAAGCTCAAGTTGATGTAGTACTTTGCGCCCGTGTCGCCCGGTTTGTTTTCGCCGCCAGTCAACGCTTGAACTCAGGAAAGCCATGATTGCCATCCGCCGCTTTTTAGCCGCTGCCGTGACCGGTACCGTGATCGCTTTGAACACCTCCGCTCAGGCCGTGAAGTCCAACCAGGTCCAGAAACCGCAGACCTTCACCACCCAGGTCACTCGCACGGTGACGCTGAACTACCTCCTCTTTCTGCCCCGCGGCTACGACGCCCAGGCGGACAAGAAATGGCCGTTGATGCTGTTCCTGCACGGCGCCGGCGAACGCGGCAGCGACATCTGGCTGGTGGCCAAGCACGGTCCGCCGAAGATCGTGGCCGAAAAGCCGGATTTCCCTTTCATCCTGGTGTCGCCGCAATGCCCGGCCGGGAAGACGTGGGCCGACGACGAAGTGCTCGCGTTGCTGGATGACATCGAGGCGAAGTATGCGGTGGACAAGACGCGCGTGTACCTCACCGGGTTGAGCATGGGCGGTTACGGCACCTGGAGCCTGGGCATCGCTCACCCGGAGCGTTTCGCGGCCATCGTGCCGATCTGCGGCGGCGGCGATCCGCTGAAGATATTGCTGCCGGATCCGAAACGGGCCGAGGTCTTGAAAACACTGGCGGTTTGGGCGTTTCACGGCGGTAAAGACCCGGTGGTGAATCTCTCGGAATCGAAACGGATGGTCGAAGCCCTGAAAAAGTTCGGCTGCCAGGAGGTGGAACTCACGGTCTTCCCCGAAGCGGGCCACGACTCCTGGACCGAGGCCTACGCGAATCCGAAGCTCTACGAATGGCTGCTCCAGCACCAACGAAAGTGAAGCCTGGCCGGCCATTGGACGTCGGAAATCGCCGCGTTTGGACCGCTGTCCTCGGACTGGCGCTGCTGGTCTTCGCCGGTGGTTGCACCACCAGCAGCCCCAAACCGCGGCGTGTGACCGTCAATGCGTCGGCCGAGCAGGCCCGTTTGTTCCAGACCGACGTCGAGTTCTCCCAGCTCGCCGCGCGTCTCGGAGTGGCCCAGGCGTTCAACCTCTTCTTCGCGGAAGACGGCGTGTGGTTGCCGGTCGGCATGCCACCCGTCCGGGGGCGGCAGGCGATTCGCGACACTCTTGACCAGGCCGGCGCGGTCAAACTGTCCTGGCAACCGCAAATGGCGGCGGTCGCTGCGGCGGCCGACCTCGGATACACGTGGGGACTCTATGAAGCCCGCCTCCAAACGGCGGATGGCGGGGAGCGGGTCATTCGCGGCAAATACGCCACCGTCTGGCGAAAGCAGCCTGACGAAACGTGGAAGGTCGTCCTCCACGCCGGCAATACGAACGAGCCTTGAGCGGCGGAAGCGTGGTGTCCGACCGGCGCTTGGCAATGGAGCTTCGCCCCGGAACTAGCGGTCACCTTCGCCTGCGCGATTCTTCCGCTCCAGTTTTCTTCCGCTCCGGTCAGCCGGAGGTCGCGTCAACCAGCCTTGTTTCCAGACCGCGCTCGCGGCACCACGTTTCCAACGTTGCGATCAGCGCCCGCGGCAGCGGGAGGCCTTCCCGGCTGCGCCGCGCCGCGCACAAAGCTTCGCGCTGGCCCGGATAGAGCACGCGGTCGCCAGCTTTGCTGGGCGGTAAAGCGTTCCACCGCGCGAGCAGCTCGCACACGCGCGCCTGAAACTCGCGCAGCGGCACGAACCGCCGGATGTCGATGGCCCCCACCAACCCGCCGAGCCGGCGATGTTGGTCCAGTTGCTCGTACATGCGCGGCACGTCCGGGCCGTAAGGTGCGCCGGACAAAAGCGCGCAGAGCACCTCGATCATGAGCCCGAGCCCGGAGCCCTTGTACGTGCCCACCGGGTAAAGTGCGGCGGCCCGCCGAGGGTCGGTGGTGTCGTGGCCGGCCCGATCCACGGCCCAGCCGCGCGGGATGCGTTCACCCGCGAGCGCGGCGTTCGCCACGACGTTCCACGCCACCATGCTCGTGGCCATGTCGAGGCAAAGCTCCCGGCCGCGCCCGGCCGGCACGGCGATGCACAGCGGGTTGGTGCCGCAGAAAGGTTTCCGCGCGCCGAACGGCAAAACCATCGAATCCACGTGCGTAAAAACGAGCCCGTTCATGCCCGCGCGAGCGATCTCAAGGCCGAAGTAATCCAGCGCTCCGCAGTGGCTCGAATTGCGCACGGTCACCCAACCCGCGCCGGTCGCGCGCGCCAACCGGATTGCTTCCCGCGCTGCGCGGTGCATCGCAAGCTGACCCAGGCCGTGATCGCCTTCGACGACTCCGCACGCCGGCGCCAGGCGCTCGAAACGCATTCGCGGGCGCGGGTTGAGGCTGCCCAGCTCGAGCCGGCGGAGGTAATGCGGGAGGCGCGCGACGCCGTGCGAGTCGATGCCCCGCAGGTTCGCTGCCACCAACGAATCGGCGACCAGGGCCGAGTCGCGCAGGCGCAGGCCGGCGCGGCGCAGCGCCGTTTGGCAGAGTTCGGCCAGCGCCGGCGCGCGGACGATTCGATTCGGTACAGCCATGCGACTCCGCGAGCTTAGGCGGACGCGGCCGGACTGGCAGCCTAATTGCGCACGTTGGCGGCTTGCGTTTAGGCGCTTCACGCCATGTTTGGGCGGACTGCAAAGCTGGACGCCCTTCCCGGCCATGTTACATTGCCCGCGATGTCAACGGCAGTCACGGCCGCCCCGGCGGCCTCGAAAAAAGTAAACCTCCGCCGGCCGGACGTGATGGAGCAGGTGCAGGCACTGGTGGTGAGCCACTACCGGAGCCAGTTGGTGGACCGGATCCGCGCCGGGGGCGGCGTGATCCATGCCGACGGCCTGACCATCAAGCTCGCGAAGGAATTCGGCTTTTGTTACGGGGTCGAGCGCGCCATCGATCTCGCCTACGCCGCCCGGAACTATTTTCCCCCACCGAAACGCATCTTCCTGCTGGGCGAGATCATTCATAATCCCGAGGTCAACGACCAGATTCGCGGCATGGGGATCGTGAGCATTTCGCCCCGCCCCACCGCCGCGGAACTCGACCGGGTCAACGCCGAGGACGTGGTCATCATTCCGGCGTTCGGCACCGAGGTGGCCACCCGCCGCGCGCTCGAGGCCAAGGGCTGCATCCTGGTGGACACGACTTGTGGCGACGTGATGAGCGTCTGGAAGCGCGTGCGCCAGTACTCGAAGGAGACCGTCACCAGCATCATCCACGGCAAGGCCAAGCACGAAGAGACCAAGGCCACGACGTCGCAGGCGACCGCCTACGGCGTGGGGCATTACCTCGTGGTGTTCACGCTCGAGGAAACCGACTACGTCTGCGATTACATCCGGTGTGGCGGCGACAAGGCGGCGTTTCTGGAAAAGTTCAAAGGCGCGTACTCGCCCGGCTTCGACCCGGACCTGCATCTGCAGGCCGTGGGCGTGGCGAATCAGACCACCATGCTGCGCGGCGAAACCGAGGAGGTCCAGCGCCGCATCCGCGCGGCCATGCAGGACCGCTACGGCGCGGCGGAGCTGGCCCAGCATTTCCGGTTCTTCGACACGATTTGCGGCGCCACGCAGGATCGGCAGGACGCGCTGCAGAAGCTTTTGCGCGAGCCCATGAGCCTGCTGCTGGTGATCGGCGGCTACAACTCTTCGAACACTTCGCACCTGGCCGAGATGGGCGAGAAACTGCTGCCCACCTACTTCATCAAGAACGCGTCGAAGATGGTGTCGGCCTCGTTGATCCGGCATTGGGACCAGCATCAAGGCCGCGAGTTGGAGACGGCCGATTGGCTGCCCGCCGGCGAGGTCACCGTGGGCATCACCGCCGGCGCCTCCTGCCCGAACAACCTGATCGCCGACACGATCCAGCGGCTCTTCGAACTGCGCGGGCTTTCGGTGCAGGAGTTCCTGGCCCGCTGAGCGACGTTCGTCCGGCCTTCTCCAATGCCGTGTTCCCGCGAAGAGCTTGAAGGCCGCGAGCGCCACTGGCTCGCGCCTTACGCGCAGTTGAGCGCCGACACGCGTGGACGCGAGCACCCCGAACCGCCGCCCGAGTGGCGCACGCATTACCAGCGAGACCGCGACCGCATCGTTCACTCGCGCGCCTTCCGCCGTCTCGAATACAAGACCCAGGTTTTCCTGAACGGCACCGGCGATCACCTGCGCACCCGGCTCACGCACACGATGGAAGTGGCGGCCATCGCCCGGAACATCGCCCGCGCGTTGCGCCTGAACGAAGACCTGGCGGAAGCCATCGCGCTCGCGCACGACCTCGGGCATTCGCCCTTCGGCCACAGCGGCGAGGCAGTGTTGAACCGCCTGATGCGCCGGCACGGCGGCTTCGAGCACAACCGCCACAGCCTCCGCCTCGTCGAACAACTCGAACAGAAGTACCCTGGTTTTCCGGGCCTGAACTTGAGTTGGGAAGTCCGCGAAGGCCTGGCCAAACACCGCACCAGCTACGATCAGCCGGGGCGCAAAGCCGGATTTCCAGCCCGCCAGAGCTCGCTCGAGGCGCAGATCGCCAATCTCGCCGACGAAATCGCGTATTACAGCCACGACCTCGACGATGGTCTGGAGGCCGCTTTGTTGTCCGAGAAGAAGTTGGCGCGCGAAGTCCGCGTCTGGCGGCAGGCCGCGCGACAGGTTCAGCGCGAACACGGCGTTCTGGCCGACGAGTGCCGGCGCTACTTCACCATCCGCTGCCTCATTGACGACCAGGTCCATGACGTGGTCGAACACACCGAAGCACGGTTACGCAAAGCCGGGCCGAAGTCTGCCGACGAGGTGCGGCTGCAGCGTCGCGCGCTGGTGGGTTACAGCGCCCGGCGGCGCGAACTGAACCTGGAGCTGCGCGATTACCTCTACCGGAACCTGTACTACAGCGCCGAGGTCCACGACCCGAACGCCCGTGCCGGCCGAATGCTCGAGCAGCTCTTTCGCCACTGTCTCGCGCATCCCGAGGACATGGGCGAGCAGGCGCGCAAGCGGATTCCGCTGGACGGCCTGCCGCGGGCGGTTTGCGATTATCTTGCCGGGATGACCGACCGTTACGCGATGCAGGAACACCAGCGTTTGATCGGCGGAGGCGCCTGAAAGCGCAGTGGCAAGGCTCACGATTTGAATTACGCTCCAGCCATGACCGCAAAGCGCACGCGATTCCCGGTTGTTTCGGTCGTTCTCGGCTCGCTCTGGTTCGCGGGCGCCACGCCATTTGTCTGGGCTGCCTCTGCCGAACCGCCGAGCCGGCCGGCGATTGTCCGGCTGGATCCGCCGGAGCAAGGTTTTTTCTCCAAGCGCCTGGACTTTCACGGCATCCCCATCAAGGCCCACCAAGCGGTGGTGGACGAGGCGCTGTTCGCCGCCTACGACCGCTTGTCGATGATGCTCACCAACCTGCCCGTGGTGGTCTCGAACCTCGCCGCCGCCGGCGCGGAGTTGCACATCATCGGCCGCGACCAGGTGACCACTGACCTGCCCGAATGGCGGCACGACAAGGGCAGGCCGATTTGGGAGCCGACTTACAACGGCAAGACCCGCGACGAACGCACGCGCGGCATGGGCGGCTTGCTCACGTCTTGCGGCGAAGAGAACCTGCTCCGACTGGAGAAAGATCGGTACCGCGGTCGCGACATCTGCCTGCACGAGTTCGCGCATGACATCCGGAGCTTTGGCCTCGCGCGCGACGTGCGCGCGCGGTTCGACGCACAATGGCGGCGTTCGCTGGCGGCGGGACGGTGGGTCAAATCCTACGCGGGATCGAACCCGGACGAGTTCTTCGCGGAACTGACCATGTGGTATTTCGGCACGCACGGGGATCTGGGCATGACCGGGCCGAAACCGGAGAACGGCCGCGCGGGCTTGAAGGAATACGACCCGGCGGCGTTCGCTTTGCTGGATGACTTTTACCGGGGCCGGATCGAAATCGGCCAAGTCGAACGCTGGCGCGTGCGCGGCAAGGCCAACCGCCTCGATGCCGACCCGTCCGCGGCGGGAGCTGCCGGAAAGACCACCGGGCCGCTCCAACACTGAGTTGGTTTGGGTGGCGGAGAGGCGGCTCTGCGGTCAGGCGCGCGGCGCGGGCAATCCCTTCAAGGCCTCGCGGACGCGCTCGAATTCGGCCGCCACGGCCGCCACCAAACGCGGGGCGTCGGTGAGCGTGCCGGCTTTGGCGCTCCGTTCGAGTTCGGCCGCGAGTTGGCCCAGCCGGCGGGCACTGAAATTGACGGCACTGCCCTTGAGACTATGCGCCGCCGCCTGCATGGTTGTGGCCTCGCCCGGCCCGGCGGTCTTGAGCCGTGCGATTTGGGCTTCCGAGGACGCGAGGAACAAGTCCACCAACTCCTGCAACGCAGCCGGATCGCCGCCCAGTGCCTGCACCGCGGCCAGGTCCAGCGGCGGTTCCGCCGGTGGCGGCGCTGCGGCTGTGGCCGGCGAACCGGCGGATGGTGTCTGCGCGGCAGGAGTCAGGCCTTGGGCCCGCTGCAAAGCGGCCTCCAGATCCGCGATCCGGACTGGCTTGGTGACGTAGTCGTTCATGCCGGAGGCGAGACATTTTTCGCGGTCGCCAGGAAGCGCGTTCGCGGTGAGCGCGATGATGTAAAGCGCGGGTCGCGAGGCGCCGCCCGAGAGATTGCGAGCCTCCAGGTTGCGGATCGCGCGGGCCGTCTGGTAACCGTCCATCTCGGGCATCTGGCAGTCGAGCAATAGCACGTCCGCGGTTTCGTGCTCCAGCAAGCGGAGAACTTCCACGCCGTTGGCCGCCGTCACGACCGAGTGGCCCAGGCTGGCGAGCTGGCGCATCGCGAGGCGGCGGTTGAAGTCATTGTCCTCGGCGACCATGACCCGGAAGATTCGTCCGCCGGCAAGGGCGGCGACCTTGTCGGATGCGGGTGCGCTGGTGGCGGAAGCTGGCGAGCCGCCGCGCAAGTTGAGCAGCGTGGCGAACAGCCGCGAGTGCCGCGGCGGTTTGATGAGGCAGGCCGAGACGCCGTTGGCACGCATGGCTTCCGCATCGAGCCATTGGCCCAGCGAGGTCAGCAAAACTACGCGCGGTGGTGGCAGGCGGGGGTCGCCTTTGATGGCCACGGCGAGCTCCAGGCCGCTGGTTTCTTTCAGCGACACGTCGAGCAAGACGCACTCGAAAGGCCGGCCCGCGGCAGCGGCCGCGCGCAAAGAGGCCTGCGCTTCCTCGGCCCCCCCGGCTTCGTCCGCGAGGACGCCCCACCAACGAAGCTCCTGAAGCAGGACGCGCCGCGAACCGGCGTGGTCGTCCACCACCAGTACGCGCTTGCCGCGGAGCGGGTCGCCGGCGGGCAAGGGGGTGCGCCCGTTTGCGTCCGGCACACTGCCAAACGTGGCGGTAAAGGCGAAGGTCGAGCCGGCGTTCACCTGGCTGGTGACTTCGATGCTGCCGCCCATCAATTCGACCAGTTGGCGCGAGATGGCCAGCCCCAAACCGGTGCCGCCGAACTTGCGCGTGGTCGAACCGTCCGCCTGCCGGAACGGCTCGAAGATTTGCTCGCGCGCCGCCGGCGCCACGCCCACGCCGGTGTCCTCGACCTCGAACCGCAACCCCACGCGGTCGGCGTCGGCGCGCGCCAGGCCGAGCCGGACGTTCACTTCGCCGTGCGGCGTGAATTTGATGGCGTTACCCACCAGGTTGGTCAGCACCTGGCGGAGGCGGACCGGGTCGCCGCGCACGTGCGACGGCACCTCGGGCTGAATCCAGCAGACCAGGTCCAGACCTTTGTGGTGGGCAGATTCGGCGAGCAGTTCGATGGCGCTTTCGACGGTGTCCCGCAGGTCGAACTCGATTTGTTCGAGCGTCATGTGGCCCGACTCCAGGCGCGAGAGGTCGAGGATGCCGTTGATGATGTTCAGCAGCGTTTCGGCGCCGTGGTGGATCTGGTCCGCGAACTCGCGTTGCTCCGGCGTCAGCGGCGAGCGCCGGAGCAGGTCGGCGGTGCCGATGATAGCGTTCATGGGCGTGCGGACTTCATGGCTCATGTTGGCGAGGATTTGCGCCTTGAGGCGCGCCACGTCCAACGCCGAGTCCCGGGCCCGTTCCAGTTCCCGTTCGACGCGGATCAGGTCGGTGACATCCTTGGAGACGCCGAAGGTGCCGATGATCCGGCCGGCTTCGTCGCGGAACGGCAGTTTGGCGGTCAAAGCCCACGTTTCGCGCCCGTCGGGCCAGGTCTCCCTTTCGGTAACGCCGAGGATAGGCTGGCCCGTCGCGATGATGCGTTGCTCGTCGTCGTAAGCCGGCTTGGCGTGTTCGGTCGTAAAGAAATCGAAATCGGTTTTGCCGACCAGCTTCTCGGGATCGCCCACGCCGAATTTCTGGGCCAACGACCGGCTGGCCCGCAGGAAGCGCGACTTGCGGTCCTTGAAGTAGATCGCGTCCGGGACGTTGTCGAGCAGCGCGCGGAGCAGGTCGCGCTCGTAGGCGAGCTTGGCCTCCATGCGGTGGCGTTCGGTTTCGTCCCAGAAAATGCCTTGCACGCCGATCACCTGGCCCGAGGCGTCCTTGAGCGGGGTCTTGATGACGTGGACGTAGATTCTGCTCAGGTCGGGCCGGATGTGCTCCTCGGTCTGGTCGATCCCCACCTCGGTCTCCATGACGCGGCGATCGTCGGCCCGGTACCGCTCCGCCAGTTCGCGCGTGAAGAATTCGTAATCGGTCTTGCCCAGAATTTCGTCGAGGCGGCGCTTCAAGGTCTGGCAGAAAAGCTGGTTCACGAAGGTGAACCGCCCTTCGCGATCCTTGCGGAAAATATTTTGCGGCAGGGCGTCCACCAACGAGTGGTACAAGAGCTCGTTGTTACGCAGGGCTTCCTCCGCCTCTTTGCGGTCCGAGATGTCCTCCACCGTCCCTTCGTAATAGAGGAATTTGCCGGCGGTGTCGTACACCGACCGCGCGTTCTCGGAAATCCAGATGACGCTGCCGTCCTTGCGGTGGATTTGCGATTCGAAGTGGCGCACCTCGCCGTGTTCCTGCATCTCCCGGATAAACTCGTCGCGCCGGTTCGGGTCCACGTAAAGCTGGCCGCGGATATCGCGCACGGCCGCACGCAAATCCTCGGACGTGGCGTAGCCGTAGATTTTCGCGAGCATCGGGTTCGCCGCGAGGTAATGGCCCTCCGCCGTGGTTTGGAAAATGCCTTCGGCGACGTTCTCGAAAATGCTCCGGTACCGCATCTCGGCGAGGCTCAGGGCCGCTTGAGCGCGCTCATGGTCGTCGAGGCTGCGCTCGAGCCGACGCAGGTTGCGGCGCAATTCGAGGTGTGTAATTACCTGGCGGGCGAGGATCTCCAAGCCTTCGACCTGGGCGGGCGTCAACTCGCGCGGGCGCCGGTCGAGCACGCACAAGATCCCCAAAGCGTAGCCGCCGGCCACCACGAGCGGCACGCCGCCATAAAACCGGAAGCCCTCCGGCCCGCTCACCGTCGGGTGCTTTGCGTAACGCGGGTCCGCCGCGAGGTCGGGAATCAGAAACCGGTGCGGCGACAGGATGGCTTCAGCGCAGAGCGATTCCCGGCGCGGCATTTCATGGGCTTCAAAGCCGACCCGCGCTTTCAGCCAGACCCGCTCGGCGTCCACGAAACAGACCAGGCTGATCGGCGTGCCGCAGATTTGGGCCGCCAGCCGCGCCAAGTCTTCGATCGCCTGCTCCGGCGGAGTGTCGAGGATGCGGTACTCGTGAAGCGCCGCCAGGCGGGCGGCCTCATTGGGCGGGAGCGGAGCGGCGGTCTTGGCCATGCGCAGGTCGTTGAATGTTCGCGCGCCAATATGCCGCGCGCCGCCGCGGCGGGCAACCACGCCGGCCAGCCCAGCCGCGGCCTGAACGTTCAACCGGCGGCGCGGCGAGCGGGATGGCTCGCTGTCCGCGCCGCCTCGTTTTACCTCGGTGACACCATGACCCAAAGTGCAGAACTTGACGCACATGACTGGGTAACACCCTTTTTGAGTTAACGAATGGTTTCCGCCAACCACTTCATCCCGCCCCGGGTAACATTCTTTTTGAGTCAAATCGCACTTGGCTTAGGTCGCAAAAAAGGCTTGTACGCGCCATGCGGCTCCGGCAGGTTTTGCGGTCCACGCTGGCGCGCACAACCCGTGGCCGCGTGATTTTCATGTCGTCGAACTTGTGAGAGCACTCGCGCGCAATCTGCTGGTCTTGGCGGGCGTGACTGGTGGGCCGTGGGCAGCCTGGGCTGCCGAGCAGGCCGCTAGCCACGAGGAGTTGCCGCTCCACGCGGTCGAGATCGGGCACGTGGCCGGGTTTCCGATCACGAATTCGATGGTGGTGACGTGGATCGTGGCGCTGGGGTTGATCGTCTTTGCCCAGCTCGCGATGCGGAATCTGAAGCGGGTGCCCCAAGGCGCGCAGAATTTCTGGGAGTGGCTGGTCGAGAGTCTTTACGGGTTTTTGGAGGGCGTGATCGGGAGCGACCTGGCGAAAAAGACGTTTTGGTTCTTCGCCACGATTTTCATCTTCATCCTGTTCGCGAACTGGTTCGGGTTAATCCCCGGCGTGGGGACCATCGGTTGGGGGGTGCCGGGCGAACACGGCTTCCAGATCACGAAACCGCTCCTCCGCGGGGCGAACGCCGACCTGAACATGACGTTCGCCATGGCCATGATTTTCTTCGTGATGTGGACGGTCTGGGCGCTGCAGGCCAACGGGCTCAAAGGCTTCGTCCTGCACCTGTTCGGCCCGAAGGGCGAAAGCACCGGCCTGCTGAAGGTGTTGATGATCCTCGTGTTCATCGCGGTGGGTTTTCTGGAAATTCTGTCGATCGCCTTCCGGCCGATTTCGCTCAGTTTTCGTTTGTTCGGCAACATCTTCGCCGGCGAGAACATGCTCGAGGCGATGGCCCGCCTGGTGCCGGCGCTGGGCTGGCTGGTGCCGGTGCCGTTTTATTTCATGGAATTGCTGGTGGGCGTGGTCCAGGCGCTCGTGTTCATGCTGCTGACGGCGGTGTTTACGCTGCTGATCTGCATGCACGACGAAGACCACGGCAAGGCAGAACAGCATTAACCCGATTTCGGCGTCGGACCGTGCCTGGAGCGCGGGGGCTGCCGAGCAGTAGAAAGGACAAGACATGTTAACGCCTATGTTGGCAGCGGTGGAACCGGCGGCGAGCGCCGCCGTGGAAGCCGTCAAAGCAGTCGGAGTGACCGGGAACCTGCACGTCGGCCTGGCCGCGCTGGGTGGCGCCCTCGGCGTGGGGTTCATTGGCATGAAGGCTTCGGAAGCCGTCGGGCGCAATCCCGGCGCCGCCACCAAAATCCTGGTGCAGGCGATCCTCGCGATCGCGTTTGCGGAAGCCATCGTCTTCTATGCCATCTTCCTCGTTAAGTAAGAGGAACGGCACAGAAACCCTCGTCGGGTGCGGAGCCGGGCTGGCTCCGCACCCGCTTTGATCCGCCCCCGGTTATGGAACCCTTCGTTATCTTCGCGAACATCGGCGGTGACCTGGCTCAGATGGCCGGCGACACGGCCACCCAATTCGGTCTGGATTGGAAGCACTTTATCGCGCAATGTATCAGTTTCGCCCTCGTGGCTGCGCTGCTGTACCGGTTCGCCTACAAGCCCATCCTGCGCTTACTCGAAGAACGCCGGAACACCATCGCCGAAGGTCTGGCAAACGCGGACAAGATCAAGGAGGAGTTGGCAAAGACGGAGGCTTCCCGCAAGGAAGTCCTCGCCCAAGCCAACGAGCAGGGGCTGAAATTCATCGAAGAGGCGCGCGCCGCCGCCGCCAAGGTGCAGGAACAGGAAACGCAGAAGGCCATCGCCGCCGCCGAGTCGATCATCGCCAAGGCGCGGGAAGCCGCCGCGGCCGACCACGCGCGGATGCTCGCCGAGTTGAAGCGCGAGGTCGGTCAATTGGTGGTGCAGACCACCGCCAAAGTCACCGGCAAGATTTTGACGATGGACGACCAGCGCCGCCTGGCCGAGGAGACCAACAAGCAGTTGGCCGCCTGACGGGGCGCTGACGATCTCGACCCGCGATGCGCATCACCAAACAAGCCAGGCGCGAAGCCAAGTCGCTCTTCCGCGCCTGTCTCGTGAACGGCCTGCTGGACGAAGCGCGCGTCCGCCACGCCGTCACCGCGGTCGCGACGCGGCGGCCGCGCGGCTTTTCCGCGGTATTGACCCATTTCGAACACTTGGTGCAGCTCGACCTCGCGCGCCGCGCCGCACGCGTGGAGACCGCCGCCGCCATGCCGGCCGATCTGCGTGCCAGCCTCGAGGCGAACCTGGCCCGCCGCTACGGCGCCGGCCTGAGTGTGACCTTCGCGGAAGATCCGTCGCTGATCGCCGGCTTGCGCGTGCAGGTGGGCAGCGACGTGTACGACGGCAGCGTGCAAGGCCGGTTGGCCGCGCTGGCCGGGAGTTTTTAATCGATCGCGACCGACGTTTTTCCCGCCGAATCCCGAATCGTCCGTATGAGTAACCTGTTGCAGGAAATCGAAGCTCAAATCGCCGGTCTCAAGACCGGCGTGAACCGCCAGAACGTCGGCATTGTCCGCGAAATCGGCGACGGCGTGGCTCGCGTGGAAGGCCTGACCGACGCGATGATGAACGAGATGCTCGACTTCGGAAACGGCGTCATGGGCCTGGCGTTGAATCTCGAAGAAACCGAAGTGGGCGCCATCGTCCTCGGCGACTATCTGGGCATCAAGGAAGGCCAGGAGGTGCGCACCACCGGCAAGCTGCTCCAGGTGCCCGTCGGCATGGGCCTGCTCGGCCGCGTGGTCAACACGCTCGGCGAGCCGATCGACGGCAAGGGCCCGATCCCGTCGGACAAGGCCTACCCGGTCGAGAAGATCGCCCCCGGCATCATCCGCCGTCGCTCGGTGAGCCAGCCGGTGCAGACGGGCATCATGTCCATCGACGCGATGATCCCGATCGGCCGCGGCCAGCGCGAACTGATCATCGGCGACCGCTCGACTGGCAAGACCACGATCGGCATCGACACGATCATCAACAACGCCCGCATCAACCAGCAGGCGGCCGACACCGGCGACAAGAGCTACCGCCCGCTGTACTCGATTTACGTGGCGATCGGCCAGAAGCAGTCGAACGTGGCCAACGTCATCCGCGTGCTCGAAGAAAACGGCGCCTTGCCGTACACGATCGTCGTGGTGGCGGCCGCGTCCGATTCGGCCACGAACCAGTACCTCGCGCCCTTCGCCGGGTGCGCGATGGGCGAGTGGTTCATGGACAACGGCATGGACGCGCTCATCATTTACGATGACCTGTCCAAGCACGCCACCGCCTATCGCCAGGTCTCGCTCGTCTTGAAGCGCCCGTCCGGCCGCGAAGCCTATCCGGGCGATGTCTTTTACCTGCACAGCCGCCTGCTCGAACGCAGCGCCCGCCTGAGCGAGAAGTACGGCAACGGCTCGCTCACCGCGCTGCCGATCATCGAAACCCAGATGGGCGACGTTTCGGCGTACATCCCGACGAACGTCATTTCGATCACCGACGGCCAGATTTACCTCGAAACCGACTTGTTCTACCAGGGCGTGCGGCCGGCCATTTCGGTCGGCTTGTCGGTGTCGCGCGTCGGTTCGGCGGCGCAAATCAAGGCGATGAAACAGGTCGCCGGCCGCATCAAAGGCGACCTCGCCCAGTTCCGAGAACTGGCGGCCTTCGCCCAGTTCGGCTCGGACCTCGACGCCAAGACGCAGTCCCAGATCGAGCGCGGCAAGCGCATCGTCGAGGTGTTCAAACAGCCGCAGTACCAGCCGGTGCCGGTTGAAATCCAGGCGGCCGTGCTTTGGGCGGTGCAGAACAATTTCGTGGACGACGTGCCGGTCGAAAAGATCAAGGATTTCCAGGCGAAGTTCACCGATTACCTGACGACGCGGAAGGCCGAGCTGCTCGCCAAGATCGCCAGGGAACGCGAGGTCAAGGACGACACCGCCGCCGCGCTCAAGGCCGCCACGGCAGAGTTCAAGCAGACTTACAAGTAGGCAGCCATGGCCAGCACGCGCGACATCCGCCGCCGCATCAAGTCGGTCAAAGGCACGGCCCAGATCACGAAGGCCATGCAGATGGTGGCCTCGTCGAAGATGCGCAAGGCCCAGCAGGCGGCCATCAACGGCCGTCCCTTCGCCGCCTTGTCGCGCGAAATCACCGTCCACGCCGCCGCCGACGCCACCGATTTCAGCCATCCTTTGCTGGAAGAACGCGAGGTGCGCAAGCGGGCGCTGATCGTCGTGAGCACCGACAAGGGTTTGTGCGGCGCGCTGAACTCGAACCTGCTCCGCGAGGCCGTCAAATACGATACAGCCCACACGCGCTTCATCGCCGTCGGCAAGAAAGCCGCGCAGTTCCTGGCGCGCACGCGGCGCGATCTCGCGGCCGAGTTCACCTATCGCGACACGCCCACCTTCAGCGAATGCCAGGCCATCGCGAACTGCGCCAAGGAGATGTTCGTCAGCGGCGAGGTGGACCAGGTGGACGTGCTTTACACGCGCTTCATCAACACCCTTTCGCAAAGGCCGGACATCCACACCGTGCTGCCGCTCGGCGATCCGGCCGACAAGGTGGCCGAGCACGCGAAGGCGCATCCGGAGGCAGCACCGGCGCGCGACTATATTTTCGAGCCCAGCGTGGGCGGAGTGTTGGAGCAACTCCTCACGTACGAGTTGTCTTTCCAGGTCGCCCAACTCCTGTTCGAGGCCAAGGCCAGCGAACACAGCGCCCGCATGGTGGCCATGAAAAACGCCACCGAAAACGCGCAACAGCTCATCAAGGCGCTCACGCTCGAATACAACAAAGTCCGGCAGGCCAGCATCACCAAAGAACTGCTGGAGATTGCCACCGCGCAGATGGCGCTGGGCTAGGCGCAACGCAACCCGATTTTTGATGACCGCGGATGACAGTCTGATCCCATGAACAAAGGCAAGATCGTTCAAATCATCGGCCCGGTGGTGGACGTGGAGTTCCCCGACCAGCTCCCGGCGATCTACAACGCCCTGACCGTCGAGTACGAGCTGCCCCTCCACGGGCGCACCAAGCTGGTCCTCGAAACCCAGCAGCACCTCGGCGGGCAGTGGGTCCGCGCCGTCGCCATGTCCACGACCGATGGCCTCAAGCGCGGCATGGAGATCATCGACACCGGCAGTTACATCTCCATGCCCGTCGGCGATGGCGTCATGGGCCGCGTACTTAACGTTACCGGCGACGCTGTGGACGAGCGCGGGCCGATCGCCGCGACCGAGCGTTTTCCAATTCACCGTCCCGCCCCGGCCTTGGTGGACCAATCCACCACGCCGCAGGTGTTGACCACCGGCATCAAGGTCATCGACCTCATCTGCCCCTTCCTGAAAGGCGGCAAGGTCGGCGCGTTCGGCGGCGCGGGCGTGGGCAAGACGGTCGTCATCATGGAGCTCATCAACAACATCGCGAAGCTCCACGGCGGCATCTCCATGTTCGCGGGCGTCGGCGAGCGCACCCGCGAAGGCAATGACCTCTACAACGAGATGATCGAGGCCGGCGTCATCAAGGTGGAGAAAGACGGCAAAGGGCACCCGAAGATCGGCGAGAATGGCCTGCCCATCCTCAAGGACGGTTCCAAGATCGGCCTCGTGTACGGCCAGATGAACGAACCGCCCGGCGCCCGCCTGCGCGTCGCCCTGTCAGCCCTGGCCGTGACCGAATATTTCCGCGACGAAAAGAACCAGGACGTCCTCCTGTTCATCGACAACATCTTCCGTTTCTCCCAGGCCGGCTCCGAGGTGTCCGCCTTGCTGGGCCGCACGCCCAGCGCCGTCGGTTACCAGCCAACTCTCGCCGCGGAAATGGGTGACTTGCAGGAACGCATCACCTCCACGAAGAAGGGTTCGATCACCTCCTTCCAGGCGGTGTACGTCCCGGCCGACGACCTCACCGACCCCGCGCCGGCCACGACCTTCGCGCACCTCGACGCCACCATCGTGCTCGAGCGCTCGATCGCGGAACTCGGCATCTACCCGGCCGTGGATCCCCTGGCCTCGACCTCGCGCGCGCTCACGCCCGACAACGTCGGGAAGGAACACTACGAAACCGCCCGCGGCGTCCAGCGCGTGCTGCAGCGCTACAAGGACTTGCAGGACATCATCTCGATCCTGGGCATGGACGAACTCTCGCCGGAAGACAAGCTCACCGTCTATCGCGCCCGCAAGATCCAGCGCTTCCTGAGCCAGCCGTTCTCAGTGGCGGAAGTGTTCACCGGCCGGCCCGGCAAACAAGTGCCGGTGGCCGACACCGTGCGCGGCTTCAAGGAAATCCTCGAAGGCAAACACGACGACGTCGGCGAATCCAACTTCTACATGAAGGGCAAGATCGAGGAAGTGCGCGAGGAACAATCCTAGCCCGCCGGCCCCGGCCCGTACCGAAGCCTGGGGCTCCCGGCCCGCCCAAACCAAGCCATGGCTGCCATGCTGAAACTCGAAATCGTCACGCCCACGGGACAGGTCTATGCCCAGGACGTGGACATGGTGACGTTGCCGGGAACGGAAGGCGAAATGGGCATCCTGCCCCAGCACGCCCCGCTCATTACTACCATCGGCAGCGGCGAGATCGTGGCGCGGCGGGGCCTGTCCGAGGACCGCATTCTCGTCACCGGCGGCTGCGCCGAAGTCACCGCGGAGCGCGTGGCAATCATCGCCGTGTTCGCCACCGACGAGTCGGCCATCGACGAAAACAACGCCGAGGAAGCGCGCAAGCGGGCCGAAGCCCGGCTCCAGGAAAAACTCTCCCCCGAAGAGACCGCGCTGGTGCAGGCCGCGCTCACCCACTCGCTCAATCAGATCAAGATCAAGCGGCGGGGGCGCTGACCCCTCACCCGCGCACCATCTCGCGCCCGGTCGGCCGCGCCTGACAGTTTGCGTCTCCCGCCGGCATCGGTCCCCATTGCGTTCGGCAGCAGCGTCTCGTTGTTCTCGTGCGCGCAGGCGAGCCACGCGAGTTGCAGATTTCCGAGGTTGCTCAAACAAGCGACGCGGTGCGCCCTGGCCTTGGCCGGCGGCAGTGCCGACCAGAAGCAAGCCGGCAGGATCGCGATGACGGCGATGACCACCAACGGTTCGCGGCACGCGAAAGCTGCCCGGGGTGGTCGTGGCTTGATTCGATTGGAGCCGTGCAGTGATCCGGCAACCAGCGACTGGCCGGGTTGTTCGGCCGCTTTAGATCGTAACTCGTACGCGCACTGGACGGGCTCAAACGTGGGTTCGTCCCGCCAGCGGTGGGTGGCCACCTGGCTGTCCACAAACGCAAAGGCGCCGCTTCGGCCATGCCGGGCGGCCGGCGACATGTTCTCCCGTGAATCGTCAGGAAAATCGTTCTCCGGAGGTGGTGTCACGCCAGCCATTGCACCTTGATTTCCCTCTCCAGCGCTTTGAACTCCGGGTCGCCGGTGACGAGTTCGACTTTCTTCTCCTTGGCCAACGTGGCGGCGAAGGCGTCGGCCAGGCTCAGCTTGTGGCGGGCCTTGAAGTCGGCGGCCAGGTCGGCCAGCGCCCGGGTGGCAGGATGGAATTCGATGGGGAGCGTGGGCAGTTCGCGGGCGATTTCCTCCCAGCGCTCCGCCCCATCCTTGCGAACGACCAGGTACTTGACCTCGGCGTAGTTCACCTCGGTCATGTGCAGCGGCGCGTCGCGTTCGCCGGCTTGTTCCAGCAAGGCGGCCACCTGGTCGTCGCCGGCTTCGCCGCGCAGGAACGCCAGCAGGGCGTGGCTATCGAGAACCGGTGCTGCGGGCATACTTGGCCTCCTCGAGTTCTTTTTCCTGCCGTTTGTGCTCCTGCCACTCCACCGCGAAGGGCTTGTCGCCGGGCTTGCGTTTGAGAATGCCGCGCAGGCGGTTGATGGCGTGTTTGGTCACGGGCTTGAGCAGGATGCCATCCGGCGTGGCGGAAACGATGGCACGGGTGCCTTCCTCGATCTGGAACTGCCGCCGCAACCAGACGGGAATGACGACCTGGCCCTTCGTCGTGAACCAGACGGTGTCGTTCTTCGTGGTTGTATTCACGAGTCGAAGTATGCTGTGAAGATAAAGTGTGTCAATAGGCAGTAAGTAAGAACACTGTAGGATAATCCTCTTTGTGAGATGGAGTGCACCTTGACCGGTCCGGTCGGGAGTCTGCCGTCACCTGCGGGCGGCTTACCCGCGGCCCCGACCTCGGTGCCAGGCCCGCTCACGCCACCGCAACGCTGCCCCCCACGCCCCGCGAGTAAAGAGACAGCGCCTTTTCAGAGCAGGCTGGCCACGCGGCGAAAATGGTAGCCGATGATGGCCAGTTCCATCGCCTGGCGGAATTGCGCCGGCCGTTTGAGCAGCGTGCTGGCACAGAACCGCCAGTACGCGCAGCGGCCGCGGTGCCGCAGGCCCAGTACCCAGAACGAGCGCAGGAACGCCTGGGTGTCCGGCCAGGACACCCGCAGCCGCGGGCCTTCGGGCTTGTGCTGTTTCAGGAAGGTGCGGATGCGCTGGTAGTAGGTGCGCGGCTCGTAGAGCTTTTTCATCAGCTCGCGGTAGCCGTTGAGGAGGAACTCGGCGCTCAATCGCGGCCGGAAGTTGAGCGAGGCCTCGGTGTTGTTGCCCGTGCTCGTGGCCAGCAGCCGGCCCTCTTGTTTCAGACGCTGGTAGAGGCGCGTGTGCGGCAAGGCGGTGAGCAGCCCCACCATCGCGGTGACCACGCCCGAGCGTTGGATGAAGTCGAACTGGCGCTTGAAGATGTCGGTCTGGTCGCTGTCGAACCCCACGATGAAGCCGCCCATGACCTGCAAGCCGGCGCGTTGGAGCGTGGCGACGTCGGCCACGAGGTCGCGGCCGCGGTTCTGGAGTTTGTGGCATTCGGCGAGCGCTTCCGCGGAAGGCGTTTCGATGCCGAGGAAGACTTTCTTGAATCCGGCCTGGACCATCAACGCGACCAGTTCGGGGTCGTCGGCAAGGTTGACCGAGGCTTCGGTGAGGAAGCCCATCTCCGACTGCGTCCGCGCGCGCCAGGCGATGAGTTCCCGGAGCAGTGCCTTCGTGTGATGGCGGTTGCCGATGAAGTTGTCGTCCACGACGAACACCATCTGGCGCCAACCGCGTTGGCGCAGCGGCTCCAGCTCAGCGATCAACTGCGCCGGGCTTTTGGTGCGCGGCACGCGGCCGTTCATGACGGTGATGTCGCAGAAGTCGCAGTTGAACGGGCAGCCACGCGAGAACTGCACCGCCATCGTGACGTAGTGCCGCAGGTCGATCAGGTCCCAGCGCGGCACCGGCACGGTCGCGAGGCTCGGATGCGTGCCGGCCCGGTACAGTGGCTGCAAGGCCCCGCGGCGCAGATCGGCCACGACTTGCGGCAGCAACTCCTCCGCTTCGCCCAAGACAAAGTGCGGGATTTCGGGAAACGCCTCGGGGCTGGCGGTGAAGAGCGGGCCGCCCGCCACCAGCGGCTTGCCCAAGGCCCGACAGCGCGCCGCGATGCCGGGCACCGCTGACTTGTGGATGAGCATCGCGCTGAGAAAAACATAGTCCGCCCAGGCGAGGTCTTCGTCACGCAGGTGCTCGACGTTCATGTCCGCGAGCCGGAGATCCCAGTCCGCCGGGAGCATCGCGGCCACGGTCAGCAAGCCGAGCGGCGGCATGGCTGCGCGTTTCGAGACGAGCCGCACGACGTGTTTGAAACTCCAGAACGTGTCCGGTGTGGGCGGGTAAACCAGAAGAATCTTCATTCGTGGCAGATTCGCGCGGGAGGCCCAGCAACGGCCGCCGCCGCGGCGAACGAAAAAACTATCCACCCCCGGGCCTGTTTCTGCAACTACAGCCCCGGCGGCGTGCGGCGCAAATTCGCCGGCCAACAAGGCTCAGCTCTTGCGCTGGTGGAGCAAGACCTCGTTGCCGTCGGGATCGAGCGCGAAGGCCATCCGGCAGACCGGCGTTTCGGCGATGTCCTTGTTGAACTTCACGCCCTCGGATTTAAGCCGCGCGACAAAACCGTCGAGGTCGGACACCTCGAAGGCGACGAGCGCGCCGCGCACCGGCACCGGGTGCTCGGCGTCGGCCTTCGAGATGGCGAAGGTGCTGTCGCCGAGGTCGTATTCGAGCCAGAAGTCCTGGTAGTTCAGCGTGACCTTCAGTCCGAGCCGGCCTTCGTAAAAGGCGCGGGCGGCGGCGATGTCGCTGACCGGGTAGAGGACGAACGCGATGCTTTTGATCATGGCGGTCTTGGGTTTGGGGGTTGGTGAGGTCGCCGGCTATTGGTTGAGCGCGGCGAGATGGCGTTCCGCGTCGATGGCCGCCGCGCAGCCCATGCCAGCGGCGGTGACGGCTTGGCGATACACCCGGTCCGAACAATCGCCGGCCACGAACACGCCGGGGACGTTGGTTTCGGAGCCGCGCTTGGGCACGATGTAACCAGCGTCATCCATGTCGATGACGCCTTTGAAAAGCTGGGTGTTCGGCACGTGGCCGACGGCGATGAACACGCCGGCGCAGGCCAGTTCGGATTCGGCGTTCGTCTTCACGTTCCTGATCCGCACGGCGGTCACCTTGTCCTGGTTTACATCCAAGATGTCGGTCACGACCGAATCCCAGACCGGCTTGATCTTCGGATGCGCGAGCACGCGCTCGGCCATGATCTTCGAAGCGCGGAGCTGGTCACGGCGGTGGATCAGGTACACCACCGAGCCGAACCGGGTCAGGTACAGCGCTTCCTCGGCCGCGGAATCACCACCCCCAACCACCACCAGCGGTTGGTTGCGGAACAGCGGCAAGGCGCCGTCGCAGGTCGCACAGTAAGTGACGCCTTTCTTCTCCAACTTGTCCTCGCTCTCCAGGCCGAGATGCCGATGGCTCGCGCCACTCGCAATGATGAGCGTTTGGGTGTGCACCGGTTCGCCGTCCACGCTCAACGTGAAGGGCGCCTTCGACAAATCCACCGACTCGACCGTGCCGTATTTCACCCGCGCGCCGAACTTTTCGGCCTGCGCCTGCATCCGCGTCATCAACTCATAGCCGTCCACGCCTTCCGGAAAACCGGGGAAATTCTCGACGATGCTGGTGGTGGTGAGCAGACCGCCGGGCATGATGCCGGTGAGGACGAGCGGCGCGAGGTTGGCGCGCGCGGTATAGACCGCTGCGGTGAGCCCGGCGCAACCCGTGCCGATGATGACGACTTTTTCCATAGAGGCGGCCAAGCTAGGAGTGCTCCCGCAGGTTGGCAAGTCGCGACGGTGCTTTCAGCGGAACACTTCCAGTTCCGGCGCCCACGGCGCGGTGGCCAGCGTCACCGGTCGGAAGATGCCGCCGGCGCCATACCAATCGTGGACGCGGACGGCGATCGTCAACTCTTCGCCTGGCCTCGCCACCGCGGTCAGATCGTGGCTGAAGGTTTCGTTGAACGTGTCTTTGTGCGCGGCGAGGTCACCGCGCCTGGCGAACAGCTTGCCGTCGATGAACAACTCGTAGAGGTCATCCACGCCTTCGAACGTGAGATAAACGGAGCGGCCCTGCCACTTCTCCGGAACCCTCACCTTCAATCGATACCAAGCCCAGCCGTCGAGCTTCGGCCAGCCTTGCGATTCCCAGTCGCGACCGATCTTGATCTCGCTCCAGGTCGAGTCGTCCAGATCCGGCGCTGCCCACCCGGGTTGGAAACCAGCCTCTTTCAGCTCGGGTTTGAACCGCCATGTGCGGTCCACCAACGGCAACTTGTCTTCGTGCAGCTTCGCCTTGAGCCCGCGCCACAGACTGTCCGAGAGCTGGTGCCGCGGAGGACGGCCGTTTGCGAGGTGGTCCGCCAGCACGCCCAAGAGCCACCGGCCGACCGCGTTGGTGGCGCCGCGATGATTCACCGCGCTGACCAGCAGCCGGCCGGGGCCGACGCGAGTTTCGAAGATCAAGCCGTGGGTCTTCACGGTGCTCAGGTCGTGCGTGTCCCAGAGCATCAGAATCGGGTCGATCTGATCGAGCCAGGGCAGGTTCGGAATCACGCGGCTCGCGAGATCGAAGTGCTGCAATTCCACCAGCAACTCGCGCGGCACGGAGTCGCCGAGTGCCGCCGTATTAACGTAAGGTGCGCCGCGCAGAAACCAGTGATCCTCCAGCTTGAAACTGCCTTTGCCGCCGTCGGGCAGGAGCAGCACGCGACCGCCGGCTTCGAGGCGACGGGCCAGCGCGTCGTCGAGGCGTGCGGCCACCACAACATCGTCCCGCGCCGCGTCCGAAAGCGGTCCGGGAGCGGGCGGCAGGTTCAGGGCCGGGACCAGGGCCGGGTCCACCCAAACGTGGTTCGCGCACACCGCCGGCGAGGCCGGCACCACCCAGACCGGCCATTCGTTGCGAAACTCCGCCGCGGCGGTTTTCAGCCGGGCGCGCAGCACCAACCGCTCTGGTTTCGCGAGGCTGGCGGGCAGCGGCAGATCCAAGTCCAGCCACGGCTTCAGCGTGCCGGGTTCCTGTGATTTTTCCGCTTTGGCGCGAGCGCCGGCCAGCGTGACTTCGAGCCGGCCGTTCCGAATCGGCGCGCTGCCGAAATGACTGACCAGCAAAGCGCCCTTGAGCCATTTGCCCGCGGCGAAGCTGCGTCGGTCGTTCTCGGTCTGGAGCAGGCAAATCGTGTCACGCTGCCAGGCCCAATCCGTGGCCGCCCATTTGGGATCGTCGAGGTAATCGATCAACCCCATCGTGGCGCTGGGAATGTCGCGAATCACGCTGATGACATAGCCGCCGGCGGGCACTTCGCGACGATAGGTTTCGGCCTGGTACTTCCGCATCAGCAGGCCATAACGCAACGAATCTGGGAGCAGGTGTCGCAAGGGCTCGGGGCCGGCGATCGCTTTCATACGCGCCAGCCAAGCCTGCTGCGCGTCCAGCGCCTTCGGCGCCCAGTAAGGCCGGTCCTTGCCGAGCCGGCGTTCAACGTCGCGCAAGCGCGGCCAGGTGTCCGCCGCCATCGCCTCGCCGAGCACCAGTGGTTTGGTGTCGTGCCCGGCGACGTAGTTCGTCAGGCGGCTCAGGGTCGCGACCCACGTGTCGTTGTTGCCATAAGGATGGTCGTCGTAGAAATCGGTGACGCGATTCCACTCGATCCAGCTTGAATCGTCTTCCACGAGCGCGCCGGGAATCAGCCGCTTGGCGGTGTCGTAAAGTGACTTGATAACACCCAGGTCCGCGCTCGCGCCGGTTTCGCAGGTGAGGCTGCGCAAAATCACCGACGGGTGGTTGCGATCGAAATGGAAGAACTCGGCGAACTCGCGTCGCAGCGACTCCAGGTGTTCCGGCGTGAGTTGCGGATGCCAAGTCGGATACTCCATCCAGGTGAGCATTCCGAACTCGTCGCACAGTTCGAGGTAGCGCGGCGGCGGCACCCAGAGGCAGAATTTCATGAGGTTGAAGCCGCGGCGTCGGGCGAATTCGAGGTCGCGACGGAACCGCGCTTCGTCCGGGATCGGCGCAAGCTCCGGCGGGTAATAACCCCAGTTCAGCAGACCGCGGACGTTCAACGGTTGGCCGTTGAGCCGAAGCTGGTGGCCGCTGGCCTCGACCGTGCGAAAAGCCGCGCGCATCTTGACTTGATCGCCTCCCGCCCGTCCGCCATTCAGCGTTGGCAAGGTGATCACCACCTCGTAAAGCGCGGGATCCGTCGGCGACCAAAGCCGCGGATGCGCCACCGGAATTTCCGCGAACAGCGAGTTCCCTTCGCGGCGGAGCGTGGGGAGAGCCGTCGGTGGTTCAGCAGGCGGCGAGGTACTGAGCGCGAGGTCGAGCTTCTGCGACTTCCTCGATCCCGGCGGGCGCACTGCTACCGTCAAACTGGAGACTTCGCCTGCGTCCTCGCCGGCCAGCGGAATCTCCAGTTCGAGCCGGCCGGTTTTTGGATTGCCGACGGCGCGCAGGCGAAGGTCATCGATGGTGGTCGCCGCCACCGTGAGCAACTCCACGCCTTGCCAGAGGCCACCAAAGTGCGGCTCGACGATCGGCAGAAAACCTTGGGTGTTGTGGCCGACCTTTTCGTCAAGGCGGACGCGGAGTTCGTTCGTGCCCGGCGCGGTCGATCTGTGAAGGGCCTCGGTCAGATCGAATCGAAACGGTGTCCAGCCGCCGAGGTGGCGGCCGAGGCGAACGCCGTTGCACCAGACTTCGGCCACCGTGGCTGCGGCCTGAAAGTGGATCAGCACACGCTGGCCTGGCGGCGGTGGTTCGAGTTTGAACGCGGTCCGATACCAGCCGATGCCGTGGAAGTTCGTGCCTTCGTAATCCTGGAACGTCGCCGGCACTCGCACCGGCTTCCATGCCGTCGCCGGCGCGCCGTTGGTTTGGAAGAACCAGCCGGTTTCCAGGGATAACTCCCGGCGGGCTGAGGCTTGAACAGACCCCAGACAAACCGTCGCAAGCGCCATCACCAGAAGGAGCCTGAAGCGGAAGAACGAGGTTGCCGGCATGGTTGCGGAGCGCTAGACGAGTTTCGCGTACGGCTTGGACTCCGCGAGTTTCTTCACCAATTCCTTGATCTTTTGGGCCTGGCTCTTCTGGGCGACCAGCGTGGCGTCGTCGGTCTGGACGATGATCGCGTCGTGCACACCGACCAGCGCGATGGGCGTCCGCCTCGCCTTCGAGCGCGCGTCGTAAAGGATGTTCCGCGCGGCGTCCACGTGGATGAAATCCGCGACGGCGGCGTTGCCGGCGGCGTCCGGTTTGAGATGGCGGGCGAGCGCGGGCCACGCGCCGAGGTCGTCCCACTCGAAATCGCCGTCCGCGCAGACGACATTGTGCGCCTTTTCCATCAAGGCGAAGTCGATGCTGATCTTCTTGAGGTCCGGGTATTCCTTCGCCAGCACCTTCGCGAGCGCCGCGGCACTCCTGCCGGCGGCCTCGAACCAGCGGTGGCAAGCGGCGCACATCTCCGGCTGGTGCATTTCCAAGCCGTTCGTGATCGTCACAAACGACCAGACGAACATGCCGGCATTCCACCGGTAATGGCCGCTGTTCACGTACTCGACCGCCGTTTCATGGGTCGGCTTTTCCTTGAACTGCTCGGCTTTGAAGAACGCGGTCTTGTACCGCTTCGCGCCCGCGGGCGGCGGCAGTTGGTGGCCGAGCTTGATGTAGCCGTAGCCCGTCGCCGGCTCGGTCGGCTGGATGCCGATGGTCACGATGACCTGCCCGCGGCTGGCGAGATCGAACGCGTCCGCGAGCACCTGCTGGAACTTCTTCTCGCCGGGAATCACGTGGTCCGCCGGCAACACCGCCATGACCGCCGTGGTCGAGCGCGCGCCCATGATCGCCGCGCCGAGCGTCACCGCCGCGCAGGTGTCGCGTCCGATCGGTTCGGCGACGACGTTTTCCTTGGGCAGCTTGGGCAACTGTTTCCGCACCTCGGGCGCCTGGGCCGCGTTGGTGATGACGAGGATGTTTTTGAGCGGCACCAGCGGCAGGACGCGGTCCACGGCCTGCTGGAGAAACGAGCGGTCGCCCAGGAGCTTGATCAGTTGCTTGGGCGTCTGCTCGCGGCTCACCGGCCAGAAGCGTTCACCGCGCCCGCCGGCCATGATGATGACGTAACGGTCGTTGGGAGATTGGGTGCTTGGGTTCTTTTTCATCGATTCCTCGGCCCAGAGGGGGGCGTTCGTTCAGAGTTTCGCCGGCAACAGTTTCAATCCCGCGGCAGCGGCCAGCACGCGGCTCTCGGGCTGGAAGCTGAGAAAATGGGTGCAACCACAGGCGGCGGCGACTGCGGGGTGCAACAGGAAGGTGCTGGCCGGCGGTTCGTTGGTCAGGCGTTCGTTCCACGAGCGAGCCAGCGCGAAGGCGGCGTCCCAAGGTGCCGGCTCCAACGCGAACACCATTTCGCCCTTGTAGAACTCCCACAGTCCCCACGCCTTGGCCGCAACCGCCTGAGCCTTTGCGTCGCGCTGGAAAAACCGCTTGCGCAGGCCGTTTTCCACCTGCATGGCCTGGAGGCCGGTGATGGGGATCGGCTGGGCCAGCGTCCGCGTGACCTCCCACGCCACGGCCGAACCCGGCGCCTTGGTGACCAGGCACAGCAGGAAGCCGAGGTCGAGATAGTGCGTCACGATTCCGCGAGGATCGCGGCGATCAGCCGCTGGCCGTCCACCTCGGAATACTCCTGCTGCGCCAGGCGTTCGCCGAGATCCAGTCGCTGGCGACGCTGCGGAAGGCCTTCGCGCACGTAACGTCCGTGGACCTTGCCATAACTGGTCACTTCGACCGATTCGCCGGGGGCCAGCGCGTTGGTGATCGGCCCAAACTGCTTCGTGAATTCCGCGACCGACGCCGTCTTCTTCATGTCGGATAAGTTATCGGATAACTTCCGTCGGTCAAGCGTGCCGCGGGCGTGGGGACGTTCGTGGGGTTGCGCCGCGGTCTTCATGGCGCCTTGACCGCGTCGGCCAGCGACCGCACGAACGCACTCACCTGCGGCACCAGTTCCGGCGACTTTCCCAGCTCGCCGATCCGGTTCACCACCGCGCTGCCCACGACGATGGCCTCGGCGTGCTGCGCCACCGCCCGCGCCTGCTCCGCGTTCGAGATGCCGAAGCCGATCGCGACCGGCAGGTCGGTGTGCGCCCGGATTCTGGCCGTCATCGCCGCGATGGTGTCGCTGATTTTGCTTTGCATGCCGGTCACGCCTTCGCGCGAGACATAATAAACGAACCCGGCTCCGTGTTTGACGATGGTCTCGATGCGGTCTTCCGGCGTCGTCGGTGCGACCAGGTAAATCGCGCACAGGCCTGCGGCCTGCATCTGCGCTTCGTAATCGCCCGCCTCGTCCGGTGGCAGATCGAGCACCAGCAGGCCGTCCACGCCCGCGGCCGCGGCTTCTTGGATGAACTGCTCCTGGCCGTGGTGGAACACCAGGTTGTAGTAGATGTAGAGCACGATCGGGATCTGCGACTCGCGGCGGATGGCGGCCACGGTTTCCAACACCTTCGCCGGCGTGGTGCCGGAGGTCAGACCGCGCTGGGCGGCGAGTTGGTTCACCAGACCGTCGGCGAGCGGATCGCTGAACGGCACGCCGAGTTCGAGCACGTCCACGCCGACGCCGTCGAACGCCAGCGCCAGGCGCCGGGTCGCCTCCAGGTCCGGATCACCGGCGCCGATGTAAATGACCAGGCCTTTGCGGTTCTGGCGACGCAGCGCGGCGAAGCGTTCGACAATGCGGTTCATGCGCCGCGATCTTCAAAAGCCCGCCCGGTCGAGGCAAGCATGGACTGCGGAACCCCACTATCACGAATGGCCACGGAGTCGCAGAGACACGGAGGGTCAATGAGGAACGCAGGAACTCAGGAGGCGCCCGCTGAGCTTTCCGGCTTTCCTGCCTTCCTCATTCATCCTCCGGGCCTCATCGAGCTGAGGATGACCAACCCCTCGCCCGGCGGGCATGGCCCGGCGTCAGTCTCGCCCCACCCCGTGTAGGACAAACTCACCGGAACAAGACGTGCAGCAGGAACAGCATGCCCAGCACCCAGGCCGTGGGCGTCAGTTCGCGCCAGCGGCCGGTGCCGAGTTTGAGCACGACATAGCAGAGGAAGCCCAGCGACAAGCCTTCGCTGATGCTGGAGGTGAGCGGCATCAACAACATCGTCAGCACGCACGGCGCCGCCACGGAAAAATCGCTCAAGTCGAGGCGCGTGACGCCTTGCATCATGAAAATGCCCACCACGACCAGCGCCGGCGCCGTTGCAACCGCCGGCACCGCCAGGATTACCGGGCTAAAAAAAAGCGCCAGGAGGAAGCACGCCGCCACCACCAGCGACGTCAACCCCGTGCGACCGCCTTCCTCCACGCCGGCCGCCGACTCGATATAGCTGGTCACCGTGGACGTTCCCAGACAGGCACCCACCATCGCGGCGCCGGCGTCAGCAGCCAAGGCCCGCCCGATGCGAGGCAGGTTGCCTTGCGCGTCCAGCAACCCGGCCCGTTGCGACACGCCGATGAGCGTGCCCATGTTGTCGAACAAGTCCACGAAGAGCAGCGCCAGCAACGCCGGCAGGAGTTCGAGGAAGTGCGCGAAAACGTAGCCCAGGTCCAGCTTGAGGAAGGTCGGCGCCAGCGACGCCGGCAACGCGATCAACGCCGACGGAAGTTGCGTGAGCTGCCCTTTGCCGTCCGACGCGGGGATGAACAGGCCCGCGACGGTAAGCAAGAGGATCGCGAGGATCATCGCCCCGCGCATCTTGCGCCAGACGAGCGTGGCCGTGAGGACGATTCCCGCCAGTGCCAGTAGCGCGGCCGGCGCTGCCAGGTCGCCGGCCTTCACGAACGTGTTGGGATCGGCGGCGACGATCCCGGCGTTCTTCAATCCGATGAAGGCGATGAACAGGCCGATCCCGCAACTGATCGCGGTTTTGAGTTCGGCCGGGATGGCCTCGATGATCCGTCGGCGCAGACCGGTCACCGTCAATCCGAGAAATACCAGGCCGCTGAGAAAGGTGAGTCCCAGCGCGGCCTGCCAGGGGAGTTTCATACCCACGCAAAGCGTGTAGGCAAAAAAGGCGTTCATGCCCATGCCGGGCGCCAGTGCGAGCGGGTAATTCGTGGCGAGCGCGAAAACCACGGTCATCAAGGCGGACGCCAACGCCGTGGCCGTGACCAGCGCCCCGCGATCCATGCCCGTCACCGAGAGGATGCTGGGGTTCACCGCCAGGATGTAAGCCATCGCGGCGAAAGTCGTCAGCCCGGCGGTGATCTCGGTCCGCACCGCGGTTCGGTTGGCGGTGAGGGCAAAGAACGAGTCCAGATTGCGCATGGTGTGGGATCGAGGCGTTCCGCCGCGGAGCTTGGGCAAACCGCGCCCCCGATTCAAGTCTCTGACCCGCCAGTGTGCGGGCGCCGCCGGAGACGCCGCGCCGCCGGTCCGCAACCTTGTCCGCGTCCGGGTGTTTGCTACAGTCCGACCCGATGGGTTCCGGACGCGACCCCGATGCCACCTTGATGTTGCGCGTGAAGCGCGGGGACGTGCGCGCCTTCGAGGAGTTGGTCGCCAAGTACCAGCAACCCGTCGCGAACCTGGCGTACCGCACGCTGGGCGATGCCGTCGAGGCCGAGGACCTGGCCCAAAACGTGTTCGTGCAGGTGTTCAAGTCGGCGCACCGCTACCGCGTGTCGGCGAAGTTCTCCACCTGGTTGTTCACCATCGCCCGCAACCTGTGCCTGAACGAACTGCGGCGCCGCTCGCGGCATCCGGCGGAGTCGCTCGACGAGCCGCTCCCCGGCCACGAGGAGGAACCGCAGCGCGCCCTCGCCGACCTTCGCCAGTCACCGCCAACCGACGACCTCCTGCACGGCGAGCTTGAGGCCAAGATTCAGGAAGGCTTGAACGCCCTGCCGCCGAACCAGCGGCTCGCGATCCTGCTTTGCCGTGAACAGGAGCTCGCCTACGAAGACATCGCGGAGGTGCTGGGCTGCTCGCTCACCGCGGTCAAGTCGCTGATCCACCGCGGACGCGAAACGCTCAAGGCGCGGCTCAAACCGTATTTGCGCACCGGCGAGTGGCAGGATTCGCCGTGAGGCGGCGCAACTTTGGCCCCCCGCCGGTTTTTCTTTTCCAGAACGTGCCATGAACCCTCTCAGCTACGAGCGACTGTTGGACGCGGCCCAGCGGCGGGAATTGACGCCGACGGAGCGCGCCGAACTGGAAGCCTGGCTGGCGGCGCATCCGGAGTTGCGCACGGCGTGGGCCGAAGAAGCCGCGCTGAACCGTCTCCTGGCCGCGATGCCCGCCGCGCCGCTGGCCTCCAATTTCACCGCCCGGGTCGTCCACGCAGTCGAAGGCCTCGAACGGGACGCCGCCCGCGAACGGCGCGTCCGGCCGCGGTGGTGGCGTTCGTTCGGGCTGGGCTGGCGTCTGGCCACCGCCGGGGCGGCACTGGCGGCAATCCTGGTGTCGGTGCAGTTGCGGCAACAGGCGCAGTACCGCGCCCGAATGGCGGAAAGCGTCGCCGCCATGTCCGCCTTGGCGGACCTGCCCAGTGTGGAAGCGCTCGCCGATTTCGAGGTGGTCTATCATCTGCCCAGCGGGCCGCTGCTGGACGAGCAGGAGCTGGCCCAGGCCTTCGAGTGAATCCGCCATGCGGCACGCTGCCCAACATCGCCTCCTGCTCGCCGCCCTGATGGGGGCCTTGGCGCTTGGGGCCGCGTTGCGCTCCGGCACCCCCGCCCAAGGTGAGCCGCGTGCCGGCCAACCGCCGATGCCGCCGGCCTTGCCGCCCGTTTTGCCGCCGGCACTGACGCCCATCGACCGCTTTCGCGAACTGCTCGCGTTCAGCCCGGCCGCGCGCGAACAGTCGCTGGCCACCCGCACGCCGGCGCAGCGCGAATACTTGCAGGCGCGGCTCGCGGAGTTCGATCGCCTGACGCCCCCCGAGCGCGAGTTGCGTTTCCAGTTGCTGACGCTGCGGCACTACCTCCTTCCTTTGTTACGCACCGCGCCCACCAATCGCACCGCGAGTCTGCGGCTGATCCCCGTGGACTATCTAGGGATTGTGCGCGAACGGCTCGCAGCGTGGGACAAACTCGGACCGGACCAGCAGCGCGAAATGCTCCAGAGCGAATCGGTGTTCGCCGGCCTGCCCTTGCTCGATCGCGCGGGACCGGCCGAACAACAGGCGGCGCGAACCCAGCTTGCGCCCGAGCGCCGCCACCAGCTCGAAACCGATCTGGCCCGCTGGCAAGCCTTGCCGGCCGACGAGCGCCAGCGGGTGACCGCGCGGTTCGAGACCTTCCTGAAGCTGGGCGACCGCGAACAAGAGAAGACCCTCGCGCGCCTGGACGACACCCGGCGCGAGCAGGTGTCCCGGATGGTGCGGGCCTTGGAAGAGCTGCCGGCGGACAAGCGGGCGAAGTCGCTCGAAGCCTTCCGCCGGTTCAGCGCATTGTCGCCAGCGGAACGCGAGAAGTTCCTGCGCAACGCCGCCCGCTGGCAGGCGATGTCGAAGGCAGAACAACAGGCGTGGCGGCGGTTGCGCACCCAGCTTCCGCCGCCGCCGCCAACCGGGCGCCCACCCGCGCCACCTGCCTTGACCAACCCCAGCGCAGCGCGTTGACCCGCCCGCCGCCGCGTTCAGCCGGCACGGAAGGAAATGCGGGCGATCAATTCGCGGCCGAAACAACTCTGCAGGCGCTCGAGGATTTCCCGTCGCCGGTAGCGCACGATTTCGGACAACCACACGCTGCTGTCCACTTTCACGAACAGCGTGCCCTTGCGAACGCCGGCCGGCTGGGCATGAGCGGCAATGTTGGGATCGACGAGGCTGTTCCACGCCTTGAGCAACTCCGCTTCCGCGCGCCGCTGGGTCAGGCCCAGTTTCTTGACCAACGCCGGCAGGAGGTCGCCCACCGGGATGGCCGCCATGTGGCCGGCCTTTTCCAACGGCGCAAGATCGACCCGTCGCCATTCCGCGAGCACGTCGTCGCGGCTCGTCCAGGCAGGTTTGGGGCGGGTCTTCGGCAGGCGGCGGGTGCGCTTCACGGCCCCCTTGAACCACGCCCCGGCCGGGCTGGCAAGTCCCCCCTGAGCGGCGCGGGTTTCGTAGGCGCCTGGAAGCTTCGGGCTGGCCAGCCGCGGACGATCTGTTTGGATGGTTCGCCGATGCGACGCTCACCCAACTCTTCGAATCAGTTCGCCGGCGCCACCGGCCGGCGCACGCACCTCGAACCGCCCGGCGGCTGCCAACTTCTGGATCGTCCGCCTGCGCTCATTGCCTTGCGGCTACCGAAACGGCAGGTCGCTTGCCGGTGGCTCGGGCAAATCCGGCGAGCCACGGGAGTCGTTGGGGTACTGGTGACGCTTTTCGCGGTGAACGCTGGGGCCGCGGACACTCCCGCCGCCCAGCCGGTGACCTTTCGCGCCATGACCTACAACATCCACCACGGCGAAGGCGTGGATGGGCGCGTGGACCTGGGGCGCATCGCCGGTGTCATCCGCCAGCAGCAGGCCGACGTCGTCGCGCTCGAAGAAGTGGACAAAGGCGTGCAACGCACCGCCCGGCGCGATTTTCCGGCCGAACTGGCGGCCTTGACCGGCCTGGCATGCGTGTTCAGCAACAACTTTCACTATCAGGGCGGCGAGTACGGAAACGCGGTGCTCACGCGATTTCCGGTGAAACGCTGGACCAACACCCACCTGCGAATGCTGCGCCCGAACGAGCAGCGCGGCGTGCTCCAGCTCGTCCTCGACCTCCACGGTCGGGAGTTGTTGTTCCTGGCCACGCACATCGATTTTCGCCGCGACGACGCCGAGCGGCTGCAAAACGTGACGCAGTTCAAGGAAGTGCTGGCGAGCTATCCGGACCTGCCGGTCCTGTTCGGCGGCGACTTCAACGACACACCCGGCAGCCGCACGGACCTGGCGATGGCGGCACTTTTCGACGACGCCTGGAAGCTCGCCGGGAGCGGCGATGGTTTCACCATTCCCAGCCCGAAGCCGGACCGGCGCATCGACTATCTCTGGTTGGGGAAAGGCTCGCCGCTCAAGCCGCTGCGGGCGTGGGTGCCGCGCACGGAAGCTTCCGACCACCTGCCGCTGGTCGTGGAATTTCGCTGGGACGACTGACCGGCGCTTCCGCGGCCCGTGTGCGAACGGCCAAAGAAAGGAAAGCCGTTTTGCGCCGCGGCTGCGGCGGGCTACGCTCCGCGCGTTTCCGCGCCGGGCTGGCGCTGGCATCCGACGGCGGCTGCGGCGGGCAAGGGCGCGAAGGATTTGCCGATACCATGCTCATCGCCTTCTGGCTGCTCGCAGGCACGGTCGCGCTGTACTTCGGCGCGGAATGGCTCGTCCGTGGCAGCGCCGCGCTGGCGTTGCGGCTCGGCATGACCCCGCTCCTGGCCGGCTTGACGGTGGTCGCGTACGGCACCAGTTCGCCCGAATTGGTCGTCAGCCTCACCGCCGCCGCCAGCGGTCAGGGCGCCATCGCCATCGGCAACGTAGTGGGTTCAACCATCTTTAACCTCGGCTTCATTCTTGGTCTGACCGCGCTGATCACGCCGCTGCGCGTGCAGTCCCAGTTGGTGAAGTTCGACACGCCGGTGATGATCGGCGTGGCCGCCGTGTTCCTCCTGTTCTTCCGCGACGGGAGGCTGGACCGCTGGGAGGCGGCGCTGTTGCTCGCGGGGTTGGCGGCTTACATCACCTTGAACGTGGTGCTGGCCCGGCGGGGGGCCAGGCAGACCGGCGAGTTGCCGCCCGTGGAAAGTCTGCCCGCGCCCAGCGCCGCCTGGTGGAAGGACGCCGCGTTAATCGTCGGCGGATTGATCGTGCTCGTGTTGGGTTCGCGCTGGTTTGTGCACGGCGCGGTCGATCTCGCCCGGCAACTCGGCCTGAGCGAAGCCGTGATCGGGTTGACCATCGTGGCCGCTGGCACGAGCTTGCCTGAGCTTGCGGCATCCGTGGTCGCGGCGGCGCAAGCAAACGGACATTGCCGTTGGAAACATCGTTGGCTCGAACAGCTACAACGTGCTGGCGATCCTCGGCGCTTCGGGTCTGGTGGCGCCGCTGGACGGCGCCGGAATCAGCCGCGTGGATGTCTGGGTGATGGTGGGGTCGTCCGCCTTGCTGCTGCCGATCGTGTGGACCGGTCACCGGCTGGCGCGCTGGGAAGGCGGCTTGCTGCTGGCAGTCTATGCCGGTTACCTGGCGTGGCTGTGGCCAAAGTAGTCTGTGGCTCTCGACCCCGGCACACCCGCCGGACGAGAGCAAAACGCTCGCAAACCGTGGTTGAACCATGACTTCGCTCCTCCTCGAAAGTGTCGTCATCCTCCTCCTGTTCGTCGCGAACGGCGTGTTCGCGATGACCGAGCTGGCCGTGATCTCCGCGCGCCGCGCGCGCTTGAAGCAACTCGCCGAGGCCGGTGATCGCCGCGCGCGGGTGGCGCTGGATTTGGCCGAAGCGCCCAACCGCTTCCTGCCGACGGTCCAGGTCGGAATCACCTTGATCGGTCTGCTGGCCGGCGCGTTCGGCGGCGCCACGGTGGCGCGCCAAATCGCGCTGGCGCTGGCCGCGTTTGCGCCCCTGGCGCCTTACGCGGAAGCGGCGGGCGTCGGCGTCGTGGTGGTGGCGTTGACCTATTTCTCCCTGGTCATCGGCGAGTTGGTCCCCAAGCGCCTGGCGCTGGCGAATCCCGAAGGCATCGCCCGGCGGATGGCCCGGCCGATGGACTGGCTCAGCCACCTGGCCCGGCCCGCCGTGAAGTTGTTGGGCGCGTCCACCGATCTCGCCCTGAAGCTGCTTGGCGTGAAGCTCAAGCCCGCGCCGACCGTGTCCGACGACGAAGTGAAACTGTTGCTCCGGGAAGGCATGGAAGCCGGCGTGTTCCACGCCGCAGAGCCGCAGATGGTCGCTTCGGTTTTGGCGTTCGACCAGCGTCCCGTCCAAGACATCATGACCCCGCGCGAAAAGATCATTTTCCTGAACCGAACCGACCCGCATGAGGCCGTCTGGCACAAGATCGTCGTGTCGGGCCATTCGAATTTCCCCGTCTATGACGGCGCGCGGGACCGGGTGGTGGGAGTCGTTTCGGTGAAGGCGATTTACGCCAATCTGGCCGCCCAGGTGGGCGTGCGGCTGGCGGACCTGATGACGCGGCCGCTCACGGTGCCGGCCACGCAGACCGTGATGAACTTGCTCGATCGGTTCAAGCAGACTGGTCAGCACATCGCTTTGGTGGTCGGCGAGAACGGCGCGGTAGTCGGTCTGGTCACGCTCGTGGACGTGCTGGAAGCGATCGTCGGCGAGATCCCGTCCCTTGAGGACCGGCTCCGGCCGGAAGCCCGGCGGCGCCCTGACGGCTCGCTGCTCGTGGACGGACGGTTTCTCCTGGCCAAACTCGAACCGCTGCTCGGTGGCGTGCCTCTGCCGGCCGGGGCGCAAACGGAGCACGCGACCGTGGCCGAGTTCGTAGCCGGACAACTCGGCCGCGCGGCGAAAGAAGGCGACACCTTTGACTGGCAGGGGTTCCGTTTCGAGGTCATCGACATGGACCGCCAGCGCATCGACAAGGTGCTGATCTGTCCGGTCGAACTCGCCTGGCCCCGGCGCGCGCCCTGAGGCTCCGCCGCCTTGGTGGCGGGCCGGCCAACTTTACGGCGCGGCGCTGACCCGCGCGACGTAGCGCTCGACTTCTTGCTGCAAGACACCCAGTGGCATCGCGCCGTTGAGCAGCACGACGTCGTGGAAATCTTTGAGCGAAAACTTTGCGCCCAGCGCGTTCTTCGCCTTTTCCCGCAGTTCCAGAATCTTGAGCATGCCGGTTTTGTATGCGCACGCCTGGCCGGGCCAGACGATGTAGCGGTCGATCTCGTTCGCGACATCCGTCTCGGCCATGCCGGTGGTCTGCTGGAGGTAATCGATGGCCTGCTGGCGGGGCCACCGTTTGTAGTGGATGCCGGTGTCCACCACCAGCCGCGCCGCGCGGAACAGTTCGTCCTGGAGCCGGCCGAGGTTGTCGAAGGGATCCTGGTGAAACCCGACCTCCCACATCAGCCGCTCGGCGTACAAGGCCCAGCCTTCCACGTAGGCGCTGAACGGGATGACCCGCCGGAACGTCGGCACGCCCTTCAACTCGGCGGCGAGTGAAATCTGGAAGTGATGCCCCGGGATGCCTTCGTGGTAGGCCAGCGTCCGCATGAAGAACCGCGGGAACTCGTCCATGTTGCGGAGGTTCGCGAAGAAGATGCCCGGCCGTTTGCCGTCCAAGGAGCCCTCCATGTACTCGCCCATCGCCGCGGCTTGTTCGCGAAACGGCTCGAAGCGCTTCACCAGCATTCCCGCCTTCGGCCGGTGGCGAAAATAGTTGGACATGCCGGCGTTGGCTTCGTCCAACATTTGCTGCAAGTGCGCGATCGCCTCCTTCCGCCCGGCGGCGTCGTTCGCGTAGAGGAAGCGGCGGTCCTTCGCGAGGTCGTGCATGAGTTCCGCCACCGACTTGCCGTGCAATCCTTGCTTCTCGAGGCCTCCGCGCATTTCGTGCGTGATGCGCTCGACTTCCGCCAGGCCCATTTGGTGGACCTGTGCCGGCGTGAGATCGGTCGTGGTGTGTTCGCGCAGGCAGAACGCGTAATAGGCTTCGCCGTTCGGGAGTTTCCAGACGCCGGCGTCGTCCGTGGCCCTGGCCTCGATCGTTTCCATGTGCGCGGTCAGCCGGCGAAAGGCGGGATAAACCGTCTGTTCGACCTGCGTGAGCGCCTGGGCCAGCAACGCCTCGCGGTCCGCCGTTTCAAGGTCTTTCACACCGGCGGTCTTCTCGGCGAAGACGGTGTAGAGCGCGCACTGCTTCGGCTCCCGGGCGGTGAAATCGCGGAGCTGATCCAGCGCCTTCGCGATCACAAACCGCGGCGGTACGATGCCCCGCCCGGTCTGCGCGCGGCCGAACGCGATCGTGTCGTCGAACGCGCGGCCGAACGCGGCGAGCCGGGCCACGTAATCTTCGCAATTCCGCCGGGTGCGCAGCGGATGCACGTTCACCATGAAGTTGGGCAGCGCCACCTGGATGCCGTCCATTTGCTCGATGGCGTAAGGGTGGTAGAAGAACCGGTCGCCGCCGTTGACCGCGGTTTCGAGGAACCACCCGAGAATGTCGGCGGAAAGCCGCTCGCTCGCGGTCAGCTTCGCGCGGTCGTACCGCCGCAAGGTGTCCAGGTCCTCGTGGCCTTGCGCGAGCAGGTGCCGGACGTGGGCCTCCGAACGATCCGTGAGCCGCGAATTGAAGTAATCGATCCCCAACGAATCGGCGAGGCCGAGCTGGGTCATCATTTCCGGCGACTGGAGCGCCACCCGGATGAACACCCGCTCGCAAAAAAGCCGGAAGCTGAACGGCTTGAACCACACGACATTTACCACCAGCGCGGCCAGAACGAGCCCTCCCGCGCCGATCGAGGCGGCGACCACTTTGAGCCAGCGGCGGGCGGGACCGCCTTTGCGGGAAACCGGAGTCGATTGCGCGTTCACGAGCCGCGGAGATTAGCGGCCCGGTCCGCCCGCGCCAGCGCTGAGTGGCGCAGCGCGGCTGAACTGGCCGCGAGTGCTTTGCCGCTTGGCGGCGCGGGGCGCGACGGCTTCAATCGTCGCCATGCACGACGACATCGCCGCGTTGCTGGAGCTTTCCCACGAAATGGGCCGCGAAGACCGCGACCTCGCCCTCCTCGGTGAAGGCAACACCTCGGTCCGGCTCAGCCCCACCCAGCTTGCCGTGAAGGCCAGCGGCACGCGGCTGGCCTCGCTCACCGAAGCCGAGGTCACGGTCTGCGACACCGGCCGGCTGGTCACGTTGCTGGACAAGAAGAGCCTGCCCGATGCGGTGGTCGAAAAGGCGTTGCTTGAGGCGCGATTGGATCCGAACGCGAAGAAGCCCAGCATTGAAGCGATGTTCCATGCCTGGTTGCTCACCCTGGAGGGCGTCCGTTTCATCGGCCACTGCCATCCGACCAGCGTGAACCAAATCCTGTGTTCGCCGCGCGCCCGCGACTTCGCCGAGCTGCGAATGTTCCCGGACGAAATCGTCTTCTGCGGCGCCGCGTCGGTCTATGTGCCTTACGCCGACCCTGGGCTGGCGCTGGCCTGGCAGATTCGCGAGCGCACCAAGGATTTCATCCGCGATCACGGGAACGTGCCCAAGTTGATCCTCCTCCAAAACCACGGGGTCATCGCGCTGGGCGGCTCGCCGAGATCGGTCCTTTCCTGCCTGTTGATGGCGGACAAGGCGGCGCGCATTTTCGCCGGCGCGGCGGCCATGGGTGGGCCGACCTTCCTGTTGCCGCAACACGTCGAGCGCATCACCACCCGCCCGGACGAGGCCTACCGGCAAGGGCAGCTCAGCATTTGAACCACGCGGTTCGGGCGCGTGGTTCCTGAAATTGCTCGGGAATGAACTCCGCCTTCGAGCATTCGCGGACCGCCAACCGGACTTGTTCGAGGATCGTTTTGATCCGAGGGACACGCGCGCGTTGTCCTGACTGCAGGTGAACCTTCTGACATCGGTTACGGCCAAGTCCAAAACACCCGTTTCCAATAACCTGTCTGGTTCTGCTTGTTCGACCAAAAGGCCTCACCGATGCCCATCACTGGTTCGGATGGCGTCCACGCTGTACCGCTCCAGGTGAACATCTGGTAATCGCCGGCAGTATTGATCATCCTGTACGCAACATCTCCCGCGGAGATGCTCTCTCCATCTGGGGCGACACCT
Organism: bacterium; assembly: GCA_021823625.1. Classification (GTDB taxonomy): domain Bacteria; phylum Verrucomicrobiota; class Verrucomicrobiia; order Limisphaerales; family J093; genus DSVZ01. The sequence goes on along the minus strand of JAKANS010000001.1, from coordinate 59,591 downwards.
GGAAAACGCAGGACTGACGTAACCAAGCCAGCCTGAGGTACAGCCGAGCTTTGAATGCTGAATCCCGTACGCACTCTACGGTTAAACGCGGGCAACACTTCACCGACGAATGCCAGGTTGACCGCGGTCGGGGGTTGAAAGAGCACACCCTCCCCTGGTCGAAGCGTCATCCAGGGATAGGTCCACTCGCCAGAAACATAGGACTTGATCACGTACCCGGGTGGATTTGCTTGCTCATCGTATTTGTAGGCGGTTGTCCCTTCCGGCACGGATCCCAGCGGGAAAAGCGCGTCGAAAGTGTTGTCCCCGTTATCGAGTTGGTTGCCAATCATGCTGAAACCCGCCGGAACGGTCATCTTGATATACCCAATCTGTGTACCCAAATACGCGCTGCCCAGCCTCGCCCGGTAGAACCGATAGGGGCTATTCCCAATGCTGTCTGCCATCGCCACGTTTCCAGAGCTGAGAGTGTAGTCCCCAAGTGTGGACCATGAAGCATAGTCGCTGGTGTACTCGACGCGATACACTCCGGAATTAGGCCCAACGATCTGAAACGAGAACTGGGTTCCGTTGTTGATCAAAGCGGGTGACGACAATACGGTAACTGCAGGGCTCCTCCGAGAGGCGACCCCTGCCGCAGCGGAATTTAACTGGCGAGCGTTATCCGCGGCATCTGTCAGGCCTTCTGGAATGCCGGTCGCAGCTCCGCGAAAATAGTTCGTGGGATTGGAGAAAAGGTCGGAATAAAATCCTTGATAGGACATAATCGTTCCGTAATGCACCCCATCCACCGGAGAGGTAAAATGGTAACCGTAATTATAGTCTTGACTTCCGCAGTACGGGGGAAACGAACAATCGCGCTCGTGGTTACAGCCAAAGCTGTGGCCAACTTCATGCGTAAAGTGCTCTGGGTAATGACAATAGACAGACCAATAATCCGAACAATAGGCCATCCCGCCCCAGTCTGTAAAATAGCTCAGTAGGCTCACCAAGTCGGCACCGTAGCTAGCCTGTCTCTGCGCTACGACTGGATCGAATGCTACCCAACTTAGCTCGCCCAGCGCAGTATGAGTGGGCTGATGCCATTCTGAGGTGACCTCTTCTATGTGGACCAATTGCAGTCTGGCGTCAACGAAGCTGCGACGGAAGGCTTCGTTCGCGTAGGCGACGCTCAGGGCGATTCTCGCTTCAGTGGCTGCTTGACCGCCTAGCATGTCCTTTTCTTCTGTTGTGTACAGGATCATAACGTCGATCACAGGCGGTGTGGTAATGGTCCGGCTGGCTATTGCTCCCGGACGAGTCGCCTCGACAACCGGTTGAAGTTCTTTACTCTCGGACAAAACATCATCCTGCACCACGTCTCGCAGCTTGAGCGGGTCAAGCTCGCAGATCCTATGAATTCCGTCGCCGACGTAGCCGACATAGAAAATTCGCCCGTCGGGGCCGCGAATGCGCGCAGCAATAGTATCATCCCGATGAGCAATCAAGACCATAAGTTCGTCGTCGCCTTCAACGTGCCCGTAAAATACTCTGACGTCGCGCATGGTTTCATATCGGTCAATGACGACGCTGAGTTTCGCATCGTCGAAGAGATTCATATTAAGCCTCCGTGTGGACCCGCTAAACCAGAGTGAATTGATTCGATCTAGTCTTTCCTTCTTTGACAACGGCGAAGATGGAGCCACCAACCGGTCAATCGGGTCGATCTCAAGAAAAGCATTTCCTGGTTTGGAGATTGATCTGGTAGCATCTGGCAAGCTGGGCGGAGCTTGTGGCACACCTAGCAAGGCTTGTCCAAGCGATATGTATTCGCCGATCAGAGTGAGAGCCGCAGAGATTGCTATTGTTGTTCTCCAAGGAGTCTGTGTTACAGTTTTCATAAGGATTGACATTTTGTTACTTTCCAAACCGCAAAGATGCCCGTTTCAATGCTATGACACTCATTAGGACCCCACATTACGGATGTATGCACCACAGTGTCTTCTGCACCAGCCCAATGGGCTAATCCAGTCGGGCATCGGTTTTCCTAGAACTAAAAACCCCGGCCGACTCCCAACGCAAAAAACTTGGCGGCCGGTTCGACCGGCACGCGGACCAAATTGGTCACACCAGTGGGGCCGGCGGTGGTCACAACCGGGTTCGTGACCACATCCCAGTAGGTATCGGGGCCATGGGTCGGTTTCGACATCAATAGGTACTCGTCCTCGATAGAGTCAACGGTCCAGCTGAGCGTCAACTCGCCTTCCCCCAGCTTGGCTCTCAGTCTCGGGAGCGTGAATGGGTCGCCGTGTAACTCGTAGAATGAAGACACAGACCGGCCCGAGAAACCTGGTGCATTGTTGTGTGACGCCGCGGCCAAGCCAATCTGCCACTTCTCCGTAACAGGCATGGAGAATGTGACATTTGCGAGCGTCTCCGCGCTGTCCCCCGGTCGAGTGCGCCAACCCACCTCTATTGTCCGGTCGTATCGGAAGATACTAAACCAAAGATTCGTCAAAACGAGTCCCTGGATGGAGCGAGTACCCGACGTCTCTGTCGGTAACGCGCCCGGTTGGTCGCGCCAGAGCACTTTCACCAGAGCGCTTCCGGGGCCGGAACCATCGCGCGCAGCTTCGTCCGTTGCGGTGATCGAAACACACACAAAGCGGCTGATCGCACTCAGGTCCTCGCGGAGCATCACGCCAACGCTCGAATCCTTGTTTGCCGCTTCCAGCGACGAGATCTGCCAGACGTAAATCCCTTGCACTGCTGGACCGACGGGCGTGTGTACGAAGAAGAAGCCGTCGCTGGCCGCCTCCCATCCCGCGCCGCTGCTGACGATTTGGAATTCATCACCCCTACAATTGAAATAGCTGCCGGGTTCCTTGGGATCAGTGCCCGGGTTGCCGACATCCGTCGCACCATAGTCACCGAAGTGGAGGGTATATACCCAAGGAGTGGATTGCCCGTCGAGACCGACAATGTTTGTCCCTTCAAGCTTCGCCACACCGAAAGGATACTGGCGCGCCAGGCGCAGGATCACCGATTGACCGTCTTCTCGCAGAATCGCGGAGGTGGTTTCATAGCGAGGATCGGAAAGCGCATAGTTCGCCACGTTCGTCGCACTGGTCCGCTCGATCGCCTTGTCAAAGCACAACTCGATCAGCCACCCATCGGGACTGTAGGCATAAATCGGGACGGGGCCACGGCTCTCGGCGCCCTGAGCCATCGCACCCAGGAGGGTTCGGAGGATAACGCAAGCGAGCAGCAAGGCTTCCATGCCAAGCGTTACCCTCGCCCCCATCGCTTTCCCAAACTTAACCTGAGGCATCTTGCGTATTTTGTACTTCCGTACGCGTTCCCGCGTCAATCCACACGTTTTGTCAAGGCCGGCGCAAAATAAAGGGTTGCAGCCTACTCCAAAAAACCCAAGACGCCACCAGGAGCACGTGGGTAAAGTGCTATTCACAATCACAGAGCGCCAGCAATGGCGGTGTTTTCCCGTTCTAGCAGTCGTGCTCAGCGGGCTTCTCCTGCCGTGCTCATCTGCCTCCACCGGCGGCCTTCAGGCTGAGCCGGGTGCCTCAGCCGCGGAGTTCCCGAAATCGCTCGGGAATGAACTCCGCCTTCGAGCATTCGCGGACCGCCAACCGGACTTGTTCCAGGATCGTCTCGACCGGGACGGGCTTGAGGTAATTCACCAGCCGGCGCTGGAAAGCAGCGAGCGGTGCCAGGTTGTCGGCGGGAAATCCGCGCTTCAGGCCCGGGGCTGGACCTCACCCGCGAGAGACGTGCAGGCCCGGCGCTCAGCCGCCCAGCGAGGCCGGGTCGTTCACGTCGCCTTTGTTGAAATCGACGTAGGCCTCGGTCAGGTCGGCGGCATACATCACCGCGCCCGCCTTGCCCAAGTTGAGCCGGATGTGCAGGTCGAACTCCTTGGCGGCGACCGCGGCGCAAAGCAATTTGAAGGTCGCCCGGGTGGGCTGGCCACGGCGCAGACTCCACAGGACCGCGCGCCCGCCAGGCGCGCTGTAGCCAATGTCCACCTGCTCTTCGACAACGGTCGCCGCCGAGTACCCCAGTGCATCGATGATGCGGCCCCAGTTGGGATCGCCGCCGCACCAACTGGTTTTGACCAGCGCGCTGTTGGCCACGGCGCGCGCCGCAGCGTCGGCCTCCGCGAAGGTCCGCGCGCCGCTGACGCGCACGGTGACGAAGCGGGTCACGCCTTCACCGTCGCGCACGATCTTCTTGGCCAGTTCCAGGCAGACGTGGTTCAGCGCGGCCTGGAAGGTGCTCAGTTCGGTCTTTCGAGTCTGCGCGTTCGGGTGGCGAAGTTGGGGGTTGTCCGCGGCGCCGTTGGCCAGAATGAGCACGGTGTCGTTGGTGCTCATGTCGCCGTCCACGGTGATGCGGTTGAAGCTCTGCGCGACCGCTTCCTGCAAACAGGCCTGGAGCGTCCCGGCCGCAACGGAGGCGTCGGTCGTCAAAAAGGCCAGCATCGTGGCGTGCAACGGCGTGGCGGAGGGCCGCGCGCCGGTGGCGCTCATGCCGGGTTGGATCATGCCCGCGCCTTTGCAGATGCCGCCCAGGCGGACGGTCTGGCCGCCTAGCTTGAACTCGACGGCGATCTGCTTCGGCCGCGTGTCGCTGGTCATGATGGCCTCGGTGGCTTCCGCGGCGTGCGCCGCGTCGTCGCCCAGCAACTGGGCCGCCGCCGCGATGCCGGCCCGCACGTTGGCCATCGGCAACGGCACGCCGATGCGGCCGGTCGAGGCCACCAGGACTTGTTCGGACGGGAGATGAAATGGCGCGGCCGCCAGCTCCGTCATGGCCAGCGCGTCGCGGTAACCCTGGCGGCCGGTGCAGGCATTGGCGTTGCCGGAGTTTACCACGATGGCCTGCGCGACGCCGGTTTTCACGCGTTCGAGACACACCTTGACCGGCGCGGCGCAGACCTGATTGGTCGTGAACAGGCCGGCGACCGTGGCGGGCATCGTGGAAACGATCAACGCCAGGTCGCGCTTCCGGCCTTTGTCCGAGCCTTTGCCGGTGCCGAGGCGTTTAATGTCGCAAAACACGCCGCTCGCGAGGAAGCCTTGCGGGGCGACGATCGATCCGGAAACGGTTTTGAACGGAACCTTCATGGAGGACGAACAGCGGGTTTGCGGAGGCGGCGGACGGCCTGCGTAGTTCAACGCGCGCCGGGCGCGAACAGGAAGTAAAGCCGGCCGACTTCGAGCTTCGGCAGGCTCAGGCCGACGTCGAGTTTCACCGTGGTGCTCTCGGCCTTGCCAAACAGGCGGAAGAAGTCGCTGAAGCTGGGCGGCTGCTGGTAGCGGACCAGGTTCGCGCTGGCGACGCCCGCGATGGCCTTGGCGCGGCTCACCGCGGTTTTGAAGGTGCCGAGTTCATCCACGAAGCCGAGATCGTAGGCTTGCCTGCCGGACAGCACCCGGCCGTCGGCGAAGTCTTCCCAGTTACCGGCGAGCTTACGACCCTTGCCTTCGTTGGCGCGGTTGGCACGGCCGCGGCCTTCGGCGATGACGGCCTTGAACCGGCCGAAGGTTTCGTCGATGAGTTTCTGAATCATCGCGTCCTCCTCCGGTGAGACCACGGCCTTTTCGCCGCTGAGCATGTCTTTGAACCGGCCGCTCTTGTACACCTGCGGGCGCACGCCCACCTTGTCGAGCAGGCCGCGGTAGTTGTAGCCGTGCATGATCACGCCGATGGATCCGGTGAGGCTCAACTCGTTCGCGACGATCCACCGGCACGGCGCCGACACGTAATAACCGCCGGACGCAGCCAGGCCTTCCATGGAGACGATGACCGGCTTGCCGGACTTGTCTTGGAACTCGGTCACCGCGCGGGCGATCTCGTCCGCGGCCAGGACTTCGCCCCCAGGCGAATTGACGCGCAGGATCACGGCCTTGACGCGCGGGTCCTCGCGGGCGCGCTGCAATTGGCTCGCGGCCAACTCCACCGGGCTGCCGTCGCCCGCACCGACGTAACCCCCGTAGATGACGCCGTCGATATCGACGATGGCGATCTTGGCACTGCTGCGATTGTCCTCGACGAGCACTTCGTGCAATTGCGGGCCGCTGACATAAGCCGCGCCAGGAGAGATCGGGAGCATGGCGAGCACCATGCTTTTCAGATTCCCGAGAAAGCTGATCGCCAGCAGCACCAGCAGGATCAACGAAAAGATCATCCACCCGCGCCCAGACCGGCCGCCGCGTGGGCGGGCGGGCGAGGTCGCGGACAGCAAGGGTAGGGGCACCGGCGGCGGCGGCGGCATGACAGGCGGCTGGGCGTCCGGGTTCGGCGGGTTGTCCATACGCTCGGCGAACCTAGTGCGCATACCCGGCGGCGGCAAGAGCTTCCGGCGCCTTCAAGGAACCGGCGATTCGGGAGTGCCAACTGGGCATGTGTTATGAATGCAAGCTCTACGGCTTTTCACGCGTTCCGACCGACAGGGGCGAACAAACTTGGAGGCGGAAAAGAGAAAGGCCGGACAAACAGGTCCGGCCCTTTCACACACGCGCACCTGAGAACGGAGTGCGCCAACAACGACGACAAGATACGCGACGGGCCGCCCCCAACCAGTCACCAGTTCTGGGGACAGCCCGACCCCATCAATCGTAACCTGCGCATCCGTGACCAAAGCGTGTTTCTGCAAAAGAACTGGCAAAACCCGCCTGGCGGCGTACTTTCCGCCATGTCGTGGAGGCGGTGCCCCAAAACCCACGGGGAAACGTCACAGCGAAAAGTCTTCTCGTCGGTTCGGCTCGCCCCCGCGCCTGACACTGCTATGACCATGACTACGAAACCGAACAAACCGAAATCGGCGAAAACCCCCGTGACGAAGAAACCGCCCGTAACCGCGAAAGCCGCCGCCGCAACACCCGTTCCTGCGAAAGCGGTCCCCGCGAAGCCCGCGGCCCCACCGCTCCCGCCCTGCGTCCGTCTGGCTTACAGGCATCCAGGTGCCCAAGCCGTCTTCCTGGCCGGCACCTTCAATCAATGGCACCCGACGGCGACGCCGATGCAATGCACCGGTGCCGACTGCTGGAGCGTGGAACTGGAACTGCCGCCCGGCATTTACGAATACCGCTTCATCGTGGACGGCGCCTGGGTGCATGATCCTGCGTCGGCAGAGACAGTGCCGAATCCGTTCGGCGGCCTGAACTCGGTGGTGCGCGTGGTGGCGGCCGTCTGACCGCCGGACGCGGCCTTCCGCTCCGACACTTCGTCCCGGATTTCGCCGACGGCCACTGGCGCGTCGGCCCGGAATTTGTTTGTCCTGTAACTTCCCGCCGGGTTGCGGTTCCATCGCGGCAGAACACGGTCATGAATTGCGATGAACTGCTCGCCGCCCTCAACGAATATGTGGACGGCACCTTGGAACCCGGTGTGAGCGGGGATCTGCAGCGGCACTTGAGCGGCTGCAATCCCTGCCAGGTGGTGGTGGACAACATCCGCCAGACCATCACCGTTTATCGCCACGGACAGGCCGTCGAAATTCCCGCGGCCTGCCGCGAGCGTCTCCATGCCGCCCTGCGCGAACGCTGGAAACAAACCCACCCCGCCAACGCCTGACGCCATGAACGGAAAACGGTTGCTCGTTGTCGGTGGCGTGGCGGGAGGCATGAGCACCGCCGCGCGGGCCCGCCGTTTGTCCGAGGACGCGGAGATCGTCGTCTTCGAACGCGGCCCGCACGTCTCCTTCGCGAATTGCGGTTTGCCGTACTACATCGGCGGCGAGATCGCCGACCGCGACGAACTCCTGCTCCAAACGCCAGCCAGCCTGAAAGCACGTTTCAACCTCGATGTGCGCGTCCAAACCGAGGTTGTCGCCATCGACCGCGCGAACCGCCGCGTGCGGGTGCGCGATCTGACCTCGGGCCGCGAAGCCGAGGAGGCTTACGACGCCTTAATTCTGTCCACCGGCGCCGCGCCGTTGCGGCCACCGATTCCCGGCCTCGATCGCGAAGGTCATTTCCCGGTGCGCAATGTGCCGGACGCCGACCGCATCAAGTCCTGGATCAAAAACGGGCAGGCGCGCCGCGCCGTGGTGGTGGGCGGCGGCTACATCGGCCTGGAAATGGCCGAGCAACTCGTCCGCCTCGGCCTGACGGTGACGCTCGTCGAGGCGTTGCCGCAGGTCATGGCACCGCTCGACCCCGAGATGGCGTCCTGGCTGCACGCGGAATTGAAGGCCAACGGCGTGGCGCTGCACCTGGCCGACCCGGTGGCGGCGTTCGAGGCGCCCGACGAAGGCCAGGCGGGCGCGGCCTCGGTGGTCGTGCTCCGCAGCGGCGCGCGTCTGCCAGCGGACATCGTGGTGCTGGGTCTCGGCGTGAAACCGGACATTGGGTTGGCGCGCGCGGCGGGCCTCGAAATCGGGGAACTCGGAGGCATCCGCGTGAACCCGCAGATGCAGACCTGCGACCCGCACATCTGGGCCGTGGGCGACGCGGTGGAAGTGCGGCACGCCGTCCTCGGCCACTGGCAATTGATCCCGCTGGCCGGCCCCGCGAACCGGCAGGGGCGCATCGCCGCGGACAACATTTTCGGCCGCGAGACCCGCTACGAAGGCACGCTGGGCACGGCGGTGCTGCGGCTGTTCAAGCTCACCGCCGCGTGCACCGGCGCGAACGAGACCGCCTTGTTCAAGTCCGGCCGGCCTTACCAGGCGCTCCACTTGCATCCGGCGTCACACGCGGGTTATTACCCCGGCGCCTCGCCGATCGCGCTCAAGGTTCTGTTCGCGGCCGAAAACGGCCTCCTGCTCGGCGCCCAGGCCGTCGGTTGCGACGGCGTGGCGAAGCGTATCGACGTGCTGGCCACCGCGCTGAAGGCCGGCATGACGGTTCACGATCTTGCGGAACTCGAACTCAGCTACGCGCCGCCGTTCGGCTCGGCGAAGGACCCGGTGAATCTTGCCGGCATGGCCGCGCAGAACGTCCTCGATGGCTACGTGGAACTCGCTCAATGGAACGAGTTGCCGCACCTCGACCCGGCGCAGACGCTGGTGCTGGACGTGCGCAGCCCGCAGGAACGCACTGTCGGCCACATCCCCGGCTCGGTGCACATCCCGTTGCCCGAATTGCGCGCCCGGCTGGACGAACTGCCGCGCGACCGCGAGATCGTCGTCACGTGCCAGAGCGGCCAGCGATCCTATTTTGCCTGCCGGATGCTGTCGCAAAGAGGCTTTCGCGTGCGCAACCTCACCGGCTCGTACCGGACTTGGAAGGCCGCCCAGTCTGTTGCCCGCGCCGCCTGAAACGCTCACCGACCGGAAACCGCCGCGGGTTTTCGTGGCCACCGTGCCGGAGTGAGCGCATCTCAGTTTCCGGCAGAGGATCATGGACCCGACTGCTTGCCAACGGCCGGATCGGCCAGGCCCCCTTGTCCCGCCATAGGAAACGGGAAGCGTCGGTACCGCATGGCACAAAAAATGTCGCAATTGCGACAAAAATTGCCCCATCGGGGAAAACGTGACGCAGCGCGGCAGGAGCGCGGGTGTCCAACCCGCAATGTTGCGCCAAACTCTGAAGCCGCGAGGGCGCTGACCATTGGCTAAACCGAAGTCAGTGAACCTTTCCGTCGGCGAGACCCCGCGGCTGCAACCGAGACGGTCGCGTGCCAAAAACAGACATGCGCTCCGCCGGAACGCTGACTCGGAACGGAGATTGCCGTCCGCGCGGGCAGGGAGTTATTACTGCGCCATGCACCTCCCTGGCCTGTCCACGCACGCCATTTGCCGGCGCGATTCCGGCGGCCCGAGAAACTGCCCTGCCGGGCACCTCGCAAATAACTTCGCCGCGGTCGGTCCTGCCTGGATTCTGATTCTGGCGCTCGGCCTGGCCGGGATTCCGGCCCACGCGGCCGGACCGGTCGTTCAGCAGTTGCGCTGTGAATACCGGAGCAACCCGGTCGGCATGGATGTCCGGGAGCCCCGGCTGAGCTGGATCCTCCAATCCGATCGCCGCGGCGAACGCCAGACGGCGTACCGCGTCCTCGTCGCCGATTCGCTGTCTGCGCTCCGCCGCAACCTGGGCACCGAATGGGACAGCGGCAAGGTGTCGTCGGACCAGACGATCCACGTGGTCTATGCGGGCAAACCGCTGGTCAGCCGCGGGCGTTATTTCTGGAAGGTGCGCGTCTGGGATGGCGACGACCACGAGTCCGCCTGGAGCCAGCCAGCTTCCTGGACGATGGGGTTGCTGGAACGCACGGATTGGCAGGCCCGCTGGATCGCCGACCTGGCCAGCCTCACCAACGTGGCCGCGCGCCCGGCGCACAACGGCTATCACAGCGAGTTCGCCCCCTCGCCGGCCGTCGCCAAATGGGTGACCCTCGATCTCGGCCGCCCGGCAACCATCGAAGCCGTCCGCCTTTTCCCGGCCCGGCCTTACGATTGGCAGCCGGACACGCCGGGTTTTCTGTTCCCCCGCCGGTTCAAGGTCGAGGCGGCGGGCCAGGCCGATTTCTCCGATGCCCGCGTGGTGCTGGACCGCACCGCGAACGAGGAACCCAATCCCGGCACGAACGCGCCGCTGTACCAGTTTTCGCCAACGACAGCGCGGCTTGTGCGGTTGACCGTGACGCAATTGGCGCCGCGCGATGCCACCAACTTCGCTTTTGCCCTGGCGGAAATGCAGGTGCTCGCTGGCGGGCAAAACCTCGCGCAAGGCGCGGCGGTGACGGCGGCTGACTCGATCGAGACCGGCGCCTGGGCCCGGACCAATCTCACCGACGGCGTTACCGTCACGGTCGCGCCGGGCGGTGGCCCAGGTGCGTTGCCCGCGGCCATGCTCCGGAAGGCGTTTCCGCTGCGGGGCGACATTCGCCGCGCCACCGCTTACGCCACCGCGCAGGGCTTGTACAAATTGCGGATCAACGGCCGGCGCGTCGGCGATCAACTGCTGGCGCCGGAGTGGACCAGCTACCGTCATCGCATCCAGTACCAGACCTACGATGTCACCGACCTGGTCCGCGACGGCGAGAATGTGTTGGCCGCGTGGCTCGGCGAAGGTTGGTACGCGGGGCGGCTGATGGCGGTTGGGCGCTTCGCTTACGGCACCGTTCCGCGATTGCTCTGCCAACTGGAGGTCGAGTTCGCGGATGGCCGGAAAGAAACGATCGTCACGGACGAAACCTGGCGCAGCACACTCGCGGGGCCGGTCCGCGCCGCGGGGATTTACGACGGCGAGGACTATGACGCGTGCCGCGAATTCGCCGGCTGGGACGCGGCCGGTTTCGATGATCGCGCGTGGCCGTCAGCCCACGCATCCGACCTCGGCCGCGAGCGCCTGGTCTGGCAGCCCAACGAACCGATCTGCGTGACGCAGGAGCTCATCCCGATGAGCATGACCGAACCGAAGCCGGGCGCTTACGTGTTCGACTTCGGTCAAAACCTGGTGGGGTGGTGCCGGGTCGAAGCCCGCGGCGCCGAGGGTCAGACCGTGACCGTCCGCCACGCCGAAATGACCAACGTGGACGGCACGCTGTACACCGCGAACCTGCGCGGCGCGCCGCAGATCGACCGCTACACGCCCCGCGTCGGGGGCTGGTTCCGGTTCGAGCCGCGCTTCACGTATCACGGTTTCCGCTTCGTGGAATTGAGCGGCCTGGCGTCGGCGCCGCGCCCGGATGCGGTGCGCGGTCGCGTGTTTCACTCATCGGCGCGGGAAGTGGGCGCGTTCGAGTGTTCGGACCCGGCGATCAACCGGCTTTGGCGCAACATCCTTTGGACGCAGCGCGCCAACCTGATGAGCACGCCCAACGACTGCCCGCAACGCGACGAGCGCTTCGGATGGATGGGCGACATCCAGGCGTTCAGCCAGACCGCGATGTTCAACATGGACCTGGCGGCGTTCTTCACGAAATGGACGCGCGACATCCAGGATGACCAGGCCGACGACGGCCGCTTTCCCGATTTCGCGCCCCACCCGGGCAATCCGAACGCGCAGTTCTCCGGCGCGCCCGCCTGGGCCGATGCCGGCGTGATCGTCCCGTGGCGCGCCTACGAGAACTACGCGGACACGCGCCTGCTCGCCGAGCATTTCGCGGCCACCTGCCGTTGGGTGGACTGCGTGCACCGGCTGAATCCCGACCTGATCTGGACGCACGGCCGCAACAACGACTACAACGACTGGCTGAACGGCGATTGGATCAAACAAGCGGACTGGCCAACCAAGGGCGCCTCCGTGCCCAACGACCTGTTCGCCACCGCGTTTTTCGCGCACTCCACGGAACTGGTTTCCAGGATGGCGCAGGTGCTGGGGCGCGAAGCCGAGGTCCGGCGCTACGCCGACCTGGCCACGCAGATCAAGGTGGCGTTCAACCGGATCTTCGTGCAAGCCGACGGACGAATCCGCGGCGACACCCAGGGCGGCTATGCGCTCGCGCTGGCCTTCGATCTCCTGCCGGCGGACCTGCGCCCGGCCGCGACGCGGCACGTCGTCGAGGCGATTCACCGCTACCACGATCATCTCTCGACCGGCATTCAGACGACGCACCGGCTGATGCTGGAATTGCCGCGCCAGGGCCAGACCGACCTCGCGTGGCAGCTTCTGACCAACCGCACCTTTCCGTCGTGGCGGTACATGATCGACAACGGCGCCACGACGATTTGGGAACGCTGGGACGGTTATGTGAAAGGTCGTGGGTTCCAGGATCCCGGCATGAATTCGTTCAACCATTGGGCGCTCGGCGCGGTGGGCGAATGGCTTTGGCGAAACGTGGCGGGCATCAACCCCGACGACTCGGCTCCGGGCTACCGGCACTTCGTGATCGCGCCGCGTCCGGGTGGCGGCGTGACCTGGGCGCGCGCCCGGTACGATTCGATCCGTGGGCCGATCGCGGTGGAATGGCAAATCGAGGAAGGCTTGATCACGCTGGACGTGCGCGTGCCGGCGAACACGACCGCCACCCTCCGCGTGCCCACGAGCGCGCCACAGCAAGTCCGCGAAGGCAAGGAGCCCGCCGCCCGCGCGACGGGAGTGCGGTTGGCCGGTACGGACGCCGACGCGGCGACGTTCGAGGTGCTGGCCGGCCATTACGTGTTCACGGCGCCCTTTTCGAATTGATCGCCGGCTCGCCGCCGACTCTGGAGCCGCGGGTATCGCTGGCTGGCGGGAGCGCGGATGTCCAATCCGCGACGCAGCGGATGTCGGTCGGTTGCGAGACCCCGCGCCTGCGACCGAGACGGTCGCGCGCCAAAGCGGGGTGCCACCCGCCCGAAGTCGAACCGCCTCCGCGCTGGCTTGTGCGAACTGGCTGTGGTATGGACTGCGTCGCGACCACATACCCCCAATGCGTGCAACCTTGAACCTCACACTCACCTGATTATGAAACCGCTTGCTCATGCCTGTTTGGCTACCGCGCTGGCCACGCTTCCCATCTTTGCCGACGCGGCCGAAACGCCTGCTCCGCCTCGCTGGGAAGTCGGCACGCCCATCGTCACGTACTGGGCCGGTCCGGCCATGACCGACGCCACTGCCCAACAAATGGCCAATGGCGGTTGGAACCTCGTCTGGTGTGGCGAGAAGGAACTCGACGTGGCGCGCAAACACGGCCTGCGCGCGCAACTCACCGACGGCTTGCTGTCGCCGGCTTCGCTGGATGACCCGGCCCGGCGCCAGCAACTCGATGCCTTGATCGCCCGCGTGGCGCCGCACCCGGCGCTCTACGCGTACTTCATCACCGACGAGCCCAACGCCACCAACTTCCCGTCGCTGGGCCGGCTGGTCGCGCATCTCCGCGAGCGCGACCCGCGACACCTGGCTTACATCAACTTGTTCCCGACTTACGCCAGCAACGAGCAACTCGGCAATCGCGGCGACGTCGTCACCGCCTACCGCGAACATCTTCGTCAGTTCGTGGACGTCGTGAAGCCGGCCCTGATCAGCTACGACCACTACCAGTTCACGACCCACGGCGATTCCGGCCAGTACTTTCTCAACCTCGCGCTGATCCGGCGCGCGGCGCAGGACGCCGGCCTCCCGTTTCTCAACATCGTCCAGGCCTGCACCTGGACGCCGTCGATGCGCGTGCCCGACGGCGACGAAATGCGTTACCTCGTTTACACGACCCTCGCCTACGGCGCCCAAGGCATCTCCTACTACGTGTATTGCCATCCGGGGCACAAAGGCGCGATTGCGAATGCCGACGGCACGCCCACGGTGCTTTACCCGGTGCTGTCGAAGTTGAACCGCGAATTCGCCGCCATCGCCGGGCAGTTGCAGCCGCTGCGTTCGCTCGGCGTCTTCCACGCCGGGATGCTGCCTCCGGGTGCGGAAGCGTTGCCGGCGGAGGCGGTGTTCGCGTTTGACCCGCCTTTGCCGGAGCGCGCCTACAAGGCGCCCGAACCGGTCAAAGGCGCTTTGCTCGGGTTGTTCGGCCCGGCCAGACCTGCGGGCGAAAACGCCAAACCGACCCATGCGGTGATCGTGAATCTCGACTACGCCGCGGAGGCGGACATCGGCCTGCGCGGACCCGCTGCCCTGGAAATCTTCGACGCCGCCACCGGCCAATGGTTGCCGGCAGCCAGCCCCGCCAAGCTGCATCTGCCTCGCGGCGGCGGTGTGCTGGTGCGGACGCGGCCGTGAACTGAGTCGTTCTGCGCCTCGAAGCTGGCCCGCCGCCTCACCGGACCGCGGCCGGTCTCCGGCCGCAGCGCGCGCTGGTTGGGGGCCGGCGCTTTTTGGGCGCGCGGCGGAGCGCGCCCCACCCGCTTGTTGTCTATCCAACCGCCCGCCCGGTACACTGCGGCCCGTGCAAACGTCCGTTCCGCTTACCCCGCGTCGCCAACCCTGGCTGGCGCGCCTCGCCTCGCTGTTAGGCGGCACGCTCATTTTCGCCAGCCACGCCTTCGCCGCGGATCTGGATTGGCAGCCGGCCGCTGGCTATCGCTGGGCGCGGTTGCCCGTGCTGGACCAAGGTCGGACCGGCTTCGAGCGGCTGAACGGCGCCAGCACGGGCATCCTTTTCACCAACCGGCTCAGCAACGAGCGGAGCATCCTCAACCGCAACCTGCTCAGCGGCGGCGGCGTGGCCGCGGGCGACGTGGACGGCGACGGTTGGTGCGACCTGTTCTTCTGCGGGCTGGACAGCGCCTGCGCGCTTTATCGCAACCTGGGCGGCTGGAAGTTCGCGGACATCACCGCGAGCGCCGGCGTCGCGTGCGCCGGATTGGATTGCATGGCCGCGGTGTTCGCTGACACCGACGGCGACGGCGATCTCGACTTGCTCGTCAACACGCTCGGCCACGGACCGCGGGTGTTCCGCAACGATGGCCGAGGCCACTTCACCGACATCACGGACGAGGCCGGCGTGCGCGCCCAGACCGGCGGCATGTCGCTCGCGTTGGCGGACGTGAACGGCGATGGCGCGCTGGATTTGTACGTGGTGAACTACCGGACCACGACGGTGATGGACCAGCCCCGGACGACCTTCAAAATCAACCTCGTCAATGGCCGGCCCGTCGTGGCGTCGGTCAACGGCGAGTCCGCGACCGCGCCGGACTTGACGAACCGGTTCGTGATCGCGCCCACCGGCGAGGTGATGGAGCTGGGCGAGCCGGACGTGCTTTACCTCAACGACGGCAAAGGCCATTTCACGCCCGTGTCGTGGACCGGCGGCGCGTTCCTCGACGAGGACGACGGCCAGCCTTTGGCGGACGCGCCGCGAGACTGGGGCCTGTCGGTCCAGATTCGCGATCTTAACGGCGACGGCGCGCCGGACATTTACGTCTGCAACGACCTGTTCAGTCCCGACCGGTGCTGGATCAACGACGGCAAGGGCCGGTTCCGCGCCATCGACCGGCTCGCGCTCCGCACGACCTCCACGTTTTCGATGGGCGTGGATTTCGGGGACCTCGACCGCGACGGCAACGTGGATTTCATGATCGTGGACATGCTCGCCACCGGCCACAAGGACCGCCACACCCAGGTGAGCACGCAGAAGCCGCTCCAGTGGCCGATCGGCGAATTCGACAACCGCCCGCAGGTCTGGCGCAACACACTCCACGTCAACCGCGGCGACGGCACCTTCGCCGAGATTTCCCAGTACGCCGGCGTCGAGGCGTCGAACTGGTCCTGGATGCCGCTGTTCCTGGACGTGGACCTCGATGGGTTCGAGGACGTGCTCATCCCGAACGGCCAGATGCGCGACTTCCAGAACGTGGACATGCAAAACCGGATCGACGCCCAACGCGCGTCGCGCCAGCTCACCCAGGCGGACATTCTCAATCTGCTGAAAATGTTCCCGGACTTTAGTACCCCCAGCCTGATCTTTCGCAACCGCGGCGACTGGACCTTCGAGGAGACGAAGGGCCGGTGGGGATTCGACGACAAAGGCATTTCGCAAGGCACGGCGGTCGCCGACCTCGACCACGACGGCGACCTCGACGTGGTGGTGAACAAGCTCAATGAACAGGCCGGCGTTTACCGTAATGACGGCATCGCGCCGCGCGTGGCGGTGCGGCTCGCCGGTCCGAAAAGCAACCCGCAAGGCATCGGCGCGAAGATTGTCGTCGAAGGCGGGCCGGTGCGCCAATCGCAGGAAGTCATCTGCGGCGGGCATTATTTATCCGGCTCCGAACCGCTCCGCGTCTTCGCCGCCAGCTCGCTCACCAACCGGCTGCGGATCGAGGTCACCTGGCGCGACGGCCGCCGCAGCGTGGTCGCTGCTGCCAATCCGAACTGCATTTACGAAATCGCCGCCGACGCCGCCACTCCGGCCGCTCCGGCGCCGGCGTCGCCCAAGTCACCGCCGCTCTTCGAGGACGCCAGCGAGCGGCTCAACTATCGACATCACGAAGATCCGTTCGACGATTTCGAGCGTCAGCCGCTGTTGCCGATCAAGCTCAGCCAGCTTGGCCCCGGCGTGGCGTGGCATGATTTCGATGGCGACGGCTGGGAAGACCTCATCGTGGCCTGCGGCAAAGGCGGCACGCCGGGTTTCTTCAAAAACGACGGCCACGGCAGCTTCGCGCCGCTCCAAACGCCGCTCGTCGCGCGGACCACCCAACGCGATCTGACCGCCGTCCTCGCCGTGGGGAGCACGGTGTTTTTCGGCTCCGCCAATTACGAGGATGGCCAGACCAACGGCGGTTGCCTGCGCTTGTACGATCTCCAACACCAGGCCAGCGGCGAAAGCCTCATCGGCCAGCGGGCGAGCGTTGGCCCGCTGGCGTTTGGCGACGTGGAAGGCAATGGCACGCTCGCGCTCTTTGTCGGCGGGCGCGTCGTGCCCGGGCGGTACCCCGAGCCAGCGGATTCACTGCTGCTCCGCAATCAGGGCGGGCGCTTCGTGGTGGCGCAGCGCTTCGATAAACTGGGCCTCGTGAGCGGCGCGGTGTTCAGCGATCTGGACGGCGATGGCCGGCCGGAGTTGGTGCTCGCGTGCGATTGGGGTCCGATCCGCATCTTCAATAACGCGGGCGGCACCTTCACGGAATGGAATCCGCCGGTGTTGCTGGACGGTGAACGTCTCCCACTCGCCCAGCTCACTGGCTGGTGGAACGGCGTAACCACCGGCGATTTCGACAACGACGGCCGCCTGGACATCGTCGCCTCGAACTGGGGTCTCAACCACCGCTGGCGCAACGCCAGCCTCGCCCACCCGCGGCTCCTGTACTTCGGCGACCTCGACGAAAGCGGCGCCGTGCAACTGGTCGAAGCGAGCTTCAGCCCGGATTTGAACGCGATCGCCCCCGACCGCGGCTACATGGCGGTCGTGGCGGCGATGCCGTTCATCCAGGAGCGCGTGCCGACGTTCGAGGCCTACGGCACCGCGAGCGTGGAACAGATTTACGGTGACAGTCTGCAGCACGCCTCCAGGCTCGAAGCGAGCACGCTGGCCTCGATGGTTTTCCTGAACCGCGGCGACCACTTCGAAGCGCAAGCGCTGCCGCGCGAAGCCCAGTGGGCGCCCGCGTTCGGCGTGGGCGTGGCAGACCTGGACGGCGACGGCAACGAAGACCTTTTCCTCAGCCAGAACTTCTTTGCCGTGACGCCGGATTACACGCGCCTGGACGCCGGGCGGGGCCTCTGTCTGCGCGGCGACGGCCACGGCGGGTTCAAGGCGGTGGCCGGTCAGGACAGCGGCGTGAAGGTCTATGGCGAACAACGCGGGTGCGCGCTGGGCGATTTCGACCACGACGGCCGCGTGGACTTGGTTGTGACGCAAAACGGCGCCGCAACCAGGCTCTACCGGAACGCCGGCGCCAAGCCGGGGCTGCGGGTGAAATTGGCCGGACCGCCGGGCAACCCGGACGGCTTCGGCGTCGTGCTCCGGCTCGGCGATGGCACCCGCTGGGGGCCGGCCCGCGAAGTCCACGGCGGCGCGGGGTATTGGTCACTCGACGCGGCCACGCAGGTGCTGAGCTTCGCCGGTGAGGCCACGAAACTTCAGGTCCGCTGGCCGGGCGGGCGCTGGCTCACGCTGGCTCTGCCGGCCGGGGCGAAGCAGGTTCTGGTCAGCGCCGATGGCTCGGTGCGACCGAACTGAGTTGAACCCGAACTCCGAAGTTGGGGAGCACACGCCGCTGGCGTGTGTTATCCGGCGGCCCGCCGGACAATGCCCCACGCGCACCCACGTTCACTGCGCCGTCCAGCCGCCGTCGATGACGATGTCCGTGCCAGTGATAAAGCCGGCCGCCTCCGAACAGAGAAAAACGGCCAGCTCGGCCACTTCCGCCGGCTGGCCCCAACGGTGCAGCGGAATCCGGGAAAGGAAGAACTGCGACAGTTCCGCGCTTTCCAAGAGCGGCTGGTTCATCTCCGTGGCAAACGGCCCCGGGCTGATGCCATTGACGGTGATCGCGTCGGGCGCCAGCTCGAGCGCGAGGGACTTGGTGAAGCCGAGCAGCGCCGTCTTGCTCGTGGCATAGGCCGTGCGCCCCGGCAGCGAGACGTGGCTCATGATCGACGTGAGATTGAGAATGCGCCCGTAGCCGCGGCCTTGCATGTGCGGCACGAAGGCGCGGCACATCAAAAACACGCTGGTGACGTTGGTGGCCTGGACGCGGTTCCATTCCTCCAACGTGAATTCGGTGATGGCCTTGCGAAGGTTGATGCCGGCGTTGTTGACGAGGATGGCGACGCGACCCAACCGTTCGGCCACGGCTTTTTCGAGCGCGAGCACCTGGGCCTCCTCCGACACGTCGGCCGGGAACACCGCGGCTTCGGCGCCGAGCGCGGCGATGGCGGCAGCGGTTTCCGCGAGCAGCTTTTCGTCGCGCGAGACGAGAGCCAGTTTCGCGCCGGCCTTGGCGAGCGCGAGTGCCATTGCTTTGCCCAATCCCTTGCTGGCGCCGGTGACCAACGCCACTTTGCCTTGCAGTTCATTCGGTTTCATTTCGAATTCGCGGCTTTTGGGCTCATGGTCCGATCATCGCGAGAGTTCGTAAAGCAAGTCCGCCACCGGCAGCAGAATCAGTGTGCCTCAGCAAGGCACGACCTCAAACGCTCGGCGCGTTGCTACCACTGCACCGGTAAGTTCGCGGCTGGACCTCAAAAGCGAAGGATGATCCTCCTTGGCTGAGAATGCCTGCTTAAGGCAACCACTCGGGGGCCAGTTCGCGATGCGGCAAACGATCCCGGTTCCAAAGACCCCACCCGCTATACGCGTTTCATCTCAACCCCGGCCGTTTGGCCGGCGGCTTGTAGTTCTTGTGCCAGTACAAGGACCACAGCCGCTCCAGCCGGACCAGTTCCACATGGCCGTCATAAAACGAGACATTGATCGCCCCCGGCAGCGGCGTGCGTGGCGGATGATTCGTGGAGGCCCGACCGGCGCCCGGCCCGTGGCGGGGGATGGTCAGCAAGTTCATGCCGTAAGGAGAAAAACTGCCACCCTGGCCTTGGCCGGTTTCAAGATTCACCGCTGGAAGGTCCGTGGCGCGCGGCCAGACCCACCAGAACGTGACGCCATCTGCGAAGAGCGGCGTTTGCGATGGGTAGTCGATCTCGCCTTCGTGCCCGAAAGCATAGTCCGGTCCCCCCGGGCCCCAAGGTCCGGCCGCTCTCCACCACCAGCCGCCAAGCCAGTTGTTCTGGGCATAGCTGCCGGCCCGATGCTGAGGGGGGCCAGTCCAAGGCCGCTCATCCCACCACCACGACCAACCTCCCGGAGCGTAGGTTTGCCAAGCCGAGCGGACCGTGCCGGCGTAGATGGGCCCCCGCCCGCCGAACGTCGGCGTGGTCCCTGGCCGCCGCACCACCTCGGGTGCTGCGGGACAGATCCAACCTTCATTGGTCTTGCCCCAATGGTTGATGCCCCAGTCCCGCATGGCTGAGCCTTCGTTCCCGTACGGATAAGGGGCCGCGGCAGGCCAATAGTAGCCGAGCCGGCCGGAGTCATCGTCCACGGCCATTTTGAAAGGGATCGTGATCTGACGCAGGTTGCTCAGGCATTTGATGCGCCGCGCCTTTTCCTTGGCGCTGGCCAGCGCCGGCAACAGCAGCGCCGCCAGGATCGCGATGATGGCGATGACCACCAACAGTTCGATCAAGGTGAACCCAGTTCCCACGGTCGCGGTTCGCGGCGACTTCGGAATGCTGAAGACCGGCTTCATGGCTCGACCAGAGTTGGGAGGTAGATAGCGGACCAGTACGCCTGCGGGGCCGGTTTTGCAAGGCCGGGCACAGGACTGCTCTTGGCCCGCTCACGCCGGCCGGGCAGCGCGCAGATCCGGCGGGCGTCAGATCACCGCCGGGGGAAGCCGTGCGCAAACGTTGCTTCCACCCAAGCGGGAAGGGATTCCCGGCGGCCTTCTTCAAGGCCCTGAGGAGACTGTTGGCGAGACGGCGGACTGCACCCGCCTTTGCCGTCGCGCCTTCGTGGCTGCGCGCTGCGATCAGTGCGGGGTCGGCGGGGGCTGGTTCGTCGTCGGGGCGACATCGCCGACACGGACGACCTCGTAGGCGTGTTTGACCGGCCGCTTCAACGTGGAAATTACCTTCTCCAAAGCGAGGATTTCCGGCGTTGGTTCGCCGAGTGGTCCAGGACCGTGTTCGCGCTGCTGCTGCCACCACGCCGTCCAGCGGGCGTTCTTCTCGACGATCGTCTGCCGCAACTTTTCGGCCTGGTCCCAGGAGGGTCCGCTGGCGATCACTTCGTAGCGGGCCCAGTCTTCGTGCGTGCCGGTCAGCACGTGTTGGCCATCCATGCGTAATTCATACCGGCCGGGCACCAGGTCGCGTAGTTGGATGTAGCAGTGCGGTTCGTATTCCTGTTCCGGATCGGCAATCGGCACCGGCAGCGGCGGGCTGGGGAGCCTTTCCTCGGTGAAGACCGCGCGCAGGTCGTGGTCGGATCGGCGATGCGACTCGAATTTCAGGCCGAAACCGCCCTCCCGCCACTGGTTGTTCGCCAGGAGCCCGAACCGCCAGTTGTTGGGAAACCACCGCAGGCCGCGGTCGAGGGCGAACGTGAGCGAGCGTTGGCCGTAGGCGGTGGGCCGCAAACCATCCTCGGTGAGCCGCGGTTTGGACTCACCGTTCGCTTCCGTTTTCAAGGCCGCGTTGACCTTCAGGCGCGTCAGGCCGAAGAGGTCCACGAAATCGGTGTTGTGGTTGGTCGAGAGGATCCAGGACGCCACCGCGAACTCAAACATCTGGGCCACGCGGTGGGCGATCAGTTCCATCGGCTCGCCGGTCACCGGTTCGTGACAGAGCGGGCTGAGCAGGACCAGCCGGGGCGGTGTCGCCGGCTTGAGCGCCAGCAGACCATCGATCACGCGCTCGTACACATTTGTGAAGGCCGGCAGATTCGGCGGGCCGTTAAGAGCGGCGGCCGTCCCGTAGCTGAGCACGACGACGTTTGGATCCAGGGCACGCACCTCGGCGAGGAGGTTGGTGAGCCAGGCAAAGTCCCGGTTTGCCGCTGCGGGATCGGCGTCCCGCAGCCGGTTGTTCGGACTGGCGGAAAGGTTCCGAAAAGTGAGCGGCGTGGTGGGGTCCTGGATGGCCATCCGCGTCTCGATATAACCATATTTCGCCTCCGCCTCGAGAATCGCGTCGCCGAGGAAGAGCACCCGGTCATTGGCCTGGAATCGAAATGGCGGTCGGCGCGGGGGGATCGTCTGAGGCGGCGAGGGGAACACCTTGAAGCCGGCGGGATTGGGATTCTCCGGCGGGCGCAACGGGACGGCGGCCTGGTTTTCGGCGCCGGGAGGCAGCGGGGGCCGTGGAGTGAACAGGTCCGCCACCGGGTCGGAAACCGGCCGGCTCCAGAGCGAACCGGCCAGCACCAGGCTCGCCAAAGCGGTCAAACGAAAGCAAACGCGCATAACGACGGCGGGATTAAAGGAGGAACCCTCCCTCGTTCGCAAGGGGGGAAATGCCGGTTCGCGCGCCGCGCGCCCACCAGTGCATCCCGAAGTTGTCGCTGGCGTGCCGGCTTGGAGCCGGCTTTGCGCCTGAGCCGGCCTCGGGACAACCAGTTGGGTCTCAAGCCGGCTCCAAGCCGGCGTTCCGGAACTCGCTGGGTCTGAAACGCCGACAACTTCGGGATGCACCGGCCGTCGCCAAACCAGATTCGGCTTGTCGGCTTCCGGGGCCGACGCGACCTTGACACCCATGCAATCGCCGAAAATCACGGCGGAATCCATCCGGGCAATGAAGGGGCACGCCAGGATCGCGGCCCTGACGGCATACGACTATCCATTTACCCGCCTCCTCGATGAAGCCGGTGTTCCGCTGATCCTGGTGGGAGATTCGCTCGGCATGGTGGTGCTCGGCCACCCCGACACGACCCACGTGACGATGGCGGACATGGAACACCACACCCGCGCCGCTGCGCGCGCCCACCCGCGCGCCTTGCTCGCGGCCGACCTGCCCATCCATTCATACCGGACTTTGGAGGAGGCCGTGGCCAACGCCCGTCGTCTGATGGCGGTTGGTGCCGAAGCGGTAAAGGCCGAAGGCGGCGGGGCGATCGCGGGGCAGGTGCGTGCCATCGTGGCGGCGGGCATTCCGTTTCTGGGCCACATCGGGATGTTGCCGCAACACGTCGTCGAAGAAGGCGGTTACCACGTCAAAGGACGGGAGGCCGCCGAACGGGAGGCGTTGCTGGCCGATGCTTATGCGCTGGTGGAGGCCGGTGCGTTCGCGATGGTCTTGGAGTTAGTGGCCGCGCCGGTGGCCCGCGCGATCACGGCCGCGGTGCCTGTCCCGACGATCGGCATCGGGTCAGGTCCGGACTGTGACGGGCAGATCCTGGTCATCAATGACCTGGTCGGGACGTTTCCCTGGTTTACCCCGCGTTTCGTGAAGCCGCGCCTTCAGGCGTTCGCCGAAATGCGCACCGCCATCGACGACTGGCGGCGCAGCCTGTGAGGCTTCCCGCGCGCTGGGTTCGAGCTTGGCTGCTCCCTGACGAGTCCATTTGCCTGGCTCGGCGGTCAGAAAGACCAGCCTCGTGGACCTGCGCCCAAGCAGCGGCGCCGCCTCGTGAAGCGCTTGCGCGGCGCCCCGGAAGCGGGCACGTTACGGATCGTGAAAACAGCCATGAGAAAAACACCCGCTGCCCGGCTGGCTGGGCTGGGAATCTTGATCGCTGGACTGGCGCTCGCCACGCCGCTCGCCTTGGCCGGTGCTGACGCCAAGGGCACTGACGCAAAAGCGAAGACCTGTGGCTCATGCTGCTGCGCCCCGGCCAAGGCGGCGAAGGCGACCAAGAAAGCCAAGCAAAAGAAGGTCGCCACCCGTGAAGTCACCGGCTCCCGCACCCAAAAGGTCACGAAACTCGAACGCTTCCCGGCCACGACCTCGCCGGTCGAGATCATGGACCGCACAGTGATCGAGCGCACCGGTGCCAGCACCCTCTCCGGGTTCCTGAACCGCCAGACGATATTCCGGTAGGCCGCGAGTCCGCCGGGTTCGGTTTGGCGCCCGCGCCGCTCCGCGTTGAAGGGCTTGGATCGGCGAGCGTTTTTGTTACCGCGGCGCGCCCGCGAAGTCGGCAAGGTAACGATTGCGCCGTTCCAGGATGGCGTTCACGTACGCTCGGGTGGTGGGAAAACCGATCACGCCCGCAAACGCCTGGCTGTTGGTAGCCGCCGGCCCCTTCGCCCACTTGAGCACGTTCCCGCGGCCCGCATT
This sequence comes from bacterium, assembly GCA_021823625.1. GTDB lineage: Bacteria > Verrucomicrobiota > Verrucomicrobiia > Limisphaerales > J093 > DSVZ01. Next base: position 35,493 of record JAKANS010000001.1, on the reverse strand, counting down.
GTAATCCGCCAGCGCGAACACCGCCGGCCGATCCGTCTGTCGATAGCGCTGAAGGAGCTTCCGCAAATACCAGGCGCCGGCGTGGATATTGGTCCGCGGATCGAACAGCTTCGCTTCGCCCAGCGGATAGATCTTCTCCGCTTCCGCCCATTCCTGGGCCGCCGCGTCGGTGATTTGCATCAACCCGATCTCGCCGGCCCGACCGCGGGCGTCCGGATCGAAATCGCTCTCGCGCCAGACCACCGCCTTGACCAGCGCCGGGTCCACACCGTAACGGCGCGCCGCCGCCAGGATGGTGCGGTCCTGGGTGTGTTCGCGGTGGGTCGCGCGCCACCGGTACCCCAGCGCGGCGATCAACACGATGGCCACCGCCAGAACGGCGGCAACGGAAGATGGCTTCTTCGCGCGGCGCATGGCGCGCTTTCTAACCGCGCTGCCTGCTGGCGTCCAGGCGCGACCGCGAGCGGCGGGCCTTTACTTGATCAACCGCAGCCGGGTCGCGAAGAGGTAGTAGAGCGTGGGCAGCAGAACCAGGGTCAGCAGCGTTGCGAACAGCAGGCCAAAAATATGCACGGCCGTGAGCGGCTTCCACAATTCGCCGCCGCTCACCGCCAACGGCACCAGGCCGCCCACCGTCGCCAGCACGGTCACCAGCACGGCCCGGAGCCGCACCAGGCCTGCTTGCACCAACGCCTGCTTGAGTTCCATGCCTTCCGCCCGCGCTTCTTCGATGAAGTCGCTCAACACGATGATGTGGCTGACGATCACGCCGGCCAGGCTGACCAGCCCGAGCAAGGCCATGAAGCCGAACGGCGCGCGGAACGCCGCCACCCCCACGAACGCGCCGATCAAACCCAGCGGTACCGTCAGCAGCACCACCACGGCTTTCGTGACCGAGTTGAACTGGATGACCAGCGCCAGCGCGATCAGCGAGAGCGAGACGGCCATGACCCCGCCCATTTCCGCGCGGCTTTGCTTCAATTCCTTGTCTTCGCCCGCAAACTCCAAGCGGTAACCCGGCGGCCGTTCCAGTCGTTCAAGGCCCGGCCGGGCGCGGGCCAGCACCCGCGACGGCAGTTCGCCCACCATCGAGAACGCCTTCACCGTGACCGCGCGGCGCTGGTTGAAATGGGCGATCGTCGCATACTGCGGCGCGAGCCGGACCGAGGCGAAATTGTCGAGCGGCACAAGCTGATCGCGCGCGGAGCGGACATACAGGCTCCGGATTTTGTCGGCCTCGTTCCGCTCTTCGGTGCGCAGGCGGATGGTGACGGGGATCAGCCGGTCGCCGTCGCGCAACTCCGTGACGGGCACGCCTTGAAACGCCGCCTGGCTGAGCCGGCCGATCTGGGCGTTGTCGATGCCGAGCGAATTCGCGCGCTCCTGGTCGATGTCGATCTCGAGGGTAGGCATGCGGCGGCCCAGGTCGTCGTGGATTTTATAGGCGCCGGCATGGTGCAATTCCGTCGTGACCTGGTCGGCGAGGCGGCGCAGTTCGTCCAGGTTCGCGCCGGTCAGGCGAATCTGGATGGGCGTCTCGACCGGCGGGCCTTGTTCGAGCTGTTTGACCACGCACCGCGCGCCGGCGATCTCGCGGTCCAGATCTTCGCGCAACTGCGCCAGCAGCGGCGGGACCTGGTCGGCGCGTTCGGTGTTCACGAGCACCTGGGCGAGGAATCCACCCGGCGTGCGCGGCGAAACATTGTAGTAGAAGCGCGGCGCGGTGCCGCCGGAAAACACGGCTGCGCTCCGCACTTCGGCGTGTTGCCACAGCAGACGCACCACGTCGCGGCAGACCTCGCGAGTTTGCACGATCGACGCGGACTCGGGCAAATCGAGGTCAATGAGGAGCTGGTTGCGCTCGGCGGGCGGGAAGAACTGCTGGCCGAAAAACGGCACCAAAGCGAAACTGAGCGCCAGCAAACCGTAAGCGACCACGATGGTTCGGCCGGGCCGGCCGAGCGAATTTTCGAGGAACTGCCGGTAGCGCGGCAACAGCGCCGCCAACGCGCGGTCCACCGGCCGGAACAGCGGAAACCGCCGCACTTCGCCGCCGGCTTCGAGCCCTTTCTGTCCACGCAGTACGTGGAAGCCGAGCAGCGGGACGAAGGTCATCGACACGAGCCGCGAGGCGATCAGCGCAAGCGTGACCACCACCGGCAGCGCCCAGATGAACGCGCCTTTGTCGCCGGGCAGCAGCAGCAACGGCAGGAAGGCCACGATGTTGATGAGCGTGCCGAACAGGATCGCGCGACGCAGTTTGAACGGCCCCAGCCACGCCGCCACGCCCCGCGGCTGGCTGTGCGCGAGTTCACGGTTGATGCCGTCGGACGCCACCACCGGGTCGTCCACCAACATCCCCAGCGCGAGGATCAGCGTGGCGATCGAGATCTGATGCAGCGGCACGCGGAACAAACTCATGCCGCCCAAAGTGAGCGCGATCGTGAGCGGAATGGCAGTGGCGACCACCACCGCCGAGCGCCAATCCATCAGCAACAAAGCCACCAGCACCACCACGATCACGGCTTCGACGAAGCAGCGTGTGAACTGGAGGATGCGCCCGGTCACCGCCGCGGGTTGGTCCGAGAGCGTCAGGATTTCCATGCCTTCCGGCAGGCGTGACTGGGCGGGATTCTGGAACGTACTCGCCGCCTGACGGACTTCGCGGCTGAAATTCCCGATGCTGTTGCCTTCCTTCATCTCCACCGCGAGCAGCACCGCGCGGCGCTCCTGCAACGGCTGGCCCGGCGCGTCTCGCCGCAGCACGTCCACCTTGAAGCCGATCGGGTTTTCGTACCCGCGGCGCACCTCGAACAAATCGCGCAGGTAGATGGGCAGGCCTTTGGCCGCCGCTGTGGAACCGAGCGCCTGCAAGCCGCCTTCGCCCGCGACGCCGATGACCGTGTTGAGCAAATCGTCCGTGAACCGCCGCTGGCCGGTCAGCGGGTCGGGGGTCCCGAATTCGCCGGAAAGCTGGACCGGAAAATTCTGCCCTTCAGTGCGCAGCACGCCGCCGGGGATGATCGCGTTGCGGGTGGCGATGGCCTGGATGACCAACGACGGATCCAGCCGGTACCCTTCGACGTTGGGCGTGGAGTACAGCAGGTAAAGGGCCTCGGGCACGTCGCCGAGCTTGCGCACGCGGCCGACGCTGGCGACCTGCTTGAGGTCGTCTTCGAGTTTGCCGGCGGCCAACTCCAGTTCGCGGTAGCTGTAACGCGGCGGCGTGACCGCCGCCACGAGCCGCCGCAGTTCCGCGTCCGACGCTTCGCCCATCACGATCACGCCGCCGAGAAAATCGGGGGGCAGTTCGCCGTCGCTCCCCGCCACGCCGCGCTGGAACTGCTGCATGAACGCCTCCAGTTGCGCCCGCGTCGCCTGCGTTGCGAAGTCCGCCAGGATGAACGCCTCTCCACGGTCGATCCGCGGGGGTTCCGTGGCCAGGCCGCCCAGCACCAGTTGGTGGACAAACTTCTGCAGAAGGCTCGCACGGTAGGTTTCGGCCACGTCGGCCGGGAAGAAGGCGAAGGCCGCCGCGCGTCCGCCGGCCGGGGCGCCGGCCCGCAACCGCGCCAACCGCTCGCGAATCAGGTTCGCCCGCACCTGGACTTCCGCGTCGGTCGCCGGCGGACTGGCGAGGGCGAACAGCAGCGTGATCGTGTCGCCGTAGCCGCTGTCGAGGAACGGCGGCCGACAACCTTCAGGCAGGTGGGCCTCGCTTACTTTGGCCCGCAGCTTGTCCCACTCCTGATCCACCGTGGCCTGGGTCGCCGGCCGTTGGGTGAGGTAAATGATCGAGACGCCCAGGCGCGACTGGGACTTGAGTTTCTCCACGGATTCCAGCTCGTCGAGTTTCGCTTCGAGCTTCTGCGTCACGAGTTGCTCCACCTTGCCCGCGTCGGCGCCGGGAAACTGCGTCACCAGCACGGCCTGCCGTTCGGGAATCTTGGGGTCCTCCTGCTGCGCGAGGTGACGGTACGAAATCCCACCCCAGACCAGGACCGCCAACAGCGCCAGCCAGCCGACCTCGCGATGCTCGACGAAGTATTGCGCCAGGCCGCCGCGCCGTGTCGTTGGGTCCGCTTTCGCCGGCATGGTTGTCTCCCGCTAATCGCCCCGGTCCGTCACGAATTCCCGCGCAGCGACCGGTTCGCCATCGTGGAGCCGGCTGGCCCCAACCACGACCACCTTCTCGCCCGGCTTCACTCCCTGCGTCACCACGATCGAACTGCGAATCAGGTCGTCGGTTTCCACGCGGCGTTCCTGTACGCGCCCGGAATCGTCCACCACGAAGACGGCCAGCGCGTCGCGGTTCGCGTCGGCGGTTCCGGCCTGCGACCAGGACACCAGCGCGGAAAGCCGGACCAGCACGGCGTCTTGGAACTCCCGCGGCGTCTCCTGGAAAGTGGCGGTGGCGGTCATGCCGGAGCGCAGCTCGCCTTTGGGGTTCGGCACCTTCAGCACCACCTTGAACAGCCGCGAACCTTCCTGGGCGGCCACGCCCACTTCCGAGACTTCGCCGTCGAACTGGCGCCCCTCGAGTGCAGTCACCACCAGCGGAATGTGCTGGCCGGGGCGGATCTGGTTCACGACCCGGTCCGGCACGCCAAGATCCACCGACACCACGCTCAAGTCGGCGATGCGCAGCACCGGCCGGCCCTGCATGACGATTTCGCCGCCGGTCGCGAGCCTTGCAAGCACGCGGCCGGCAAACGGCGCGCGCAAGGTCGAGTCGAGGAAGGCCTGCTGTGCGCGATCCAGCGCCGCGCGGGCTTCATCCTGGCCGGCCCTGATCACGTCGGACTCCTGCGGCGAAATGGCCTGGTCGCGGAGCAATTGTTCGGCGCGGGCGAACCGGCTGCGGGCCAACTCGGCGCGGGCCTTGGAAGAATCGAGTTCGGCCTTGAAATCCACCTGCTTGAGTCGGGCCAGCACCTGGTTCGCCTCGATCGGATCGCCCTCGCCCCAGCTCTTGCCCGGCTCGGAACCGATCAGGTCGAGGAGGCCGCCCACCTTGAAACTCAGGTCCGTTTCGTTTTCGCCGCGGACGACGCCGAGGTAAGTCTGCCGGGTCTGCATCTTCACGTCCCCCAGCCGCTGGGCCGGCTCGTACCGCACGACCGTGGGGGGCGGCCCAGACACCGGTCCGCTGCGGCGGCAGCCGGCGGCCGACAGACCGCAGGCCAGCGCAAGGAACAGGCGGGTGGCGAGACCAGCGCTGGTCCCTGACCGATGACGCGTGTAGCCGCGCACGCCAGCGGTGGAGAGGCCCGCACCATGTGAAGCTCTCACGGTGGCAGACTAGGGATCGGCCAACCTCAACGCCAAGCCCGAAATGGACACCTGACGCGCCCGGCTTGGGCCAGCGCCAGCGGGAAACGAGTTCAGCTTCCCGTCTGGCCGGGACCAAACAAGGAAGCTGGAAAACGACATACAAAGGGCGCCGAAACCGTAATCACCCGCGGACTTGAGGGCAGATTCACCGCTGGGCAGAGCAGTCATTTTCCCCGGCAGGCTCGTTCCTGATGCCGCCGGTCAGCGGGGAATTGCCGGTCGCGAGGCGAGATTCCAAATGCCCGAGCCCGATACCGTTTCACGGGTCCGGCATCCGTCGCGTCACATCAAGCCGGGCATGCCCAGGCCGCCGGTCAGTTTGCCCATCTCGGCGGCGGCAAGTTCCTTCGCCTGGGTGAGGCCGTGGTTGACCGCGACGAGCACCAAGTCTTCGAGCATTTGAGCGTCGGCGGGGTTGATGGCCTGCGAGTCGATCTTGATGGCGGCGAGGGTGCCATCGCACTTCGCGGTGACCTTGACCATGCCGCCGCCGCTGGTCGCTTCGACGGTGCGCTGGGCGAGTTGCGCCTGCACCTGTTCCATCTGCTGCTGCATCCGCGCGGCCTGTTTCATGAGTTTGCCGATGCTCGACATGGGCGGGAGCTTAGGAGGATTGGGACGCCGGGGCAACCACCTGGGCAATGCGGCCTTTGAAAATTTCCACCGCCTCCTTGATGAGCGGATCGTCCTTGAACGCGTTGGGATCGAGGCGCGTCATCGCGGATTTGGCCGGTTTGGCCGGCGCAGCCTCGGTGGCGGAGGGCACGGGCGCGGCAGGCGGTGGCGGCGCTTCAGCCGGGGCGGGCGCAGGCGCGGGAGTTGAAGCGACGGTTGTTGCCGGTGTTTCGGGCGGCGGGGCGTCGCGCTGGGTGAACTTCACCCGCGGGTCTTTCAAGCCCACCGCCTTGAGCACTTCCGCGATCAGTTTGTGGTTCTTGGTGTTGTCGATGAGCGGCAGGAAATGCGCGCTGGCCGGGGGGAAGCCAACGGTGAGCAGTTCCCGGTCGAGCGACACGGCAAAGCCTTTGAGCAGGTAATTGCGCAGGAAAGGACTCGTCCGCGCCACGCCATCGAGAACGGCGTTCCAGTGGGCCGCGAGATCGCCCGCCGCCGGCGTCGCGGGTGCGGTCGCCACCGGCGCGGCGGCGGCCGGCACGGGAGCTTCGCGCAAGACAGGAGCCGGTGCGGCGCTGCGGACTGGTGTCGGTGCCGCGGCGATGGCCGGTGCTGCGGACGCTGTCGCGACCGGCGGCGTGCTGCCGGCCTCGCCGCGCAAGGCTTTGAGCTGGCCCAGCACGGAGTCGAGACTGACCGCGCTGCGCACCTGGATGGCTTTCAGCAGCGCGACCTCGAGCGAGATCTTCTTGGAAACGGCGTCGCGGAGCCGGCCTTCGGTTTCGGTCAGCACCTCCATCACGCGCGTCACGGCATCGACGGCACAGCGTCCGGCCTGAGCCCGCAAGGCTTCCGCCTCCGCTTCGCTCACCTCCAGCATCGCCGCCTGGCCTTTGGTGACTTGGAAGATCAGCAGGTTGCGAAAATGGTTGAGCAAGTCGGACAGAAGGCGGCCGAGGTCCTTGCCATTACGGCCCAGTTCGTCGAGTTCGCGCAGGACCTTTTCGGCGTCGCCGTCGATGACGGCGTCCACCAGACCGAGCAGTTGTCCGCGCGCGGCCAGGCCAAACATCGAGAGCACATCCGCCTCGGCGATTTCGTTGCCGCAAAAGCTGATGAGCTGGTCCAGCGTGGACTCGGCGTCGCGCATCCCGCCGTCAGCGCCGCGGGCGATCGCGTACAACGCCGCTTCGTCCACCTTCACCTCCTCCTGGGCTGCGATGGCGGCGAGGTGCTTCACGATCAGCGCCGCCGGGATGCGGCGGAGGTCGAACCGCTGGCAGCGCGACAGGATCGTGGGCAGGACCTTCTCCGGGTCCGTGGTGGCGAACATGAACTTCACGTGCGCCGGCGGTTCTTCGAGCGTCTTCAACAGCGCGTTGAACGCCGCCGCCGAGAGCATGTGCACCTCGTCGATGATGTAGATCTTGAACTTGGAACTGGCGGGCGCGTAACGGCAGGTCTCGCGCAGTTCGCGCACCTGCTCGACGCCGTTGTTGCTGGCGCCGTCGATTTCCAGCACGTCCATCGACCGGCCCTCGGCGATCTCGGCGCATTTCGGGTCGGCGTCGTCGAAATCCACCTTCGGCCCGCCGGTGCAATTGAGGCACTTGGCGAAGATGCGGGCGACGGTGGTTTTGCCCGTGCCGCGCGGGCCGCAAAAGAGGTAGGCATGGGCGATGCGCCCGCGGGCGATGGCGTTGGCCAGCGTCTGGGTGACGTGGTCCTGGCCGACGACATCGGCGAACCGCTGCGGGCGGTACTTGCGAGCTATGACCTGGTAACTCACGGCAAGGCGACCGGCAGAGTGGAGAAGGCAGAACGCCCCGCACAGGAGATTCCGCCTTCCACGTTCCGCCTTTGGAGTTGAAATCAAGCCAGGGTGACCGCGGCAGATGCAGAGCAAACTACCGTTGCTGCCTTCCGGCCCTGGCGGGGTTCGTAAGTCCACATTCCGCGGGCCCTGGCAAAAGCGGGTTGCAGGCTAACCGCCGCGTCCAGACCAGCAAGGAGATTCGCGAGCGCCGAATCGGCGCATCGCCGGCGGCGACCTCACGGCGACGCGAGCGGCGGGCGATAACAACGGATAGCCAGGTCAATGCGCCCGAGCCCGTCGCCGGCGGAGCAGTCTGGATCCGTGGCGCACCAGCCAGAACGCGCTGCCCAGCAACCGGGCTGCCCGCGACAGCCGCGACGCCACCCGCAAGCCCACCAGCGAGGCGCCCACCCAGACCGCCGGCCGCGCGAGATGGTAGATTTCACGAACCTGCTCGATCCAACTGAGCTTCGTGGCGACCATGTGGGCGTGCGAACGAATGGCGCTCCGCTCGCGGTCGCACTCCTCGATGAGGCGACGCTTGTGCTCGGCGAGCTGGTTTATTTCGGTTTGCCCAACCATTCGTGATCCTTCCGGAACTCTTCGAGGGTGCCGGCGAAAGGCTTCGGTCCTTCGCGGAGGCGTCGCCGGAGACTTGCTGCCAATGCGACCGCAGCGAGGCCGTAGCCCACGGTCACCAGCACCAACACCAGGACCGGCGAGGTGTTCCACAAGGCAACCACGAGTGTGGCGGTCGCTGCCACCAAGGTCAGCAAACTCAGCACGATCACCGCCGCGGCGCGAAACAGCAGGTCGAGGACGCGGAACTTCTCCTCCTGCGCTTCGACGGCAAACAGTTCGAGCCGCCGCTGGGCCAGGCCCAAGACGGCCTCCAACATCCGGCGGAGCGAATCGAAAAGGCTGCCGGTCGGCGGGTCGCCGGAAGGCATGCGTTTAGCGCCGGTTGATCAGCACGCCCAAAAGCAGTCCGAACCCAAGGGCCACACCCATGGATTCGTACGGATGGGCGCGAATGACGCGATCCGCCGCTTTGGCGCCGGCGATCGCGCGATCTTCGAGCCGCTGGCAGGTCTCTTTGGCCTTCGCGATCGAGGCCTGGAGCCGGGCGCGTAATTCTGCCGCCTTTTCCCCGGCCTCGCCGACCCCAGACTTCAGCAACTGCTCGGCATCGTGGACCAGCGTGCGCAAATCCTCGACCAACCGCTCGCGTGTCAACTCGTTCGGGTCTGCCACCATATTATGATAGTGCTCTTCCATGATCTTGACAGGGACGATGCCCCAGTGTGCCCCAACTGTCAAAGCTCACTGCGCCGCGTTTCACTCTTCCGGACCCGCGCCACGGAAATTCGTGCGAATTCCGCCTATCGTATCGACACCTGCCCCCGTCGCTGTTAGGAAGCCCGCCGACACCGATGAAGACGATTCCCCAAGAGCGGTGGCTCCGCATCATCCCGGTGGCGTTGATCATGTACACGATTTCGTACGTGGATCGCACCAACGTCGCCCTCGCCTTCGATCCCGCCCTGTCCACCGCCATGCGCGATCTGGGCATGGACGACAAGCTCAAGGGCAATGCCATCGGCATCTTCTTTTGGGGTTATCTCGCGCTGCAAATTCCCGGTGGCTACCTGGCCAGCCGCTGGAGTCCGCGCAAGCTGATCAGCCTTTTCCTGATTGCCTGGGGCGTCGCGGCCGTGGGCTGTGGCCTGGTGCAAACCGCCAACCAGTTCAAGTGGATGCGGTTTGTGCTCGGCGTGGCGGAAAGCGGCGTGTACCCCGCCACGCTGGTGCTGTTGGCCAACTGGTTCCCCACGGCCGAGCGCGCGCGCGCCAATGCCTACTGGATCCTCTGCCAACCGCTGGCGGTGGCCGGCGCCGCGCCCGTCACCGGCTGGTTGCTCGGCCAGACGAACTGGCGGGTGGCCATCATTGCCGAAGGCGCGCTGCCGTTCCTTTGGCTGCCGATCTGGTGGTTCTTCATCAGCGATTCGCCCCGCGACGCGAAATGGATCTCGCCCGAGGAGCGCGAGCACTTGGAAACCACGCTGGCGCGTGAGGCCCAGCAAATCGAACCGGCGGCCAAGACACCGTTTTGGCGGGCGTTGTTGCACCCGCTGGTGTTCGTGCTGGTGCCGATCTATTTCCTGCAAAATTGCGCCGCATACGGCTGCAACACCTTCCTGAGCGAGGCGCTGAAATCGCCCGGCCGTAATTTCACCGGCCTGCAGACGGGTGTCTTGTACGCGGTGCCGTACCTCGTGGCAGCGGTGTTGATGGTCGTCAACTCGCGCAGCTCGGATCGCCGGCAGGAACGCCGGATGCACGTGGCCTGGGTGTATGCGCTCAGCGGCGTGGGCCTGATCGGCAGCGTGCTGGCCGCGAGGTACTCGTTCTGGCTGTCGTTCGGCTTCCTGTGCGTCGCGATTCAAGGGCCGTTCGCCGGGCAGGCGGCGTTTTGGGCCGTGCCCGCCGAAGCGCTGCCGCGCGCCGTGGTGGGCGGCGTCATGGGGCTGGTCAACGCCATCGGCAACGTGGGCGGCTGGGCGGGGAATGCCTTCGTGGGCGCGCTCAAACAACAGACCGGCAGCACCGATCTGCCGTTCGCGCTCCTGGGCGCTGGAATGTTCCTCGCCGCGGCGCTGTGCTTTCTGCTGCCGCGATCGAAGTCGCCGGCTCAGCCCGCTACTTAACCAGCCGCGCGATTTCTTTAAAGGTCGGCGCCTGCGCGGTTCGCAAGAGCTCGAACAGCGCCATCTCCACGCTGGTCCACCGCGCCCCGGCGTCGTGCATCCGTTGCAGGCCCAAGTCGCGATTGGTTGCAGTGCGTGACGACACCGCGTCGGCAACAACCTCGACCTCGTAGCCGGCAGCCTGCAAATCCATCGCGGTTTGATAGACGCACACGTGCGCCTCAATGCCGGCGAGCAACACTTGTTTGCGCTCGGTGCCGGTCAGTTGCGCCAGGAACGCCTCGCTGCCGCACGCGCTGAAGCACGTTTTGGCGACCGGGTGCAGATCCGGCAACAGCTCCGCTACCTCGGGGATGGTCGGGCCGAGGCCTTGTGGATATTGCTCCAGCCACAGAATCGGCAGGCTCAGCGCCTGCACGCCTTTCACCAGGCGCTGAAGGTTCGCAAAGAGCGCCTCCCGCTCATGCATGAGTTGGGCAAGCCTGCCTTGGATGTCGATCAGGACGAGGACGGTTTGGTCGGGTTTGAGCATGGCGCGCCGGTGTATTCTTCGGCGCAGCCATTCGTAACCGCGACGCGATGGCTTGTCCCGTCTTTTCCGAACCCGAATCTTGCGCGAAGCGACGCGCGGTGGTGTCACCCGCGATCCGCCGCCGGTTGCAGGCGTGGCCGCGGCTGGCCTGCGACTGGGTCGCACGCCGTTTACTTGGATGGTGCAAAAAATGTCGCAATTGCGACATAAATTGGTCCACGTTCGACCCGGTCGCGCGCGCTTCACCCACCGGACAAGTTTTCCGGCTCCTCGGCGAGGATGGGGGCCGAACGTTTACGCGGCGGCGGGTTGCCAAACGGGTTCCCCGCCCGTACGCTCGCCGGCACTTCGCCCTGACCTATGGACCAATACATTGAACGCGTGGTGGACCTGCTCGATCCGAGCCTGAACCGCCTGTACAACGTCACCCTCGAAGAAGCCCGCGCCCGCGTGCTCAGCGGCCGGCCCCAAGCCGTGCGCGAGATCGACGGCTCCTTCGCCTTGCTCGCCCGCGACGGCAAGACCGTGCGCATGGCGCGGTCGCTCGACCGGCCGATGCGCTACTTCCTCGCCAAGCGCGCCGAAGGCCCGGCCTTGGTCGTCGCCGACCGCATGGACCGGATTCGCGACGCGCTCGCGGCCGAGGGCTTGGACGGCCAGTTTCATCCCAGCTACACGCGCATGGTGCCCGCGCATTACGTCGTGGAAATCCAGCTTCTCGGTTGCCCCGATCCCGACCCGACTTACACGCGCTTTTTTACGCCGGAGCGGAACCGTTTCTCCACCGACTTGGACGAGATCGGCCGGCGCTACATCGGCGCGCTCGCGGACGAGATCGCGAAGTGGCTCCGCACCGTGCCGGAGCGCGAGCCGGTCGGCGTGTGCTTTTCGGGCGGCATCGACAGCGGCGCGGTCTTTCTCACGACGTACCACGTGATGCGCCTACTGGGCCTCAGCCCGGCGCGGCTCAAGGCGTTTACGCTCAGTTTCGGCGAAGGCCCGGACTTGAAGCAGGCCCGCACGTTCCTGGACCGGCTTGGTCTCGGCCTGTTCCTCGAACCGATCGAAGCCGAACTCGCGTCGCTCGATCCGGCGGAGACGATCCGCGTGGTGGAGGATTACAAACCGCTCGACATCGAAGCGGCCAGCATGGTGCTGGCGCTGTGCCGCGGCATCCGCGCACGTTATCCGGATTGGAAGTACCTCCTCGACGGCGACGGCGGTGACGAAAACCTCAAGGACTATCCGATCGAGGAAAATCCGGAACTCACGATCCGCAGCGTGGTGAACAATCTCATGCTCTATCACGAGGGCTGGGGCGTGGGCCGCATCAAACACTCGCTCACGTACAGCGGCGGGTTGAGCCGCAGCTACGCCCGCACTTATGCGCCGGCGCGGCACTTTGGATTCGAGGGCTTCAGCCCGTTCACACGGCCCGGCGTGGTCGAGGTGGCGGAAGGCATTCCGTTCTCTGCGCTGACTGAAATGGACGTGGCGCGGTTGTACGCGCTCAAGGGCGAAGTGGTGGCGCGCGGCATCAAGGCCATCACCGGTCTGGACATGCCGGTGTTCGAGAAACGCCGGTTCCAGCACGGCGCCCTGCCCAAGGCCCAGCTCCGCCAGCGCCTGCCCGAACAGGAGGCGGCCTACCGCCAGCAGTTCCTGGCGCTGTACCAGTGAGCCGGGCCGGCGCCGGAGAGCGCTCGTGAACCGGCGCGCCGGGAGGGTGAGGCTCCGGGCGAGCCCCGCCTTTTCAACCGCCGAGACGCAAAGGCGCGGAGGTTGAGTTTGGAAGCCAGGAAGGCCGGAAGCCAAAAGACGGCGGTCACGCCAATCCTGCGTTCCTCACGCGTTCGCGGTGTCTTCTCGTCTCCTTGGGCATTCACAGGTGCGGCGGGCTGCCTGCTACTCGCCTCGAGTCGCGGCAGCGGTTTAGCGAGACACTGCTGCCACCGCCGCGCGCGAAAAGATCTCGAAAAAATCGGTTGACACTTTTCCACCCCTTGTGCTACCCGCGTTCACCCGTTCACCGGGGACGAACCGGAAGAATTAGATGACTGCCGGCGACAAACAGACTGGATGGGAGCGAAACCACCCGGCGCAAGACGGTTTGGCGTGGGAAACCGGTTCCCCAGCGGCGGTACAGCCGCCCCGCGCTTTCCCGCTGCAAGGCGCAGCAGAGCGAACTGAGTCCCGGGCGGAGGGCTGCCGCCACCCGCGGCGGGGCGAGGTGCCGGCTTTGCCTTGGCTTTCCCCCGCCAAGCGCCCGCAAGACTCCTCGCTTGCAGAGCGAACCCAACTTGCGCCCGCGGTGGCCCCGATCGATCTCTCCGGTTACACGGGCCAAGCAGGGGCGGCGAGGCGCTTCCGGGCCAGTGACGCCTTCGTGGCGACGGGCGTGGAGGTGAGCATCACCGGGGCCGGCGGCACGGCGTTGGAGCACGGCGAGCGACGGCGCTTGGAACCACGTCACGAAGGCCGCGCTGCCGGCCGGCCAGCAGGTGTCGATTGAGGTAACCGCCACCGACCGCCCCGGGCACGAGACCACGAACGCACAGAGCCACGCATGAAGGTGAAGCTGCCAAGCGGGCGGGAGTCAGGTCAGGGTGGCTGAGTTGAGTAGATCGGCAAGAATACTGGGTTGTCTTCTCGGCGTCTGCATCATCGGATTCCTCTTTTTCGTTGCCCCACGGCTGTCCAGACCCCATCCCGCTAAGCCGGCAGGAGCACCGGCGGATAGCGTGCCGCTGGCGCGACTGCTGCCCCCTGTGGCTTTTGACCCGGACGAGCTCGACGCCGGCAAGGTTTTACAGAACGAGACGGTCGTGCGGACCTTTCCCCTGCGGAATCGGAGCGAGATGAAGCTGCGGATGGTGGCGCTGCGAACGGATTGCGCCTGCACGCTGGTATTCACGAACATACTGGGAGAAATCCTCGCCCCGCAGGGCGAAATCCCGGTGGCAGTCCGCCTCAACACCGCTGGCCGGAATGGCCCGATTACCACCGCAGTGGAGGCGGTCCTGCGGGTGAGCACCACGAATTACATCGTAGTTGGCCGCCTGCGAGCGGAAGTGATCCCGGACTTTTCATACGAACCCAGGAACGTCCAATTCGGGAAGCTCAGCCCGGGCGAGCGGGCCACGGAAACGGTGATCTTCCAGGCGCGAGCCCTGCGAAACTTGGCCCTGACCTCCACTCAGACGTGGCGGGGCCCGTTCGAGGTGAAGGTCCAGGGCCTGTTGGTCACCGCTATATTCCATGCGCCGGAAGTCACACACAGCGAAACATACAGCGATGTCGTGCACGTGCGCACTTCCAGCCCGCGAGTACCACTGGTCACCCTTTCGCTTAGTGGCCGGGTGGTTCCCAAGGTCGAGATGAGGCCGCCAGTGCTGGTCCTCGCACCCGGGGAACCAGGCGGGGGTGCTAGCTTACTGAAGTCCGAGTTGCTTGAGCTCCGGAAAGCCCTACACACCAGCCGGAATCCAGTACTCGCCAAACTCCTGACACAGGAGAATCAGCAAGACTTCGAGGCCATCCTGCTTCTGGCATCCGAACGTTCACAGCACGTGACACACCAGCAATTCGAGAATTCACGCCAGCAGGTGGCGTTGCGGATTTCCGAGGCGACAGCAGCAGTGGATACGATGCGAGAATGGCACGCAAATGAGAGAGCGCTGAAAGAATGGGACGCCAGCCTGGCTGCGCTTGGGCAAGCGTCCACTTTCCGTGACCAGCAGACATTTGAAGGCTACTTGGACGCAGAGCAACGGGCGGCGCAAGCGGTTTCGCTTGCCAACCTAGCCACAGAAAAGCAGGAGACCGGTTTGCGCATCGAGTTTAACGAAGCACTTGCGGCGGCAAACAGATGTCGCGAAAGGAACCTCCGCGCCATGCAACAACATGCTTGGCGTGCGTTGTCTCACGCGGAGGAATTGCTTAGCCGCGGTCAAGCGACGTTCGAGGAAACCGGGAGCTATTCGGACTACGTCTCCCGTTTGAGTCAGGCGAAAACCGTGGAGAGGGCTTTCCTGCTCGCAGAACAGGCGGCAGCGGAGAAGGCCACAGAAATTGCCCGCCGAGCTCCCTTGGCGGCTGAGCGAGCTCCCCGATGGGGGAATGCCTCACTTCGCTTGTCCCTTTGGGGCTTACTATGTGTTCCGTTGTCACCAGTTGGTCTAACGTACGGCATCCGGTCGCTTAGTGAATATGGCTTTTGCCAAAGCCAAGTGGGAATGTGGAAGGCAGTCGTCGGCACCCTCGTAGGTGGCGTGTGGAGCCTCCTAATATTGCTCCAAATCGTTGCCGCAATTAACCGGGAGACGACGGAACGGCAAGGTGCACAAAGCGCAGCCGGGGAGGCTAATCGGGTGCCTGTGCCATCGGCAGTTGTGGCAGCCCCGAAAAGTCTGGCGCCGGGCGCGTGGTGGACGAACAGCTTGGGCATGGTTTTCACGCCGGTACCTGGCACCAAGGCGCTGTTCAGCATTGGGGAGACGCGGGTGCAGGACTATGCGGCGTATGCCGGCGCGAACGGCGGGGTGGATGGCTCATGGCGGAGTCCGCGGTACCAGAACGTGCTGGTGACAGCGGGTAGCGACTGTCCGGTGGTGAACATGAGTTGGGAAGATGCTAAAGCGTTCTGCCGATGGCTGACGGCGAAGGAGCGGGGCGAAGGCAAGTTGGCGCCAAACCAAGAGTATCGCCTGCCGACGGACCTGGAGTGGGGCGTGGCGGTGGGGTTGCAGAATGAAAGCGGAAACACGACGCCGAGACACGACAGCAAGGTCCAAGGCGTGTATCCTTGGGGCGCGCAGTGGCCGCCGCCGCGCGGCGCGGGCAATTTTGCGGACGAGAGCGCGAGGCGGAAATTCTCTGGCTCGACGGTTATCGCAGGCTATGACGACGGGTATGCGACGGCGTCACCAGTGGGGAGTTTTGCAGCGAACCAGTATGGGCTTTATGACTTGGCAGGAAATGTCTGGGAGTGGTGTGAAGACTTCTACGGTGGAAAGAGCGGGACCCACGTATTGCGCGGTGGGTCGTGGGGCAACAGCAACCCCGACACCCTTTTGTCGTCGTGCCGCGCCTACGGCACCTCCGACGGTCGCCAGGACAGAGTAGGGTTTCGGATGGTCTTGGGTGAGGCGTCCGCCTCCGGTTCAGAGGAGACGGCAGCAAATGCGGTGGCCAGCTTGAAAGTAAGCACCCAGCCACCCGGAGCAACGGTGAGACTCGACAACGCCGAACCGCAAAAGAGCCCTGCGACATTTGAAGATGTCTCCTCGGGAAACCACCGGATAGAAGTCTCGATGGATGGTTATGAGCCTTTGACAAGGGAGGTCAGGATACGAGGGAGCGATGTGGTTGACTTGGGCGTGCTTCGTTTAGTCCGCAGCGTTGGCATTGCAAAGATCGTCTCGACACCCGAAGGGGTGGCATTCGAAATCGAGAATCGAGAGTTCGGTAAGCGATTCGGTCGCACGCCGCAGACCCTTGAAGACTTGCCGACTGGTACATACCAAGTGTCGGTGAAGCGGGACAGGTGGCCTGAGCAGACGAAGCGAATCACGATTGACCAGGGAGGCAGGGCGATGGCCGATTTCCAGTTTCCGTCCGGCAGCTTAAAGGTGAGCAGCCAGCCGGCCGGGGCGGTGGTCATCGTTGCAGGGAAGGGAATGGGGGTGACGCCCTTGGCGCTCGCGGACTTGCCGCCGGGCGAGATCATTTGCGACCTGAAGCTTAAAGGTTACAAGGCAGCCAGGCTACGTGGCAGCATAATTGCGAACCGCGAAGCTCCATTGCGCATTGCGCTGGAGAAGGTGGGGCCAAGCGCCGGTACTTCGTGGACCAACGGCTTGGGATCGAAATTCGTGCCGGTCCCCGGGACGGCGGTCGGCTTCTGCGTTTGGGACACCCGTGTGAAGGACTTCGAGGCGTTCGCCACGGCAACCAGCCGCCAGACCCCGAGCGGCATGGAGTGTATTGGACCTCGAGGGTGGGCGCGGCGGGAAAACAGTTGGCGCAGCCCAGGGTTCGTTCAAACGCCGGATGATCCTGTCGTCGGCGTGAGTTGGGATGATGCCAAGGAGTTTTGTCAGTGGCTCACAGCAAAGGAGAGGAATGAGGAAGTGATTGCGTTGGACCAAGCGTATCGGCTCCCGACAAGCAGCGAGTGGAGGCAAGCCTGCGGTGGTTCCCTGTACCCGTGGGGTAATCAGTGGCCGCCACCGCCGGGGGCAGGCAATTACGCCGGCAAGGAGTTCGACCACCCGAAGTACGGCATTGCCGGGTACCGCGACGGCTTTCATCGCACTGCGCCGGTTGGCAGCTTCTCGCCGAACCAGTTCGGGATCTACGACCTCGGCGGCAATGTGTGGCAGTGGTGCGAAGACAGGCCGACGGCCGGGGAGTTGGCAAGAATCAACTCGCCCCCGAAGGCAAGCGGCCTTGGCGGTCTGCTGAAGGGCGTGCTCACGTTACCGGTGCAGGTCTTGGATACTTCCGCATCGGAGAACACGGGGGGCAGCGGCCCCCAATCGCAGGGGGGCCAGCCTGCAAAGCCAAGTTACTTCCTGGGCGGGGGCTCCTGGGGGCCCAACCCCCGCGAACAACTGCAAACGGCATATCGCGCCGCTCGTTCGAGCGATGTTCGGTCCGATGCCTACGGTTTTCGACTGGTGTTGGACCTGCAACCCGGCAGAGGCTCAGACGCGGCGACCGGCTCGATCACTGCGAAAGGATCATCGTATTCCGGTGGCTCGTCATATCAGGGGACCACCTACCAAGGCGGAACGGTCCATGGCGGTGGAAGCGTCCAAGGTGGAAGCTCCCAAGGCGGATGGGGTCACGGCGGCGGAAGCTCCCAAGGTGGAACGGTGCAGGGCGGCAGCGTCCGAGGTGGAACATACAAAGGCGGAACGTATCAGGGTCGCTCGTCCGCCCCCGGCTCCTCTTCGCCTGGCTCCCGACCCCCAACAGCGCCCGATGGAGGGGCCGGCCGCACAAATCGCCCGCCAGGCAAGTGACCCCAGCGACCGCGCTTAGGGAGTGCGAGTTCGTTCCGCGCGGGTCAGGCAAGCCGGACTGAAGCGTCCGAAGTTCGGCGGTGCGAGTGCTCCACACAGTGGCGGCTGGTTGGTCCATCGCGGCTTCCATCTTCGCCGGTTGCGGCAGGAGTTTCGGTGGCGCGACCATCACGGGAAGTAGCGGTAAACCTCCCGGCGGTTGAGGCAGCGAACGAACGTCAGCGTGCCGCGCTCGAAAACAAGACCGATGCGGTAATCCCCCACGCGGAGGCGGTAGTATTTGCCGGTGGCTGCGAGACGTTTGAGATTGGGAATCTGCTGGAAGGTTCGTGCGGCCTCTGCTTGCTCGATCACCTTCTTGATCCGAGCCAGCAGCGCGGCGTCGGCAATGGCAGAGAGGTCCGCGGCAAAGGATTCCCGAAAGGCCGTCCTCACACCGCGCGGGCGAGCTGTTGAAAGACTCGTTTGCGACTCGTGAGGCGGGTCTTCTCGCCGTCTTGGATGGCTTTCAGCATGGCCACCTCCTCCAGACTTTCTTGCACCGCCACGCGCAGGAGATCGTGACGTTCCTGGAGAACTTCGACGACGGCGTCTTTCAACAGGCTTTTGAGGCGGCGTTCCTCGACAGCGTTCATGCCGGAACCTTAAGAACATCGCCCGCGCAAGTCAAACCGCATGCTGGCCGGGAAGGCGTTTGCTGGATCCCCAAGTCAGCTCAACGGTGCGAAATGTCGCGCAATTTGATGTCGCCGCGGTTCTCAAGGTGGCTGGGTCGTCCATCTCGGCTTCGGCTGTTGCGCGGCCCTTCGACGGGGATGTCGGGCAGTTCTTACCGCCAAGGCGCGAAGACGCAGAGGATGAGCCTGATTTCGTTCCCGAGCCTGCGTTGCTGCGGCTCTCCACCGTTGCGCCTGGGCGTCGATGGTCTGTAGCGGCGGGGTTGGACGCTTCAGTGGTGAGTTGTTGTCGAGGCGGAGAAGGCGCCGTGCCGCCGCGGGCAATATCCTTCGACGCGCGCGCGTCAGCCTGCCAGAATCTTCCGCCATGCGAGAGGCCACTCACCAGACGACCCAAGGCCGGAAGGAACTGAGGTTTGCGATGAACGTGTCCCTCGGGACCGGCGTGCTGATGCTGCTTTTGAAATGGGGCGCGTTCGTGGTGACCGGTTCTTCCGCCGTCTTGAGTGATGCTGCCGAGTCGGTGGTTCACATCATCGCGGTTGCCTTTGCCGCCTACAGCCTCCGGCTCACGGACAAGCCGGCGGACGAAGATCACCCGTACGGCCATGCCAAGATCAGCTTTTTTTCCGCCGGTTTTGAGGGCGCCATGATTGTCATTGCCGCGCTGTACATCATTTACACCGCGGTGATGGAGTGGCGGGCGGGGCTGAAGCTCGAAAACTTGGGCTGGGGCACGGGGCTCACGGCGCTGGCAGCGGCGGTCAACGGCGCGCTGGGAGGTTATCTGCTTTGGCTGGGGAGGAAACGCCAGTCGCTCATTCTCGAAGCCAACGGCACGCATGTCCTCACCGACGTGTGGACGAGTCTCGGCGTGGTGTTGGCGCTGATATTGACCTCGCTCACCGGCTGGCTGCCGTGGGATCCGATCTGCGCGATTCTGCTCGCCTTGAACATCCTGTGGTCGGGCTACGGACTCATGCGCCAGAGCCTGGGTGGGTTGATGGACACGGCGGATCCCGCGGTGCATGAACGATTGACGGCCTTGCTCAGCGAGCAAACGACCCCGCGCGGCATTCAGTTCCACGGCCTGCGTCATCGCAACACCGGGGACCGCTACTGGGTGGAGGTGCACCTGTTGTTCCCGGAAGGCATCTCGTTGAGCGAGGCTCACGCGATGGCGACCGAGATCGAGGAGGCGGTCGAGAGCGGCATCGAGCCGGGCGCGCACGTCACCACGCACCTGGAGCCCGCGGACGGCCATGACGAAACACACGAACGCCGCCGATCGTAACGTGCTTTGGCCGGTGCCGCGTAATTTTCTGGCCAACCCGCCGCGCGGCGGGTAAGCCACTGGCGCTGTTATGGAACCGGGCCTGATCATCGTCGTTCTCTTCGCCGTGCTGATGGTCGCCGCCGTGATTGGCTCCCGCATCGCCGCGCGAAAACGCCGCGAGGCGATGCGGGACCTGGCGGGCCGGCTGGGATTGGCGTTCAGTCCGGAAAAGGATTACGACCTGGCGGGCCGTTTCGCGTTTTTGAACAAGCTCCGTCAGGGCGACAATCGTTACGCATTCAATGTCCTCAGCGGCGCCTACCAAGGCCAGCAGGTGAAGGCGTTCGATTACCATTACGAGACGCACTCGACCGACGCGAAAGGCCACCGGCAGACGCACCACCACCATTTCTCGTTCTTCGTCCTCTGCCTGCCCCGGCAGTGCCCCGAGTTGATCATCGTGCGCGAAGGGATCCTCTCCAAGCTGGCCCAGGCCTTCGGGTACGATGACATCGACTTCGAGTCCGCCGAGTTCTCCCGCAAATTCTGCGTGCGCGCGCGCGACAAACGCTTCGCCTACGACATCTGCCACCCGCGCTTCATGGAATACCTGCTGGCGAACGACGACCTGAGCCTGGAGTTCGAGTCCTCGGTGGTGGCGATGGGATTCAACAAACGGCTTTCGCCGCCGGAAATCGAACGCGACCTCGGCCGGCTACTGGAAATTCGCGCCCTGTTGCCCGGGTACCTCTTCAACGCCGCCTCGCCATGATCCCCGCCCTCATCGGCCTCGCCGCCGTCGTCTTGGTGCCGCCGATTTACGTGGTCGTCCAATACAACGGGCTGGTCAGCCTGCGCAACTACATCGCCGAGTCGTGGAGCAATGTGGACACGGAGCTGAAGCGCCGGTACGACCTCATCCCCAACCTGGTCGCCACCGTCAAAGGCTACGCCGCGCACGAGCGCGAGGTGCTGGAGCGCGTGACCGAACTGCGCAACCGCTGCCTCGGCAACCAAGGGCCGGTGGGTGAGCAGGCGCGCGACGAGATCGAGCTGGTGGGCGCGCTCAAGCAGTTGTACGCGGTCGTGGAGAATTATCCGCAGCTCAAGGCCGACCAGCATTTCCTGCAGCTCCAGCGCGAGCTCGTCAACACCGAGGACCGCATCCAGGCGGCGCGCCGGTTCTACAACGGCAACGTGCGCGATTACCGGAACCGCCGGGAGACTTTTCCCAGCAGTGTGGTCGCCGGCATGTTCCTATTTCCGCCGGCCGAGTTCTTCAGCGTGCCGCCGTCGGTGGCGGAGGTGCCGGACGTGGAGTTCGGGTGAGGCCGGCTCGCGATAGTGAGTCGCGGGTCTCGGCCTTCGCCTTGGCACAGGCAATGGGTCTGCCGCGGAGAGAGCCGTTTGCCGGGGAGGACGCGAATGGCACGCGCGCCGTGTGATTCCGATTGATCGAACGGGCCGCGACGCCGCAACTTACCGCCATGCAAGTCATGAAATCCGCGGCCGCAATGCAGCGTCTGGCGCAAGGCTGGCGCCGGGCCGGCGAGCGCGTGGGCTTCGTCCCCACGATGGGCTGTCTGCACGACGGCCACCTGAGCTTGGTGCGTGCGGCGAGGCGGCGGGTCGGCGCGAAAGGCCATGTAGTGGCGAGCGTTTATGTGAACCCCACCCAGTTTGCGCCGCACGAAGACCTCGCGAAATACCCGCGCGACCTGGCCCGCGACACCCGCCTCTGCGAGGACACCGGCGTGGATGTGCTGTTCGTCCCGACCGATGAAGAGATGTACCCGCGGCCGGCCGGCGCCGAGGCCAGCACTTTCGTGGTGGAAGAAGCCGTCGCGCGCGGTTTGGAGAGCGTGGCGCGGCCCACGCATTTCCGCGGCGTCACCACGGTGGTCGCGAAACTGTTCAACCTGGTGTTGCCGAACGTGGCGGTGTTCGGGGCGAAAGATTATCAGCAGGCGGCGGTCATCCAACGCATGGTCCGTGACTTGCATTTCCCGATCGAAATCGTGGTGGCGCCGACGGTGCGCGAGCCGGACGGCCTGGCCATGAGTTCCCGCAACCGCTACCTGTCCGCCGAGGAACGCCCGCAGGCGGCCATCCTGTGGCGCGCGATCCAGGAGGCGCACGCGCGGGTGCGCGCCACGCGGCGCGACATTCCTGCGGCGAAACTCAAGCCCGCGCTGGCCCGCCTCATCGCGACCCAACCGGCGGCCCGGCTGGACTACCTGGAGTTCTTCGATCCCGCCACGTTCGAGCCGGCGACGTTGGTCAAGCGCGGCGTCCACCTGGCCCTGGCAGTGCGTGTGGGCGAGACCCGGCTGATCGATAATGCGCGGCTGGACTAGTTTCCCTGCTCAGTGAAGTCGCCTTGTCCGTTCGACAAACTCAACTCGCTATCCCGAGCGAACTTGCCGGCAAGCCGGTCGAACACTTCTACGCCAGGTGGCGAAACCGAAGAGGATCAGAGTAGCGACTGACCCCACGAGTTGCCTCGAACTAAATGACACCGAAGGCGGTCGAAGCTGGGGAAAGATCCATTCGTTGCCTCACGGGAAAAAGACACCGAAAATATCAGGATGCCCGTGCAACGAATGACCGAATGAAACGCTGAACTGCCCGCCTGGGCCTGGGGCGCCGCAGCGCAAACCATGTGGCGCGACGGCCCCGACCCCACCGCCCAGCCTGCGCGGTGCAAGCACCAGCCCGGCGGCTGTGAACGGCCCAAACCCATTACGGTCGTGCGGCGCCCGGCGGCCGCACGAGCCGTTCGGGCGCCGTACGTTTGTGGCCTGCCGGGAACCGGCGGGCGCTCCGCAGCGGGGCTTTGAACACCACGGCTTCCGTAAGGTCCCGGGCGCGCGCTGTGCACAGGTTGAGCTTGAACTGCGGAGCCGGAAAGGCCAGAATGCCCGCCTTGTGCCGCTGAACTTCGATCCTCAATGGTCGCGCCGCCGCTGGCTGCGTCTGAGCGCGCTCGCGCTTTTCGGGTCCGTCGCCGCCCGATCGCTCCCCGCGCTGGCGGCCACGCCCGGCCAGTTGATCACGCACGGACCCACCTCACAAAAGCGCATCGCCCTGACGTTCGATGACGGTCCGGGGCCGGAGACGCCGAAGTTCCTGGCCTTGCTCGAAAAGCACCGCATTCACGCCACGTTTTTCCTGCTGGGCGAGTTGGTGGTGCTGCGGGGTGCGACGGTGAAAAAGACCGTGCAAGCCGGACACGAGGTTGCCTCCCACACGTATAGCCACATTAACTACAAGGCGCATTACAAGGCGGTTCTCGCCAAGATCTCCGCGCGCGGCGGCAAAGCGTCGGAGGCGGAAGCGCTGGCGAAGCAGGATCTAATCGCCGACATGCGCAAGACGCAGGCGGTGATCGAGAAAGCGTCCGGAAAGAAAGTGACGTACTGCCGGATGCCGAACGGGATCGACCGGCCGTGGGTCCGTTCAGCGGCCAAGGAAGTGGGCCACACGCTGGTGAACTGGACGTATGGCGCCGACTGGAATTCGGGATCAGCCAGCACGCTGCTTCCCGGCTACCTGGGCGCGCTCCGGCCGGGCGCCATTTTGCTCATGCACGACGGTGGCAGCCACCGCGCGAAAACGCTGACCATCGCCGAAGCGGTGATTAAGGCCGCGCGCGAGAAGGGCCTCGAGATGGTCACGTTGAGCCAGTTGCTCAAAGGGGCGTAGGCGGAAGCGGACGCCTGGTTCAGGAGGCGGCGGCCGGTTCATGTCTCACGCGACTGCGGAGCGGAGCAAGCCCGGAAAGCGGCATTCCGCGCACAGCGAGTTCGAGTGTTCGCAGAAATCCCGCACGATTTGGAGCAAACCCTGCTGGTGCGCTGCGCGGATCGGACGGGGCAGGGTGCGCCCAGCGAGCAGCCGCTGGCGGGCCAGGCGGAGCACGACGTTGTCTTCGGCGGCCGGCCAGGTGAGGTAGCGAAGTTCCACCCGCTCCTGCCAGCGCGCGTTGTCGCCGGACCGCGCGCGACTCCAGAGCCAGGGCAGGAGCACGTTCACCGCCAGGTCGGTCATTCGTGTTGGCCCCAGCAAAGGTTGCGGACGCGGCGTCGGTGTGCTCGTCAAGGTGTAGTGGCGGGACCAGAATGGATCCGGGTCGGACTGCAAACCGGAGGCCACCGAAACCAATAAGTCGCGAGCGGGCACGTCGCGGGCCAGCCAGGTTTCCCAGCGGTCGGCCCAGCCGGGCGTTGCCAGCCAATGGGCGGCGAGTGCGAGGCGCCGCTGCGGGTGATTCGCCGGACGCAGTCCGTGGAAGCGCCAGGCGGTGCGTGGAAGGACGGACGCGGCGACCGTCTCGCGCCAACGCCACCAAACGTCCCAGGCTGCGCGCAGCCACGTGTCGGTCGCGGGCCGGCGATGGGTTAACTGGTCGGGCAGCAATCCCGCCAGCCCCAGCAAACGTGCCTGGAGTTCGAACGCACGGGCTGGGCGGGCTTCAAGCTCGGCGAGGACGCGAGTCCGCAGCTCCGCCAGCCGGCGCATCGGCCAGGCGTTATGCTTGTAACCGAGCGCGGCGAAAAGGCCTTCCCAGAGCGACTGTTCCCAGCCGGCCTCCCGGGCGCGGGCGGCGAACCGTTCGGCCTTGAGGCGGAGTCGCGCCAGGGCGGCCTGGCGAAGCAGGTCGGCGAAGGCGTCTTCCCCCAGGTCACCCAGCGGTGCGGCGCACGCTCCGCGCTGGGTGGCTGGCGGGGCGGTGCAGTGGTCGCCGCCCAGCCATTCGCGAATCTGGTCGAGCGGCGCATCGAGCGCATTCTCGAGGGTGAGCGTGGGCAACTCTGCCGTTGGGCTGGTGTTCCCTTGCCAGACAACGTGCAGGCACACGTTTCGATAGGCGGGATTGCGGTCGTGCCCATGTTGGTGCCAGGCGACGGGCCGGAGGTCGATCTCCACATCGCCGGACGTGGCGGTTTGTCCCCCGATCTGAACCACCGCCGCGCGGAAGTCAGGGCCGGCTTCACGATTCCAGAAGCCGGGGTGAAGAACGGTTACGGGGTGCCCGTCCAAGGTTCTCAAGGCCTCCCGGCGGAGGCGTTGGTGCCGCCAGACTTGTTGCAACAAATGTTCGCTGGGTGTCGCGGCGGGGCCGGCATCGCGCAGAGCGGGGCGCGTGAGACCCTCAGTGCGCCATCGCCAGTAGGCATCGGGGACAAACGAGTGCACCTTGTGCGTTGCTTTTCGGCGCGTTCGTCTGCTAAGTCAAGCGCCGGATGCAACCGGCCCGCGGCACCCTTCCTGAGGCCGGTGAAGTTCCAATGAAACGGGTTGTTTTGGGCAGGCAAGAAACCATGAGCACAAACAGTGGGAGTGGTCGAAACGGCGGGTGCGGCGCGTTTATCCTGGTGGGATGGATGCTGGCCCTGGCGCTGCAGGCGTCGGCCGCCGCTCCCATTCCGGCCGGGCTGGAGTTGCGCCGCGACGCCACCGTGGAAGCCATCGCCCGCGTGTTGCCCGCGGTGGTGAACATCGGTACGGAAACGGTCGTGGAGGTAAACGATCCGTTCGACCAACTGCTGCGTGAGTTCTGGGGACCTTACTATCGTCGGCGGCCGGCGCAGACGCAGTACAGCCTCGGCTCCGGCGTGATCATCGACGAAGCTGGTTACGTGCTGACCAACAATCACGTGGTGCGGCGGGCCAGCCGCATCTGGGTGAAGTTTGCGGACGAAGCCGGCGGCGGCGAATACGAGGCGGAACTGGTGGGAGGCGCGACCAACACCGACGTGGCGCTGCTCAAAATCAAGGCCAAGCCCGGCCAGAAATTTCACGCGGTCACCTTCGCCGCGGACGACGACCTGATCCTGGGCGAGACGGTGATCGCGTTGGGCAACCCCTTCGGGCTGGGAGGCTCGGTGAGCCGCGGCATCCTGAGTTCCAAGAGCCGCCGACCGGCGAGCGATGACGGGCCGCTCGGCATCGAAGACTGGCTGCAGACCGATGCGCCGATCAATCCGGGCAGCAGCGGCGGGCCGTTGATCAACCTGAACGGCGACCTCATCGGCCTCAACGTGGCGGTGTACCGGGAAGGGCAGGGGATCGGCTTTGCGATTCCGGTCAAGCGCGTGTCCGAGGCTTTGGGAACGATTTTCTCGCCCGAGCGGGAGCGGCTCTGGTTCGGCGCCCGCGTGCGGCCGGCCGGCGCGGAGTTGACCGTGGGGGCGGTGGAACTCGGCAGCCCGGCGGACCGCGGCGGCTTGCGGATCGGCGACCAGATCCTTGCCGTGGCCGGAAAGAAACCGCGGGGATTCATCGAGTTTAACCAGCAATTGATGGCGGTCGGCGACCAGCGGAACGTGCCGATCGAGGTTCAGCGCGGAAGCGCGCCGCTGAACCTCAGCGTGCGGTTGGTCCGCGAAGCCACGGTGTTCAACGCCGCAATGATCCGCGAAAAGCTCGGCATCAGCGTGCAGGAGATCACCCGCGAACTGGCCGAAAGGATGGGGCTGATCACCACGGACGGGCTGTTGATCGCCGGCGTCGATCGCGGATCGGAAGCGGAGACCGCCGGGATCGAGCGGGGTCAGATTCTGCTGGGCCTCAACGGCACGTCGCCGGACGACGTGATTGCCGCCGCGAGGTTGCTGTACGCCAAGAAGGCGGGCGACAAAGTGACCGTCGAGGTGCTGATCTTGCGCCGAACCGGGCGCATGATCGTCCCCCAACGCGGGAGTGTGGCTTTGACCGTGCGCTGACCCGCTGACCGCATGAACGTCCCGCCGATGGTTGAAGTCGAGTCGCTGACCAAGCAGTACGGGCGCCAGGTCGCCGTGCGCGACGTGTCGTTCAGCGTGGCGGCGGGCGAAGTGGTGGGACTGCTGGGGCCGAACGGCGCCGGCAAGAGCACCATCATGCGCATCCTTTCCTGTTACATGCCCGCGACCGCGGGCACCGTGCGCGTGGCCGGTCGCGACGTGTTCCACGAGGCGGACGCCGTCCGGCGGCGCATCGGTTACATGCCGGAAAACAATCCGCTTTACCACGACATGCGGGTGCGCGAGTACCTGAAGTTCCGCGCCCGACTCAAAGGCTTGAGGTGGGCCCGGGGCCGCCGGCGGGTGGACCAGGTGCTCGAACAATGCGGCCTGGCCGACGTGGCCCAGAAGATGATCGCGACGCTGTCGAAAGGCTACCGCCAACGCGTCGGCCTGGCGGACGCGCTCGTGCATGAACCCGAGCTCATCATCCTGGACGAACCCACCATCGGCCTCGACCCGCGGCAGATTCGCGCCGTGCGCGAGACGATCAAGGAACTGGGGCGGGAGCGGACGGTTCTGCTGTCCTCGCACATCCTGCCGGAAATCGAGATGACGTGCAGCCGCGTGCTGATCCTTTACGAAGGCCGGATCGTGGCGGCGGACACGGCGGAGAACCTGCGCCACCGGGTGAGCGACAGCGGCCAGGTGGTGGCGGAGGTCGCCGCGCCGCTCGAGGCGTTGCGCTCCTGTTGGGCGGACACGGCGGCCGTGGAACGGGCCGAACTCACCCTGCTGGACGACGGTTATGTGCGGTGTGCGCTGACGCCCCAGAACGGCTCGGACTTGCGGCAACACGTCTTCGAAACCGCCGTGGCGCACGGCTGGAAGCTGCGCGAGTTGACTCACCGCCAGCTCACCCTGGAAGACATCTATTTGCAGGTGACGCGCAAAACCCACGAGCCGGAGGAGTTTTGATGCGTTCCTATCTGACCTTGGTGCGCCGCGATCTGGGCGGCTATTTTCTTTCGCTGAGCGGGTACGTGGTCATCGCGGTGGTGGTGTTCCTGCTGGGCTTGAGCTTCGTGGAGGTCATCGAAGCCTTCAACGGCGAGTCGCTGGACGCGCCGCTCACCGAGGTGTTTTACAGCACCATGTTCTTCTGGTTGATCCTCCTGCTGGGCACGCCGGTGATCACGATGCGCTTGTTCGCGCAGGAGCGTTTCACGGGGACGTTCGAGACGCTGATGACCGCCCCGATCAGCGACCTGGCGGTGGTGCTGGCCAAGTTCACCGCCGGCCTGGTGTTTTACGTGGTGACCTGGCTGCCGTTGTTGGCCTGTCTGTTGATCGTCGCCCACTACACCCCGGAAGGGAACCCGCTGGATTGGCGGCCGGTTTGCAGCACTTTCCTGGGCATCGCGCTCATGGGAGGACTCTACGTGGCGATGGGGTGTTTCGCGTCCGCGCTGACGCGCAGCCAGATCCTGGCGGCCATGGTCGCGCTGGCGCTGGGGATCACCTTGTTCCTGCTGAGCTTTTTGCGGGCCAGCCCCGGTGAAGGCGTTGGCTGGCTCGCGGGCGTGGCCAACTACATTTCGTTGCTGACGAGCATGGAGGACTTCGTGCGCGGCGTGGTGGACACGCGCCATTTGACTTTCCATCTGAGTCTGACGGTGTTGTTTCTATACCTGACGCTGAAGGTGGTCGAAAGCCGGCGCTGGAAGTGACATGAACCCCGAACCGGACCCGATCCCCAGTTTTTCCGCCGCGCACCGTCTGCGCGTGGGCGCCGGCGTGGGGTTGGCGACGCTCGCCGTGGTGGCGATCGTGCTGATGACGAATTACCTCGCTGCGCGGCACTACCGGCGCCTCCAATGGACCAGCGACGCGCGGTTCGACCTCTCGGCGCAAACGCGGCGGGTGCTCGAAGCGGTGACCAACGAGATCGGCGTGTTCGTGCTGTTCGACCGCGACAACCCGTTGTTTCCGTCCGTCGAGGGGCTCCTCACCGAGTACGCCTACGCCTGCCCGAAACTCAAGATCGAGCAGGTGAATTACCGCCGCGATCCGAGCCGGGCGGAGCTGCTCGCCGCCAAATACCAGCTCGCCTCGAGCGAGTCCGATCTGGTGATCTTCGACGCCGGCAGCCGCTTCAAGGTCGTGCGTGCGGCCGAGCTGTCCGAGTACAACATCTCCGCGTTGCTCGCCGGCCAGAAGGAAGTGAAACGCACCGGGTTCAAGGGCGAACCGCTGTTCACCACGGCGATCGCCGGCCTGCTGGACGCGCGGCAGCCGCTGGCCTGTTACCTGCGCGGTCACGGCGAACACGACCTCGCCAGCGACGACAAGCTGCTGGGTTACTCCCGCTTCGCCGGCCTGCTGAGACAAAAGGGCATCCAGGCCCGGCCGCTCGAACTGGTGGGGAGCAGCGACATTCCCGAGGACTGCAAACTGCTTTTGATCGCCGGACCGCGGTCGCGGTTCGATCCGTCGGAACTGGAGAAGATCAACCGCTATTGGCAGCGCGGCGGACGCGTGCTGGCGCTGCTGAGCTTTTACCAGGCCCAACGCGCACGCACCGGGCTGGAAGACCTCCTGGCCGGGTGGGGCATCGAGGTGGGCGACAACTACGTGCTCGATCCGGACAAATCGATCCGCGACTACGACGTGATCGTGAGCAACCTGGCAGCGCATCCGATCATGACCCCGCTCCTCGGGCGGCGCCTCCAGCTCCTCCTGCCGCGTTCGGTCATGCCGCGGTCGGCGCCGGGCGTTGCCGGCGGCGACGCCAAGGCGCAGCCGCTTTTCTTTTGCAGCGTGGACGGTTACACCGCCAGCGCCTTGAGCGAACTCGTGCCCCGTTTCGATCCTCAGCGCGACGTGCGGGGCGCGATTCCTCTGGCCGCCGCCGCGGAGCGTGGCAACATCCAGGGCTTGGGGACCGATTTCGCTGCGGCCCGCGTTGTGGTGGTGGGCGAATCGCTGTTCCTCGGCAACGAACTGATCATCGGCGGAGCGAACCTCGAATTCGCCAGCCTGGCGATCAACTGGCTGTTGGATCGCCCGCAAGACATGACCGGTCTGGCGGCCAAACCCATCCAGGAATACCGCCTTACCGTGACCCACGCCCAAGTGATCCAACTCCGGTGGATGCTCTTGTTGGTGCTGCCCGGCGCCGTGCTGGCGTTCGGCGGTTTGATCTGGTGGCGACGGCGCACGTGAGGCGAAGCCTTCGCGGCCCCGAATGAAAGGTTTATCCACACGTTGGCTGGTCGGTCTGGCGCTGGGCCTCTTCGCCTTCATCGTGTTCTTCGAGCGCGGGACGTTGCCCACCGACAAACGCCGCGTCGAAGAGGCGCTCTTACTGCCGCGCTTGGAACCCCGCCGCGTGACCAACCTGGAAATCCAGCAGGGAACCAACCGCCTCCTCAGCCTGGAGCGCGGCACCAATGTCTGGTTTTTCCGCGCGCCCGTCCGGTACCCGGCGCGGTCCGACAGCGTGGATGCCTTCTTGGCGCGTCTCGCGCAAACGCCCCGGCGGGCGCGGATCGTCGCCGTGGAGGTTCAGCGTCAAACCAACGGCCTCGCGGCCTACGGTCTCGCACCGCCGGCCCGGACGGTTGCGCTGGTCCAGGACGGCGAGCGCACGACCCTCCACCTCGGCAGTCGCACGGCCATCGGCAGCCAGATCTACGCTCAAGTGCTGGGCCAGGACGGCCTGTACACGCTTGATGCCGACCTGCTGGCGGCGTTCCCAGCCGGCTTCGATGCCTGGCGCGACACCACCTTGCTCAGTCCGACCCGACTCGCGTTCGACCGCCTGCAAGTCCGGCCCCAAACGAACGGTTTCGAGGTGGCGCGCAATCCCACGACCCGCGTGTGGCAAATGACCAAACCGCTGGCTACGCGCGCCAACAGCGTCTTGCTGGAACACCTCATGAGCGATCTGGACCTGCTGCGTGTCGTCCGCTTTGTTTCGGACAATCCGGGCGCGGAACTGGAGTCTTACGGCCTGCTGCCGCCGCAGCGCGAATTGGTTTTCTCGCAAGGCACCAATGATCTGCTGGGCCTCCAGATCGGACAGTCGCCCAGCGGCGACACAAATCTGGTTTATGCCCGGCTCACCACGTTCTCGAATGTCGTGCTGGTCAGCCGCGCACCACTCGCGCCCTGGCTGGATGCCTTCCGCGACTTCTTCTGCGATCGCCGGTTGATGATCTTCGACCCGCCGGACGTGGACCGGATCGAGGCGCAGGCCGACGAGGCGTTCGCCGTGCAAAAGCTTACGAATGGCACCTGGCAAATCGTGAAGCCGTTCACCGCACCGGCGGACACTCTGTTCGTCGCGGATGCGCTCGCTGAAATGGCGGGGATGGAGTTCGTGCGATACGAGCGCGAAGTGGCCACCGACTTCGCCGGCTACGGTCTGGCGCCGCCCCGCCGGCAGTACCTGCTCGAACACAGCGTCACCAACGACACCGGCGTCACCAACCTGGTCCTCGCGCGGGCGGATTTCGGCAACCCTGCCGACCACCTTTACTACGCCCGGCGCTCGCTCGAAGACTCCGTGGTACTGGCGCTCGACCCCATCCGCCTGCCGCGCGCCGCCTTCCAACTCCGCGACCGGCAGATCTGGAACGTGTCCACGAACGACGTGGTCGCGATCACGGTTCAGGATCGCAACCGGACGCGAAAGGTGGTCCGCACCGGCCCGATGCAGTGGGCGCTCGCGGAAGGCGTGGGCGGACCGCCCAACCCGGTCTCGCTCGAAGAAGCCGCCTACCGGCTTGGCCATTTGCAGGCCGAACGCTGGGTGGCGCGCGGGGGGGAGGCCTTGCTGCGTTTCGGATTCGCCGAAGCGGGTCATCAGGTCACGCTCGAACTCAAGCCCGGCCTGGAGCCCGCACGGCTCACGGTGCGGTTCGGCCGCCGCAGCGCCAGCGGACGCGCCTACGCGGCAGTCGAACTGGTCGGCCAGGCAGGGCCGGTCATTTTCGAGTGTCCCGTCTCGATCTACGAATTCGTGCTCAGCGATCTGAGCTTGGGCGGGCCTGCCGGCGCAGCCGGTCCTTGACATGCCCCCCGCCAGAGAACGCCAGTTCTGGAGGCGCCTGCGGATCGCCTTACGATGGTGCCGCTTCTGTGCCTGGGCGCTGCTGTTGGCGCTCGTGCTGGGCGTCTTTTACCTTCACCAGGTCGGCGTCCCGGGCACGTTCCGGGCGATGGTTCTGTCCGCGCTGCGGGACCGCGGCCTCGACGTGCAATGCCGGCGTCTGCGACTGCATTGGTACCACGGTTTGGTGGCCGATGATGTCCGGCTGGTGCCGGCGCGCCAGGTCGGGGCGCCGCAGGTCGAGTTCGACGAGGTGGTGCTGAATCTGCAGTGGCGCGCGCTCTGGCGACGGCAGATTCGTGTCCAAACCCTGGATTTGCGGGACGGTCGCGTGGAACTGCCGCTGGCCGCCGCGAACGAACCGCCCGAAAGCCTGGCCTTGGAAGGCATTTCCGCGAGGCTCCGTTTCGACCCAGGCGGTGCGTGGAACCTTGAAGGCCTGAGCCTCCGCACGTTCGGTACCACCGTTTCGGGCTTTGGCGTGATCAGCAACGCCACGGCGCTGACAAAGTGGCGGGCCAAACCCGCCGCGGACCAACGCGCGGCCCAAGGCGTCGAGCAACTATGGCGGGCGCGATTGCGCCGACTGAAACGCCAGGCGGAGGGGCTGCGGTTCACCAGCCCGCCCGAACTCGCCCTGTTCTTCATCGGCGACGCCCGTGACCCGGCCACGTTCCGCGTCGAACTCCAAGGCAAGACCGCGGGCGCCTTCACCCCTTGGGGGCGGCTGAACCGCCTGCAGTTCCAGGCCAAGGTCAGCCCCGATCCAACCGGCACCGCTCCCGAACGGGCCGATTTGGAGATTCGGCTGGGCGCGGCGCAAACGCCTTGGGGCCGCCTCCGGGGCGGTCAGTTCCACGCGGTGATCCACCACCAGTTCACCAACACACTCCCGGCGAGCATCGACTGGGATCTCCAGGCCGCCGAGTTCGACTCTCCCGCGGTGAATCTGCGACGACCGCACGCCGAAGGAAAAAGTGTCCGTCGCGAAGACAACCCCGGCGCATGCCTCACCACCTTCCGCGTCTCGGCCGACCGACTGGCCACGCCTTACGGGACGTGCACCAATGCCACCTTCGACGGTCGGGCGGTGCAGGTTTTGACCAACCCGGTGCCGCGCGAACTCGTCGGCCGGCTCGTGGTGGCGGGTCTTTCGGCGCGAGACGTGCAGGTGGCTGGCGCCGCCGTGGACTTGCGGTTGAACCCGGTTGCTCCACCCCCAGAAGCGTCTGCTGCGGAACTCGGGTTTTGGGCGCGGCTCGCGGCGCTACAGGCGGACTTCGCGCTTAGTGCCACGAATGTGCAGGCGCCGCAGGTAACCCTGGACACGGCACGGCTCGGCGGGCATTGGCGCTTTCCCGACCTGGCGGTGACGAATCTCCACGCCGCGCTTTGCGGCGGAACGCTGGACGTGGACCGGGTTGCGCTGAACGCCGCCACCCGCGAAGTCACGACCGAGCTGGCCGTGGATTTCGACATCCAGCGCCTCGACCGCGCGCTGCCGCCTGCGGCTTTGGAATGGTTTTCGCAGTTCAGTTACCAGGCGTCCCCGCACGCCTCCGCCACGGCGCGCGTGCGGCTGCCCCCGTGGCTTGGGACGGACGCGGACGCCGGGCGTCATCTGCTCGAAACACTCGTTTTGCGCGCGCGCATCGATGGCCGCGATGCGGTGTACCAGGTTCTGCCGGCCGACCAGGCGGGCGTCACGCTCACCATTTCCAACCAGGTCCTGCGCCTCCGCGACCTTTCGCTGGTGCGGCCCGAAGGCCGGGCGGATTTGCGCTACGATTTGGATCTCAAGTCGCGCGACTTTCGCTGGAGCTTTGTCTGCAAAGTGGATCCGCAAGCCGCCGCGCCGGTGATCGATCCCGCGCTGCCGGAGATCATCCGCCTGTTCACTTTCACCACGCCGCCAGTGGTGACCGGTGAGGTGTGGGGCAACTGGGCCCCGCCCAAGAGAGTCGAATTCGCCCTGCAACTGGCGGCCACGAATTTCGCCTTTCGGGGCGAACATTTCGACACGCTCACGGCCGGGCTCCAAATGACCAATCAAGTCCTGTCGGCGACAGAGGTCGAAGTCCGCACCGGCGCTGAGGAAGTCCACGCGCCTTGGGTCGCTTACGATCTGGAAGACCGCCTGGTGACCCTGACCAACGCCCGCGCGCACATGGACCCGCAGCGGATCGCGCGCTGCATCGGGACGAACGTCGAGCAATTGCTGGCGCCGTACCGGTTCGCGTCCCCGCCGGACGTGCTCGTGCAGGGCCGGGTGCCGGCGGGCAGCGACCTGGCCGCGGCGGACCTGAGCTTCGAAGTGGCCGGCGGGCCGTTCAGTTTCTGGCGGTTCAACACGCCCCAGATTGCCAGTCGCGTGCGGTGGACCGGCGACCGCGTCTCGGTGACCAATCTTACCTGCGATTTTTATGCCGGCCGGTTGGTCGGCGGCATCGACCTCGGCCTCCTGGCGGGCGGCAACGCGCGGTTTCAGTTTCAGACCCAGGCCTCGGACGTGGACCTGCATCAGTTGCTGGCCGATGTCGTCGGCGGCACCAAC
Source organism: bacterium (assembly GCA_021823625.1). GTDB lineage: Bacteria > Verrucomicrobiota > Verrucomicrobiia > Limisphaerales > J093 > DSVZ01. The sequence continues at coordinate 1,106 of JAKANS010000001.1, read as the reverse complement.
CGCATCGAGGGCACGGTGACGGCGTCGTTGATCGTCACCAACGCTTTCACCGGCGACTGGAAAAGCTGGTTCGGACACGGGCGGGCGGAGATGCACGACGGCCTGCTCTGGGACCTGCCGATCTTCGGCACGCTGTCGCACGTCATAAACGTCTTCGTTCCCGGCATCGGCAACAGCCGGGCGCGGGCGGCCACGGCCACCTACACGATCACCCGCAGCGTGATTCGCACCGACGACCTCGCCATCGAGGCCGGCCCGGCGCGGTTGCTTTACCGCGGCACGGTGGACTTCGACGGCAACGTGTCGGCGCGGGTGGTGGCCGAGATACTGCACAGCACGCCGATCATCGGACCACTGATCAGCCTGGCGTTGTCGCCGGCGGCGAAGGCGCTCGAGTTCAAGGTGAGCGGCACCTTGGACAGGCCGGAGATCAAACCGGTGTACGTGCCGCCATTCCTGCTGCCATTCCTGAACCCGATCGGCACGCTCAAAGACATCGTGACGCCGGGAGCGACCAAGCCGCCCGCGAACAATCCCCCGCGCTCGGACGCGCCCTGAGTGGCCCCGGTAAGTCGCGACTCCGGTCGAGCCTTGGCGCGGGCTCCCCAACTCCGAACGACGGGCACGATTCCGCCAGGTTTGTCTATCGTGCGGCGCAAGTGGATCAGCGCGCCGGCTTGTAGCCGGATTGGGGCGCGGAACGAACTCGCCGGTGCGCGAACGCAGCAACCTCGCCAGCCCGCAAATCTCACGACTCGCACGAGAAGCCGATCGGGTGGCGCGCTGGTCTGTGACCGGCTTTGGGCCGGTGGAGGTCGCCAAGCGGGCTGCAAAGCGACTTGGAGAGGGGCGGCCTCGGCAGTGTGCGGACACCGAAAGCCGGCTGCAAGCCGGCGGGGTGCAGGACAAAAAAGTCGCAGCTTCCTGAAGCTCTGAAGCTCCTTGGGTTTTCTTCTCTTTTTTCCGGTCTGTTTGTATAGATCATCACAAGTGTCCGGTTAACGGTTGATGCCAAGTCATAAAACCATTGTTCTATGGGGCTGAAATGCCATTTCGAGGGTGTGGGCGATTTGAATCCGGCGACTCTGCCGCGGCGGGGTTGGCCG
>JAKANS010000082.1 GCA_021823625.1 bacterium | reverse complement strand
GGAGCGTCTTGCCCCCTCCGGGGTTCGGCTGCGCTCGGCTCGCTACGCTCGCCTTCGCTCCGCCTCACCCCGGAGGGGGCAAGACGGATGGAAGAAAGACAATTTACAGAAAGACTTTTACACCGGCGGAAAACCCGGGTTAAGCCGCATGCGGTTCAATCACTGTTAGGCGTCTATTTATGCAACCTCAACCAAATCCTCAGGCTCTAGTTGTTCGTTACGTGATCCTCGCGCTCGCGATTTTAGCCGTTTTGTATTTCATCGCACGCCGACAGGGAAAGTCTTTGCAGACGTTCCTCTTCTCTGGCACTCCGGGCAGCATGATCTTGGGGCTGCTGCTCGGCGGTCTCGTCGGGTTTCTCCTGCGCCCGGCCGTGCCACTCGTCGGACAGTTACCATTTACCGTTGTGATCACGAGAGGCAGCAACTTGACTGGCTTGGACCAGATGCTCGTTTCGGCAGCCAAGACATCCTTTAATTACCTTGCGGCTGGTGGACTCATCGGAGCGTTGGCCGGTGTTGCACTCACGCAGTTTATCAGAAAACGATGAGCCTCGATTTGACGCCTAACAAGGTCGGTGCAGCGAACAGCCGCCAAGCGTTTCGATTTGTGAGCGCTCGGAATTACAGCATCGTCGGCTTCGGCGGAGCGGCGCTGCTAGCGGCTGTCGCCGACCTCGTTCGGCCACCCTCCCAGTTTAACTGAGTGCAGAGCGTGTCGGCCTGACGGGGCAGCGCCTGGCCAGCCCCGGGGTTTGGCCGTAACGATCCTCGACCCACCGCCACGGCTCAGCGCTTTGCCCACACCACCGGCGTGCCGGTTTCCCAACCGGCTTTGCGCCCCCGCATGAAGGTGCGCGTGGGAGGGCGGCCACCGCTGGCGCAATCCGAGGCGGCAAGCCGCTTCGGAAAGCGGCGCTCCCGGAAAGCCGGGAATCCGCGGTGTGTGCCGCACGAAACCCGTGCGCGGCCGCGCTTCGCCGACCAACCTTGCGACCTTCAAGCTGCATCCTAAACTCCTGATCGATGAACGTCCTGGTCACGGGCGGCACCGGCTTTGTCGGCCACGCGGTGCTCGCGAAACTGCGCGAGGCAGACCACGCGGTGTGCGCGCTGGTGCGGAACCCGACTTCACCCCGCGCAGCCGAACTGACCGCTCGCTTCGGGGCCGAGTTGGTCGCGGGTGATGTCCTCGAGGCCGACTCGATCCAGAGCGCGCTGCCAGGTTGCGAGGCAGTCATTCACCTCGTCGGCATCATCGGCGAGGTGGGCCGAAACACCTTCGAAAGCGCCCACACGGTCGCGACGCAAAACGTCGTCCGCGCGGCGGAACAGGCGGGCGTGAACCGCTACGTGCACATGAGCGCGTTGGGCACACGCCCGGACGCCGCGTCGCGCTACCACCAGACCAAATGGGCGGCCGAGCAAGCCGTGCGGGGCAGCCGGCTGGCGTGGACGATTTTCCGGCCTTCGCTGATTTACGGCGCGGGCGACCATTTCGTGAACCTCTTTGCGAACCTGGCGCGCTGGTCACCGATCCTGCCGGTCATGGGCAGCGGGCGCGGAAAGTTGCAGCCGGTCTCTGTGGAGGTTGTGGCCGCGGCGTTCGTGGGCGCACTGAGCGAGCTGCGCGCGATTGGCCAGACCTACGATCTCTGCGGTCCGGACCGGCTGAGCTTCCTCGAGGTGCTCGACACGATTCTTTCCGTGATGAGGCGACGACGGCTGAAGCTGCGGGTGCCATTGCCGATGGCGCGGGTGCAGGCGACGGCGCTGGAGTTCGTTTTTCCACGCCTGTTTGGCCGCGCGGCGCCGTTGAATCGCGACCAACTGATCATGCTGGCCGAAGACAACGTGGGCGACCCGCGTCCTGCCAACGAGTTGTTCGGGCTGGCGATCGAGTCGTTTCGGACGGGCATCGAACGGCAGCTCCGCCGCGCGTGATCAGCCGGGCGGCCAGTCCATCGCGCGACCGCCCAGGAGGTGGCAATGGAGGTGGGGCACCGATTCGCCAGCGTCGCGACCGTTGTTGATGACCAGGCGATAGCCGTGGGCCAACCCAAGCTGCTTGGCAACCTCCGCCGCCTTCAGCAACAAATGGCCGAGCAGGATGGCGTCGGCGGTTGTCGCGTCCCCCAGGCGCGGAATCGGCCGGCGCGGCACCAGGAGGACGTGCACCGGCGCCTGCGGGTTGATGTCGCGAAACGCCACCACCTGGTCGTCTTCGTAAACGATGTGGGCGGGGATTTCCTTCGCGCAGATGCGCTCGAAGATCGTTTTGCTCATGACGCTGCGGGGCAGCTTCCGCGACTGGCCCCCACGGTCAAGGGCGAACCGGCCGCGCGCCTCCACCGGCTCGCCGTTCAGGGCGTGGCCGGCAGATTGGCAAGCAACGGCCGCAGCGCCGCGGCCCACTTGGCGTAGCCGGCGGCGTTCGGGTGCAACAGGTCGGGAAACTCCTCCGGTTTCGCGTTGCCGTGGGCGTCGGCGAAAATCGTCCAGCTATCGCACAGCCGGACCTGCGGCTGGTCCTTGACCGCCGCGGCAAGCAGCTCGTTGATCCGCCGGATTTGTTCGGCCGGCCGATGCTTGCTGGCATCGCTCGGCATGACTTGGCACACGATCACCGGCATCTTCGTGTTGTGGCGGCGGCAGGCTTCGAGGATGGCCTTCACGTTGGCGACGATGACTTCCGGCTCGCCGCCGTCCTCCAGGTCGTTGGTGCCGATCAACAGCACAACCGCGCGCGGATCCAAGTCGAGCACGTCTTCCTGCAAGCGATACCATACGCCGCGCGTGAGGTCGCCGCTGATGCCGCGGTTAGCCACCTTGAGGTCTGGAAAATCCTTCGCCAGCGTGCCCCAGCCCTGGGTGATCGAGTCGCCCAGAAACACCACCGCGCCGTGGTCGCGCTCGCGATCGTGCCACCATTGCGAGCGGCGTTCGCACCAGAGTTTGCGGAACCAGTCCATCCGGCTGCGCAGCGGTCCCTGGCCGGGAAACGCGGCGTCGTCCGGATACGTGGCAATGCGCTGGGGAACGTCGGTCGGTTCCGCGGCCCACGATGAAAGCCAAGCCGTGGCAGGCGCCAAAACAACGGCAGCCAGCGCCAAGCTTTGAAGCGCGCGCGTGGCGCGAGCCGTGGAGCGATAACGAGGAGTCGGAAGCATAGATGGCGTTATTCGTTGCGCGCACTTCATCGGGTTCAGTCCCGCCGAAGTCAAGCGGGTTGAATCGTTGGTGGTAGTGTCCTGATTTCAAATGGGTGGCTGCGCCGCGGCGGCGGCGCAGGGCGGTGCGGCCGCACCGCCACCACCAAACCAGGACACTACCGAATCGTTGGTGGCGCGGCGGCCGGGTCAGCCGCCCAGGTGTTTGCGGAGCAGCGCCGTCAGCCGGGCTGGCGCAAGCACGGTGAGCACGCGGCCTTTGACAGCCACCAGCCCTTGCTCGCGGAATTTGGCGAGCGTGCGCGAGAACGTCTCGCTCACGGTGCCCAACTCGGCGGCCAGCACGCGTTTGGTCATCGTGAGGCTGATCGCCACCGGCTGCGTGCCTTCCGGGTCCGGGCAGCGGCGCACGAGCCAGTTGGCGAGCCGGGTTTCCACGTCCTTGAGCGTGAGATCGTCCAGCAACCCCACGAGCACGCGCAAGTGCTGGCTCATCGACCCCAGCATCCGCAACGCCAGTTCGGGGTGCCGCCGCAGCAAGCCGATGAAGTCCTGTTTCTGCACCAGCAAGACCTGGCTGGGTTCGAGCGCGCGGGCGTTGGCCGGGTAGCCGGTCTCGGTCGCGAGCGTCGCCTCGGCGAAGGACTCGCCGGTGCGGAAGACGTGGATGATCTGTTCCTTCCCGGAAGTGCCGACGCGGTGGACGTTGATCGCGCCTTGTTGCACCACGTAAAAGCCGCGCGAAGGTTCGCCTTCGCGAAACAGGTAGTCGCCTTTGGCCAGCGTCTTCAACAGCGTGATTGCGGCCACGTTCTTCAGGTCGGCCGTCGCCAGGCCGGAAAAAAGCTGGCAGGCCCGCAGGGTGTTGACGATGGCGGCCTGCTTCAGTTCGGCAAATTGGTCGGGCGTCATGCGGCGTAGTTTAGGTGGAATCGCGCCAGAACGCCACGGTCCAAACCCCGGCGCCGGCCTGTTTGACCTCGGAGCGAAAGCCTTCGCTGCCGAGTTTTTCGATCAAGGGCGAAGGCAGGAACGGCGCGGTCACTTCGCACCGTTGGGCCGGTTCCAGCCGGTCCACGACCTGCCGGATCGCGGAATAAACATTGTCACCGCGCGCCAACAGCGGGCGCACGTCCAGGCGTTTGGTTCGAGGTTGAGGAGCACGCATGGGCCTATGGGCGCGGGCAAAATGGCGCCGCGCGCCGTTCTCCATTTCACGGCGCGAGCCATTTGAACAGGAAAAACATCCGCGGGCCGGCGCACTGCCCGGTGAAGCACTGCACCAGGCGTCGCCCGAGTCATCGCGCACAGAAGCGGCCGCCCGCGGGCAAATCCCGAACTGCGTTTATGCCGGTTCGCCGCCGATGGAGTTCGGCGGTGGACTTGCGGCAGGCGGTGTCAGACGCCACGCTGAGGCCGTGAAGGCTTTTCAATTGCTCGCTCACGGCCAGCCCGGCCGTTTCGAGTTGCGCGATGTGCCCGAGCCGCGGCCCGGGCCGGGTGAAGTCTCGGTCCGCGTCCGCGCCTGCGGCCTGAACCGGCTCGATCTGTGGCTTGAAGAAGGCGCCCTGCCCATCCCAGTGGTCCTGCCGCGGACGCCCGGAAGCGAGATCGCCGGCGAAGTCGTCGCAGTCGGAAATGACGTGGCCGACTGGCGGGCCGGCGATCACGTCGCCGTCCAATCGAACCTCTTTTGCGGCAAGTGCGAGTTCTGCGCTCGCGGCGACGAATCGCTTTGCCTAAACGCGATGTTGCTGGGCGTTCAGTGCGAGGGCGGATTCGCGGAACAAGTCCTCGTGCCGGCACGGGCGCTGGTGCGTCTGCCGGACGCGCTCGATTTCAAAACCGCCGCTGCGCTCACGCTGGCCGGCAGCACCGCGATGCACATGCTGACCGACCGCGCCACCGTGCGGTCCGGCGACTGGGTGCTGGCGATCGGCGGGGCGAGCGGCGTGGGCTCGGCCGCGATCCAGATCGCGCGCGGCCTGGGCGCGCGGGTCATCAGCACCGGTTCGACGGCGGCGAAGCGCGAGTTGGCGCTGCGGCTGGGGGCTGAGGCCGCCGTGGACTCGACCGATCCCGCCTGGCCGGCGCAGGTGCGGAAACTCACCGGCAAACGCGGCGCGGACGTGGTCGTGGAACACGTCGGCGGCCCCGTGCTCGAACAAGTCTTCAACTGCCTCGCGCGCGGCGGAACGGTGGTGACCTGCGGCGCAACCGCGGGACGCGAGCCGACCTTGAATCTGTGGCCGTTCTTCGTGAAACAACAGCGGCTCGTCGGGAGCTACGGCCGGACGCGTCGCGACCTGGCGGCGACGTTGGAGTGGGCGGCGACGGGCCGGCTCCAACCCACGATCGACCGCGTGTTTCCACTCGCCGAAACCGGCCAAGCCTTCGCGGCGTTGCGCAGCCGTCTCGTGCTGGGCAAGGTGCTTGTCGAGCCTTGAGGTTCGAGATCCGACCTCTGCGGCGATGACGGGCCCGCCGGACTGCCCGCGGCCCAAATAGCGAAGAGCTGCCCACACCCCAAACCGGCGGCGGGCAAAAACCGATCAGCGCAATCATTCAAACTGGACGCGCGGGAGGGGATCCGGTAAGAAGACGCCCGCTAAGATGGCCAAGCGTAAGGATTTTCTATGAACAGGCGCGCGTGGGAGGCGGGGTGTCTTCCCAAATCGACTCTCCTTCCGATCGTTCTCTCCGGTTTGCTGGCCGCGGACGGCCTCCGTGCCGAGGGCTTCTGGCTGGGAACACCGCCGCCGGCACCCGCGGAGCCGGCACGCGAGGACCGGGGCATCGCACTCCAAGGGACGGCACCCACGGTGTTGTTCGCGGTGGACACCTCGAAACGGGAGGAAGCGCGGGCTTTCTACCGCCTCGTTTACAGTGCGAGCGAGAAAGCAACCCTGGATTGGGTGGGCGACTGGGCCAATTGCGATGCGGGCGGGACGGCGCCTGACTTTCGCGAACTCGTCGCTCTGCGCATCAACTACTACCGCGCGATGGCTGGCGTGCCGGCCTGGGTTTCTTTCCAGGACGATTTCAACGCCAAGGCGCAACAGGCGGCGTTGATGATGAGCCGGAATACCAACCTCAACCATTACCCGCCGGCGGACTGGCTTTGTTACTCCGCGGATGGCGCCGAAGCGGCCGGCCAATCGAACCTGGCGTTGGGTCGGGCGGGACCGGAGGCGATCGACGGATACATGCAGGACTTCGGCTTGTACAATGGCGCGGTCGGACATCGCCGGTGGCTGCTGTATCCGCAAACGCAGTTCATGGGCAGCGGCGACATTCCCCAAGGGGAGACGAACTACGCCGCCAATGCCACCTGGGTGGTGGACCAGAACTATTACAGTCCGCGCCCGACAACGCGCGACGATTTCGTGGCCTGGCCGCCGCCGGGATACTTCCCTTACCCGCTGCTCGGCTCGCGCTGGTCCTTCGCGCACACGGACGCGGATTTCTCCGCTGCCCAGATCACGCTGACCAGCAACGGTGTTCCGGTGGCGGTGGAACTGGAGCCATTGGCCACCGGCGAGGGCGAAAACGCCGTGGTCTGGTACCTGGCCGGTGTCGATCCCACTCAAGCGTTTGACTCGCCCCGTCCCGCTGCGGACATCACGTATCAGGTGAACGTGGATCACGTCCTGTTGGGAGGCGTCGAACAAACCTTCCAGTACCAGGTCAACGTATTCGATCCGGACGTTCCTGGACCGGACCTGGTCTTGCCGACCGTCAACGGCCCGAGTCAACCGTACGTGGGACACCCGAATGCCTACACGTTCACCAGCGTCCCGATTGCCGCTGGCTACCAATGGCAGGCCGGGCGGCGCTCACTCTTAAGCGTGGTGGAAGGCGCCGAACAAGGCGTGACCAACTGGGCTTGGACGGCTTCGCTTTCGCCCGGTTACGAGCCGCGGGCGGGCGATGTCCGCGCCGCGGGCGGCTATTCGTTCCACCTGGTCCAGCCCGTGCCCTTGGTGGATCAGACGCTGACTTATCAGCGGACCCTGCTGTGCGCCTCCAATTCCGCGATCCAGTTCCAGCGCTGGCTGGGCTTGTCCACCAGCAACCAGTTCGCGAAGGTGCAACTGTCGCTCGATAACGGTTCCTCGTGGACGGATGTCTATTCGCTCGCGGGAACCAATGGCAGCGGCGATTCGGTCTTCAAACTCGAGGAGATCCCGCTCTCCAAGTACGCTGGGCGGATCGTATCCCTGCGGTTCGCCTACCATCACGCCGGCGGAGATTACTTTCCGGAGACCGGCTTCCGCGTGGGTTTCTACTTCGACCAGGTCACTTTCCTCAACATCCAGGAATTCGGGGGTGCCGGCGTGGGCGAGGCGAACGCCGGTCAACCGTTTGCCTTCGCGCCGCAAGTCGCGGGCGACTATGCCCTCGCGGTGCGCGGAGAGATTTTCAACCAGTACCACCTTGAATGGGGCCCCGTGCTGAACGTGACCGCGACCGGCGCACTCCTGCCAGTGCTTACGCTTGCCACTCGCCCCACCGTGGTGGCCGGCAAGATCCAGATGGATTTCCAAGTCGCGAACAGCACGGCCGCGCTCAAGTACCAACTGCTCAGCGCACCCTCACCAAACGGCCCTTGGACCGCTGAAGCCGATGCCATGTTCCAGACCCTGCAGGCCAACTCCGCCTACCGCTTCACGATTCCGTTGGGGGGACAGTCGGCCCGGTTTTTCCGCGTCGAGACCCAGTAACTCCCCGCCGCACCGACGCGCCAGCGGCCTTGGCGACCAGGCTTTCCCGGCCCGCGGAACCATGCCGTCCGCACGTTGTGAATTCGGCTGCTTTGCCGCGCATCAAGGACGACGGTCCACCGCGGCTTCCCCTTCCTCGTCCAAATCGCCCAGAACGTCAGCGAGCGGTTGGTTTTGCGCCGACTGCATCTCGTTGAGCTTGTGCCGCTCCGCCTGCAGGCGCTGCAAGAGCACCTGGGCCATGCGCGTCACCAGTTCCCGGCCGAAGGCGGGACTCTGCTCCGCCATCTCGCGAAGCTCGGTGGCACTGAAAGCAATCACTTCGGTGGCGTCCACCGAGCGGGCGCTGTACTGCCACTGGTAAGGTTCGAACAACCACGACCAGCCCAGCGCTTCCCCGGGCCCCAGCACCGACACGGTGGTCACCCCCGTGCCGGGCAGAAACGCCTCCAGCGCCACGTGACCACGATGGAGCAAATACAAATGATCGGCTTCATGCCGCTCCTGAAAAATGAGATCGCCCACGCCATAACGGCCGAGTTTCGCGAAGCGGGCGAGCTTGGCGATCTGCTCGGGCGCGGTCCCGGCCCAAAACGGATGGGAGGCGATGCAAGTTGTGATGTTGTCCATGGACAAGAACTCCGGTTAATGGGACGACGACCGTCCCCGGTTGGTGTTGTGTTTCAAATCGTGTGATCGGAACCTACGCCCGACGCTGCCCGCCGCCAAACTTCGCTTGGCCACTGATTAGCATTTATTGGCGTCGCAAGGCCGCGGCGGAACTCAGACGGCAGGGTATCCACAGACGCTCCGATGGCGAGTTCGCCCCACGCCAAGGGATGGTAAACGGCCTAACGGTGCAGCCCGCACCGGCGTGGGCAATCTGGCACTAAACAGGATTCCTGAAGTCTGAGCCCGGAGGTCGAAGCCTATTCCGCACATGGTGACTCACCTGTGGCCGCGCAATTCTTTTTCTGTAAAATGACCGGGCGTCAAACTGAGGGCTGGGGTTGGCATTCCATGTTGAGGTGGATTTTTCCGGATTCCCATTCTTCGCTGGTTTCGGCCAGTAGGGCGGTGACTGGGCGCAAGCGGGAGGCTTCGTAGGGAAAGAGGCGGGCAACGCGGGGGCGGCGTTTGATTTCTTGATTCACGCGTTCCAACGCGTTGGAGGTGCGCAGCCGTTTCTGGTGGGCCACGGGCAGGGCGAAGACCGCGAGGCCCTGCGGCAGGTTTTCCTCCATCCAAGTGGCGAGCTTGGGGGCGCTCGGGGTGTAGTGCGCGACGATCTCCTTGAGCCGCCGCTCGGCGGCGGGGCGACTGGGACTCTCGAACCCGCTGCGAATGGCGCGGGCGACTTCGGCGCGCTGGTCCAGACGCGGGACGTAAGCCTGGGCATTTTGCTGGAGATGAAACTGGCAGCGCTGCCAGGGCACCGCCGGGAAGACGGCGGTGCGGGCGGCTTGGAGGCCGACGTGATCGTCGCTCACGATAAACGCGACGCCACAGAGCCCGCGTTGCCCGAGGCTTTGGCGGAAAGTGCGCCCGTGGACCTCGGCTTCGCTCAGGGCGACGCTCACGCCCAGGAGGGCGCGTTTGCCGTCCGGGCCGATACCCAGCGCGAGGAGGACCGCGCAGTCCAGCAACTGGCCATTGCGGCGAACCTTCTCGTAGCGGGCGGCTAAGACCAGATAGGGATAGGCGCCGAGAGTGCGCTCGCGCCATGGTGGGAGCTCGGCGTCCAGGAGTTTGGCGCCTTCGCTGACCTGAGGGGAACTGACGCTGGCGCCACAGCGTTCCGCGACGAGGGCGGAGACTTTGCGGGTAGAGACGCCTTGGACGTACATTTCAGCCAGCGCCAGTTTGAGGGCCGGCTCAGAACGGAGGCCCTTTTCCAGGGCGCTGGGATAGAAAGCGGTTTCGCCCCGGACTTGGGGCACGCGGAAGGTGATGGGGCCGACGCGGCTGGTGAGGGTTTTGGATTTGTAGCCGTTGGCGTAACCTTGGCGGGTGTCGGTGCGTTCGTAGGGTTGGGCTTGGAGGACTTGCTGGCGTTCGACGCGCAGCGCTTCATTGACGAGCAGGCGGATGCCTTCGGCGAAGCCGGTGGCGCCTTGCTCGGTCAGCAGTTGCAGGACGTGGTTCAAGCGATCATGATCGGTGGGGTGGGGCATGTTGGGTATGCGCTGTGGGCTGGGTTTGTCGACACCCCAACAGGAAACCCAAGTGACCCGCCCTCGACCAGTTTTCCGTGCGCGGCGCGTCTTGCCCCCTCCGGGGTTCGGCTGCGGCGGCGGTGCTCGGAGATGGATCCGTGGGTCTTTCGGGCACTTTTTCTGCGAGTCCAATGCCGAACGCTTCGGTGAATTATCCACTCCCATCGCGTTTACTTACTCGATTGGAACTACGGATAGCACTAGCGGCTTTCTGGCCGGCTACACGCTGGGCACGATCAAACCTCTGACTCTAACCAAGACTGCCGGCACTTCTTACACGGGCGGTCCCGTTTCCGGTTGGCTCACTCTCACGAAGACGGGTTCTCCCAATATCACGTTCGATCTCAACGCATCTACTTGGAGCTTGACCTACAGTTCTTCGACACTTTGACAAATGCAGCAGAGCGGTTTTTTTGACCGGAAGTTGGATCGAAAGCGGTTATTCTGAGGAGGACGGTTCCGGGAGTGTCAATATGACAAAGAGTGGTTCTAGTCAGGGGTGGTCAATGACAGTTAGTGGTATGGCTCCTGTGCCAGAACCGGCAGGGTGGGGTGCGGTCGCGGGCTTGGGTTTGTTGGGTTTCGGCGCCTGCCGCCGTTTCCGCAAGGCTTAAGCGCCTCGAACCATTTCGCTTTCACGCAAGGGCGGGTCATCTGACCTGCCCTTTGCTTTGAAGGAGACGCAGGCAGGATTTGACGCGCCAACCGCGTGGTTCACCCGCCGCGCCGAGGCTCGATCCGGATAGAAATCCCCGCGAATTTCAGACTAGCCCGGCGTTGCGCTTCGCCCGGCCGAGAACTGTCGCGGCGAGAGCTCGCGCCTTGGCCGCACCGTCGCGGAGCACTTGGTGGACAAAGTCGAGGTTGGCGACCAGTTCGGCGCGACGCTTCCGCGGTTCGGCGAAGTGGTCCCAGTAATGCTCGAACAGCGCCTTCTTGAGGTCACCGTAACCCAGCCCACCCGCCCGCAGCCGGGCCTCAAAGTCACGCGCCACCTCCACCGGCGCCACCAACTTGAGCAACTGCACCGCCAGGTTCTGGTCCGCGTCCGGCTTCGGTTCCTGCGGCGTGCGGCTGTCCATGACAACGCCCATGATCTTCTTCCGGGTCGCCTTCTCGTCGCCGAAGATCTCGATGGTGTTGCCGTAGCTCTTGCTCATTTTCTGGCCGTCCGTGCCCGCCACCACTGCCACTTCGTCGCGAATCCGCGGTTCGGGCAGCACGAAGGTCTCACCGTACTGCTCGTTGAACTTGATGGCGATGTCGCGGGTCACTTCGACGTGTTGCTTTTGGTCGCGGCCAACGGGCACCACGTTCGAGTCGTAGATGAGGATGTCCGCCGCCATCAACACCGGGTACGCGAACAAGCCGTGATTGAAGGACAAGCCTTTCGCCAGCTTGTCCTTGTAACTATGGCAGCGTTCGAGCAGACCCATCGGCGTGACCGTGCTCAGCATCCACGTCAACTCCGCCACTTCGGGCACGTCGGATTGGCGGAAGAACACCGTGCGCTTCGGATCGAGACCGCAGGCCAGGAAGTCCAGCGCCACGTCCAGTGAGTATTGGCGCCGCATCGCGGGATCGGTCAGCGACGTCATCGAATGCCAATCCGCGATGAAATAATAGGCGTCACCCTGGTCCTGGAGTTCGATCGCCGGCTTCATCATGCCGAAATAATTTCCAAGATGCAGCGCGCCGGACGGTTGGATGCCTGACAAAATCCGCATGGCAAAAGGCTAGCAAGGCGGCGTTGCCGGGCGCAATAGCGGGTGCGGCGCATCAGTGTCCTGATTTGGTGGCGTCGGTGCTGCCGCATCCCCCGGCGCCGACGCAGCGGCGCAGCCACCCATTTGAAATCAGGACGCTACCCGCGCGTCTCGACCGGAGACGGCGCCACGGCTGCTCAAACGTGGTTCACGAGTTCGTTCACCGGGAATCGCACCTTGGGCGCGGTCGCGTATTTGTCGCCGGCGGCGCGGTAGCCCAGAGCGCAGCAAACGACCGCCGTCAGGCCTTGAGCGGGCAGGCCGAGCACGCGATCAAACTCCGCGGGCACGAACCCCTCCATGGGCGAGGCATCCACGCCCAGCAACGCCGCGGCGGTGAGCAGATTGCCCAAGGCGATGTACGCCTGCCGCGCCGTCCAATGTGGCACAAACGACTTGGTTGCCTCGGCCAGCAGCATGCCCGCCATCATGCCACGAAGGCCCGCGAGGCTGTCCACGGAAACGTCCCGCGTGGTGGCCACGAGTTGAACATAGGCGTCGATCTCCTGCGCGGTCACGTCGGTTCGCGCGGCGAAGACGACAAACCGCGCGGCATCCACCACCTGGCGCTGGTTCCAGGCGTGAGGGAGGAGCTTCTGGCGCAACTCCTTGTTGTCGATGACGAGGAACCGGTAGGGCTGCAGGCCGAACGAAGAGGGGGTGAGCACCAGGGTCTGCTCCAGCGCGGCCCAGGTTTCGTCGGGGATCGGGCGTGTCGGGTCGAAGTTCTTGGTCGCGTAACGCCAGTTCTGCGCGTCGAGGAGTTGCTGGGAGGTGATCGGGTTCATGGTGTCCACGGGTCGTAGTTACGCCGAAGGCACGCTACCAAAATCGCGGCCGGCCGCAAAGCGCGGACTGCCAGTGCGGCAAAAAAACCGCGACCGACCGCCAAACGGTTTGCTGGCGGAACGCGGAAACCCTGCCTTCCACAAGGGGTGTTGCGTGCATGACTGCCGGCCTTGTCGATAACCGCCTTTCGGCATAGGCGGTTAAAATGCGGGCAAAACGCGGTTGCGCAAATCGCCTCGCTCGGCGAAGTCCCGCGTCGATCGGCGCTGCCAGCCGTTCGGCTCGGACGTCCCGGAGTTGAAGACGCGAGAGGCGCGTGCTATGCACCGCGCCGTGAAAACGCCGGTGACGCGCCTGGTTTGAGCCATGAAGCTTGTGTTCTCCGAAACCTGCTCGGATTACAGCCGGTACATCTACCCGTACGTAATCTGGGCGCTGCCGGAAGCCGGCGAGCGGCCGGCCGACTTCTTCCGCCGCGGTTTCCTGCCGGCTTCGCCCCAACTGGATCGTTACTACCTTTGCCGAAATCTCCGCGTGCCGCTGGCCAACTATCAGCCTTCCTCGGAGAACCGCCGCATTCTGCGCAAAGGCGCGGGGATCGTCGCGGAACTGATTCCGCGCGCCGCTTTCGACTACACCGACGCGCGGCGCCAGGCCTGGAAAGCCTACGCCGACCAACGCTTCGGCGAGGAGGTCATGTCCTTCGCGCGGCTCGACAGCCTCATGTCCTCGCCGGTGATTTCGCACCTGCTGCTCTTCACCGACACCGTGTCCGGCCGGGAAGTGGGCACCGCGCTGTTGTTCCTCGAAGAGCCGGCCGTAGCCTATTACTACTACGCGTTTTACGACCTCGCGCATTTCAGCCGCAACCTGGGCATGTACATGATGACGCACGCGGCGGGATTCTTCGCCGAACGCGGAGTGGAGTATTTGCACCTCGGCACCTGCTACTCGACGCGGGCGCTCTACAAAACCCAGTTCGCCGGACTGGAGTTCTGCAACGGCTTCCGGTGGTCCAGCAACTTGGCGGAACTCAAGTTCCTGGTCCTCCGCGACACGCAACTTCCGGGCAAACACCTCCTCGAAATGCCCGAGTATCGGGACGCCTTTCACGCGGGATCGTTCGCGAAGATGGCGGCCGCGAGCGAGTTCCGCCTGGCGCCGCCGCCGCCCGAACTGCTCGCGGGCACTTAGACATCGGCACATATTCTGTCGCAATTGCGACATAAATTGTACCAATCCGCAGGGGATGATTGATGAGGTCTGGCCGGGGTGCCGGACGCCCGGGAAATCCCGCTCCCGCATCGGCCGCTTTGCCAAAGCCACCTTTCGCCGGTACGGTTTGCCCCCATGAACAAACCCTATCCTTGGGGACGATGCTTCCAGGCCCTCGCCACCCTGTCGTTGGGGCTGCAACTGCAGGCCCAAACCGGTGCCACGACGTCCGCAACGGCTCAACCGCCCGAGGCGGACGTCAAACCCGGCGTCAACGCCGAGTTCCTGAAACCGCACGTGGACGTCGCGCAGTGGACCGAGCGCTTCGAGCACGAAGGCCGCGAAATTTACGACCAGCGCGAGCGCATCGTCGCCGCAGCCAAGGTCAAGCCGGGCGAACAGATCGCGGACATCGGCGCCGGCACCGGCCTGTTCACCATGCTCTTCGCGGAGCGGGTGGGTCCGACCGGCAAAGTCTTCGCCGTCGATATCGTGAAGGACTTCCTGAGCCACATCGCGGAACGCGCCACCGCGGCCGGGCTCAAGAACATCCAGCCTGTGCGTGGCACCGAACGCTCGACCGAACTGGCGCCGAGTTCGATCAGCCTCGCCTTCATCTGCGACACCTACCACCACTTCGAGTACCCGCAACACACGCTGGCTTCGATTCACCAGGCGCTGAAGCCGGGCGGCGAGTTGGTGCTCGTGGACTTCAAACGCATTCCAGGCAAGACCTCCGAATGGACGCTGAACCACGTTCGCGCCGGCCAGGAGGTCTTCTCGGCCGAGATCGAGGCGGCAGGCTTCAAACAGATCGAGCAACTCGATTTCCTGAAGGACAACTACATCGTGCGCTTCCGCAAAACCGGGCCTTGACCGGCCGTTTCCGCCACGCCTCCCTCACCCAAATCGTCTCCCGCGGTGGCTGCCGCCGATCCTGTCGCGTCGCCGCCCCGCCAACTCGGTCTGCTCAGCGCGACCGCGCTGGTCGTAGCCAACATGATTGGCACGGGCGTGTTCACCACCAGCGGCTTCCTGCTGGCCGACTTGCACTCGCCGTGGATCGTGCTGACGGCCTGGGCGGTGGGGGGCGGTGTCGCCGCGCTCGGCGCAGCCTGCTACGGCGCGTTGGCGCGGCACATCCCGGAATCCGGCGGTGAATACCTGTTCCTGTCGCGCACCCTGCACCCGGCGGCGGGATATGTCGCCGGCTGGTTGTCGCTGCTCGTCGGCTTCTCCGCGCCGCTCGCGGGATCGGCGTTCGCCTTTGGCGAGTACACCAAAACCTGGCTGCCGGGCTGGCCGCCGCAGCTTGCCGGCACGTTGCTCGTCCTGGGCTTTGCGACCGTCCACGCCTTGCATGTCCAACGAGGCGCGTGGGTGCAGAACGCCGCGGTGGTCCTCAAGGTGGCGCTGATCGCCGGCTTCGCCGCAATGGCCGCTCCGCGCCTGCCAGCACCAGTGCCAACGACCGCCGCTCCCGCGTCGCTGGCGGCCTTCGGCGTGGCGCTGGTCTGGATTTCGTTCAGCTATTCGGGCTGGAACGCCGCGGTCTATATCGGCAGCGAAGTGCGCGACGCCGAGCGCACCCTGCCGCGGGCCTTGTTGCTCGGCACCGGCCTGGTGACCGCGCTTTACCTGGCGCTGAACACCGTGTTCGTTTTCGCCGCGCCCACCGCCCAACTCGCCGGCAAACTCGAAGTGGGCCGGCTCGCGGCGGAGGCCTTGGGCGGGCGCGCCTGGGCGGACGCGGTCACGGCCATCGTGGCGCTGGCGCTGGTCAGTTCCATTTCCTCGCTGATCATGGCCGGACCGCGCGTGTATGCCCGGATGGCGGCGGACGGTTACCTGCCCCGCGTCCTGGCCGCCGGCGCTGGCCCGCCCCGCCCCGCCATCGCGCTCCAGGCCGGCCTGGCGTTGGCGCTGCTCTGGAGCGCCAGCTACGAGTGGTTGCTCACTTACATGGGCTTCACCTTGAGCCTCGGCACGGCGGCGACCGTGGCGGGCTTGATCGCCTTGCGTCGGCGCGAAGGTCCGTCGCTGCCGGTGCCGGGCTGGCCGGTCGTGCCGGTGCTGTTTGTGGCGGCGGTGCTGGCGATGACCACGTTCACCGTCTGGCGGCGGCCGGTGGAAAGCCTCTTCGGCCTCGGCACGCTCGCCTTGGGTTGGCTGGCGTGGCAGTGGACGCGCGCAAGAAGCAAGGCCGGTTCGCCACCCGCTTCGTGAGCGTGAGCGCCACCGCCAATCAAACGCACGCAGCCTCGCTCACCCCACGCAGACGCGGGGCAAGCGCGCGCGCCAGCCGGCCAAGATGTCGTAAGAGACGCTGCCTTTCCAACGCGCGAGATCCTGGGCGGTGATTTCTTCGCCACCCTGTCGGCCTTGGAGGACGACTTCGTCCCAGAGTTGCGCATCCGGAACGTCGGTCAGGTCCACGGCAAAGGCATCCATCGCCACCGAACCGATCAGCGGCGCGCGTCGCCCGCGAACGAGCACTTCGCCCACGTTGCGCAGGCGCGGAAAGCCATCGCCGTAGCCGACCGGCACGATGCCGATCCGGCGCGGCGTGGACGCGTGGTAGCGCAGGCCGTACCCGCAAGGGTCGCCCGGCTGGAGCCGCCGCACGGACACGAGCCGAGCCTTGACGCTCATCACCGGCGCGATGCCGGGAAGGCGCCGGCACACGCGCGACGGAAACACGCCCAGCGCCAGGATGCCGGGCCGGACCAGGTTGAAGTGAGCCGCCGCCAAATCGAGGACGCCGCCGCTGTTGCAAAGGTGCTGGAAACGCGACCGAATTCCGGCTTCGATGAGGCTTTGCAGCGAGGCCTGGTAACGCTCGAGTTGCAGCAGAGCGAAAGATTTGTCCGCCTCGTCGGACATGGCGAAATGGCTGGAAACGCCCTCCCATTCGAGGCCCGGAAGGCCGACCAGCTCGGGGAGTGCGGCAGCGAGCTCATCCCAGCGCACGCCGAAGCGGCCCATGCCGGTGTCGAGTTTGAGATGCACCGCCACCGTGCGGCCGGCCTCCACGGCCAGCCGGCTGAGCTCGCGCGCGATCGCCAGTTCGCCCACACACACCCGCCAACCATGCGCCACGCAGGCCGGCAATTCGTCCGGATGCCGTTCACCCAGCAGCAAAAGCGGCGTGCGAAATCCCGCGCGCCGGAGTTCGTCGGCTTCCTCGAGGGTGTTGACCGCGAGAAAGCGCGCCCCGACCTCGACCGCGGCGCGTGCAACCGTGAGCGCGCCGTGCCCGTAGGCGTTGTCTTTCACAACCGGCGCCAGGCCGACGCGGGCGGGCAGGTCCTCGCGGATCAGGCGGAAATTGGTGCGGAGCTGGGCCACGTCGATTTCGACCCACGCAGAGCGGGACGCGGGCGCGGGCGCACTAACGGCGGCGGGTTCGGAATCGGTTTCCAGCAGGGAGAGCACTTGGGACATTGCACAGCGAAGGGTTAAACGGTTCGTTCAATCAGACAGTGCCGGGCGGCCAAAGCGAGCGGCCGACATCGAGCCGATAATAACTGCCCAGCACGCGCAGGCGCCGGATGGTCGCGTAGGCTTTGCGAATCGCGCCGTCCAGCGTGCCCGCCAGCGCCGCGACGTCGGCGATGCGATGACCGGTGGCGAGCAGTTGACCGTGCGAGTCGCACCGGACTTCGGTCCACCAAACCGGACCGTCCGGCTGCCCATCCACTTCAACCGGCACCGGCGGACCTTCAAGCGCCACGTACGGATAACCGTAGCCGGCGAGGGTGAGCGAACAACCGAAGCGCAGATTCGGCCGCCAGCGCAACGTCAACGGGCGGTTGTGCGCGGCGTCACGCAAGACCGCGAGCGGATTGGCGAGCAGATTGAGAATCAGCGGTCCGCTGGTGATGCCGAGGCGGACGTTGTATTCGAGGACGTGCCAGCGGCGTCGCTGCCGAATCGCCGTGGCCTGCACCGGCCCGCGAAAACCCACTTCGCGGAACCACGGCCGCAGCGGGTGCAACAGCTCGCGCGCCAGGCCATACTTGTCGTCGGGATCTTTTTCGACCAGGCCGCCCAGCGGCGCGCCGGCCACCACGCCGAGGTTGCCGTCGAAGGCGCGCTTGTATTCCTGATTCGTGACCAGCGAGTAAATTTCGCCGCCGCTCACGAGCGCGATGTGGCCCGCTTCCGCGCGACCCAGGTATTCCTGGAGAAACACGCCTTCGCCGTAGTCCACGCGCTCGAGCCAGGAGCGCGTTTCCGCGACGGTCTCGCAAACGATGGTGTGGACCGGGCTGAACGGCGAGCACAGCGGGTTCTTGATCACGTACGGCCGCGGATCGCGGTCCAGGATCGCGCGGGCTTCAACGAGGTTACGCGCGATGTGCGACGCCGGGAATGGCACGCCGAAGCGCCGGCACAGCGCGCGGGCGAAATCGCGGTCGCGCTCCAGCAACAACGCGTCGCCAGTCGGGCACAGGATCGGCACGCCCGAGGCGAGGAACTCCTCGGTCCACGGCTTCAACGCCCACTCGATGGACATCGGCACGACGAAGTCCGGCCGTTCGCGCGCCAGGAGCGGGCAGGGATTGGGGTGTGCCGCGGCGTCGAAGGTCGGACCTTCGAGTGCGGGACCGTGATGCGCGTACGGTCGGGTGAGGTACGCCGACACGCGCGCGCCGTCGGCCCGCAGCGCAGCCATGACGCCTTGCGTGAATGCGCCCACACCGAAGACCATGACGGACGACCGCCCGGCCGTTTTGGAGGATCGGGATTTCACCGCCAGAAACGGGCGGTGTTGTCGCGCCGGAACGGGCGAGGGTCAACGGCAAAGCGCCGTCGGTTGCGCACAACTTGTTCGCGCCGGTGCCGGAAGCGCTCAGCGGGCGGCGTCCGGGATGAGCGCGCGGTGGATCGGCTCGATCCACTGGTTCTTCGCGAGATCGTACACGATGAAGTCGGAGTCGAACTGCCAGTAGGCCCAGCTCCAGCCGAGCCGCGCGGCGGTGCGAGCCACAAACGAGGTGTAGCGGACGCGCGCGGCCATTTCGGCCTTGTCATAGGCGCCAAACTCGCCGAGCAAAATCGGCCGTTTCTCCTTGGCGGACCAAGCCTGCACTTTCTCGAAATCGCGAGTCACCGCGGCTTGTTCCTCCGGCGTGCCCCAATCGACGCCGAGCTTGTCCTTCTGGTTCGTCCACGGCGCGCCCTGGTGGGTGAAGGCCATCGGTTTGTAGTAATGGACGGTGACGATCAAATTGCGGTCCGCGGCTGGGAGCTGGAGTTCGTCGAGGTGGTCCACGGAATTCCAGAATGCCGGGCCGATGATGACGGTGCGAGTCGGGTTGGTGGCGCGGATGATCGCCAGCGCTTCGGCGTGGTAACGGTTCCACAACTCGGGTGTGAGCTGGCGGCAAGGCTCGTTGAGGATTTCGAAGAGCACATTGTCCGGGGCAGTCTGGAAATGCGCCGCCGCCTGCTTCCAAAACGCAAGGAACTTGGGCTGGTTGGCCTCAGCATGGTCGCCCATCGCGTTGAACTCGTGAAAGTCGAGGATCACGGTGAGACCGCTGGCCAGGGCATTGGTAACGATCCAATCCGCGGTCCGCCACCACGAATCGCGCAAGGCGAACTCCGGCCCGGCGCCCATAAACCGAAACGGCTGGAGGTTCACCCGCACACTGTCGAAGCCTCCTTCGCGGATGGTGCGGAAATGGCTGGCGCGAAAGCGGGCCCGATCGAAGGACTGCCAGATCGGGTCGTAACCGAGGACGTTCACGCCGCGGCTCAGTTTGCGGTTTTGGGCGAAAGCGTCGGCGGCCCGGATGCGTGGGAGCGGCGCGGCCAACAACAGGCCGACCAGGACGGCCAGGCCCCAGCCACGGCACTTCGGGTGCCGCGGGACAGTTTGAGTAAAGGAATGCAGATTCATGGCGGTGCGGGTGTCTTTCGAAATTGGGTGCTGAAAACGACGGGCAGGCTACGGTGGTCGCGACCGGGCGACAACGCTTTTGCGCGCGGTTGCTGCGTGCTTTGCCGGGAGCGTCGGAAGGTGGGGGAACGCCGGTGAAGAACTCGGGCGGCGGGGCGCTTTACACCCCGGGGGTCAGTGTTAAAGTGCGGCCATGTCAGCGCCGCTCGACGACAGCGATTTCATTGACCGCGATTTCACCGCCAGCCAATCCGCGCGTCCCTCTGCGGCCACCCTGCCCCCGCCTGCCCCGATGAATCCCCAGTCCCAGCCGCCCGCGGGCCGCCCGCCCACCCGTGAGGAGTTGGAGGCCCATCTCACCGGCAAACACCACCAACTCGCCGAACTCAAGGCGCGCCAGGAAGCGCTCGAACGCGAGCGCGTCGCCTTGGAAGAGGCGCGCCGCCGCCAGGCCGAATTCGAAACCAGCCGGCCGGAGATGGTGCAACATCTCACCCGCGGTCTGGAGCTGCTGGAAAAGGCCGAGTTCCATGCCCGCCGCGAGGCGGAGCAGATGACCAAGACTCTGGAGGGTCTCCGCGAAGCGTTGACCAACGTGCAGGCGCTCCGGCAGGAAAGCTGGACGCCCGAGACCTGGCAGACCGCGCTGACCCGCGCGCTGACCACCCTCGAAAACGCGCGGATGGAATGGAACTCGGCGCGCCTGAAATGGCCGGTCCTCAACGGCGAGAGCGGCCCGGCGCCCGGCGCTGCGAATGCGTCCGCCAGCGCGCCCGCCGGCCTGGTGGGCCTGGCCGGGCAACGGTTGGGAGAACTCTTCAAGATCGGCTTCGCGCTCACCTGGCCGCTGGCCGCGGTGGCGTTGCTGGCGCTGGGCGTGTTGACGGCGATCCTGCTCCGGCGCTGAGTCGCTTTGCGCATGGCTTTGTTCGGCAAAAAGCATGACCCGATCCGCGAACACGAGCGGCAGCTCAGCGCGCGCCTGGCGGAATTGCAGTCGCAGATCAGCAGCCTGAACGAGCAAATTCACGAGGAACAGGCGCAACCCAAGCTGCGCTCGACCGCCCAACCGCATTCCCCCTGGTCGCCGGTTCAGCCGCCTGCCGCCACGGGATCCGCCTTCGAGGAAGTCAGCCACCAGAAGGTGACCAGCCCGTTCACCGGGAAATCCACGCCGGGGCATTACAACGAACTCGGTGTGCGCAAGTACGATCCGCTCGCCACGGCGCGGCGTTGGTGGCGCCAGCTCCGCGGCACGACCACGTCGAATCCCACGCTGGTGCGCTACCTCGCCGCCGGCAACGTGCAGGGCCTGCGGCCGCTCCGCTACGAAAAGCGCGTCGCCCGCAACCGCTTTCTGGCGTTGTGCGGCCTTTTCATTTTGATCATCTGGGGGCTGATCTACATTTACTACCGATGAATTCACAACGCGTCTTGCTGGCGACGGCGGACGGCGACTTTGCCGCGGTGTTTAGCGAAGGCGGCCTCGCCGGCCTGGATTTTCCCCGAAAATCGCGCCCGCCCGTCGTGGCGATCGAATCGCTCCCGCCGCAACCGCGCAAATGGGCGCAAATGACGGCCAGGGCGCTGGCCCGCGCGCTCGCCGGCAAAACCCTCACCGCGCTGCCGCCGCTGGACGAATCTGCCGGCACCGATTTTCAACGCGCAGTGTGGCAGGCCCTACGTGCCATCCCCGCCGGCAGCACGCGCAGTTATTCGGAAATCGCCGCCAGCGTCGGCCGGCCGCGGGCCTTCCGCGCCGTGGGCCAGGCGTGCGGCGCGAACCCGATTCCGGTGCTCACGCCCTGCCATCGCGCGGTGGCGACGGGCGGCGGGCTGGGCGGATTCTCCGGCGGTCTGGATTGGAAGCGGCGGCTCCTGGAGCGTGAGCGCCAGGCGGCGTGACCGGCTTCCCGCCGTGATTTTCAAGCTTGTCCCCCCGCCGATGCGTGCCTTGCCGCGGCCGGCCCGTTGCGGGCTGCTGGCGGGGCTGGGCTTGTGCCTCCTGCTGGCTGGGGGGTGCGCGCTTTCTTCGGCGCGGCGCGTGCAGCGGTTGGAACGCATCGAAGAGACCCCCACGACAAACGTGGTCGCGGTGCTGGTTTCCAACATCCTGCAAATCCGCATCTCGGTGCCGGGCCGCGATCTTCGTGTGCGGGCCACCTGGCCGGACGCGGGCGCCAGCAACGGAAACGGCCACTACTTGGTTCGACTCGAAACCGATAAACGGACGCCCGGCGGGCCCGCCCTCACACGATCGTGGTCGCGCGACCGCGTGCCGGCGCGGGGACCGGTCGAGTGGCGCCAACTGAACACCCGCCTGGTCGAAAGTCTGGTGCCCCGCGTTCCTGACCTGGGCGTCCTGCTGTTCGTCCACGAAAAGGAACTGGTCGCTTACCGCGACCGCGCGGGCCGCGTCCGCCTGGTGCCGGTTGAAGAGCGTCCGCCCGAAGTCACGGTCATGCGCACGGTCTGCGAAGAAGCCTTCGCCGGCGAGGCGCTCGAACTGCTGCGCACCTCGCTCCGCGAGCTGGTGCCGCCCGCCGGCCGCGTGCTCTTCGTCACAGGCGATGACCCGGCGTTCGTGTTCGTGGACGTGCCGCGGCGGCTGACCGTGTTTCTCACCAACCCGGTGGACGACGAATCGCCGAGCCGCGTGTCGCCGCCGGGTTTCGCGCTGCGGACGTTGGACTGGTTGATCGTGCGCAGCCTGCTGGTCACCGCGCTGAAGAACCCGGTGACGCTGGTCAGCCGCGGGCTGTGGCACATCGGCAACTCGGGCGCGGCGGTGGTCACGTCGGGACTGCCGGCGGCCGGCCCGGCTCCCCCGCCGCTCTCCGAGGCGCCCGGCATGGACCTCGACGCCTGGGAAAAGGACCTCGACCACTTGGTGTCCTCGCGGCGCTATCGCGGCACCCTGGACCTGTTCATCGATGGCGAGTCGTTTTTCTCCGCCTTGATCCAGTCGCTGCAGGACGCACGCCGCAGTATCGACATGTTGGTCTATATCTTCGACAACGACGACTACGCAGTGAAGATCGCCGACCTGCTCAAGGTGCGGTCGCACGACGTGCGGGTACGGGTGCTCATGGACGAAATGGGGACCTTGTTTGCCTCCATCAACGCGTCCGGCTCGCCATCGCCGCCCGGCTTCGAGCCGCCCGCCAATATCGCGAGCTACCTGCGTCATCATTCGCGCGTGCATGTGCGCAAGGCGGCCAACCCCTGGCTGACGGCCAACCACACCAAGCTCATCGTCGTGGACCAACGGCTGGCCTACCTCGGCGGCATGAACATCGGCCGCGAATACCGCTATGACTGGCATGACCTCATGGTGCGCGTCACCGGGCCGATCGTTTCCAGGCTGGCCAAGGATTTCCACCTCGCCTGGGAACACGCCGGTTGGTTCGGCGATCTCGGCTACAGTTACGTGAAAATCTTCGACCGCGAGGACTTGCCGCGGCAGGCCCTCGCGGACGGCATCGAACTACGCCCGCTTTACACCACCACCGGCAAGATGGAGGTGTACCGCGCCCAGATGGAGGCCCTCCGACGCGCGCGCCGCTACGTCTTTGTGGAAAACTCCTACCTGCTCGACGACCGGATCGTGCGCGAGCTGGTCGCCGCGCGCGAACGCGGCGTGGACGTGCGGGTGATCCTGCCGGGCGTGAACGACATCGGTGTGATGAACACCAGCAACCTCGTCACCGCCAACACGCTCATCGTCCACGGCGTGCGGGTGTACTGGTATCCCGGCATGTCCCACGTAAAGGCGGCGATCTATGACGGCTGGGCGTGCCTGGGCTCCGCCAACTTCAACAAGATGAGCCTCCACGTCGAACAGGAGATCAACATTGCGTTCTCCGATCCTGCCGCCACGGCCCGGCTGCGGCAGGAGTTGTTCGAGGCCGACTTCGCCAAGTCGAAGGAACTCAAGAAGCCCGTGCCCGTCACCTTCATGGACACGGTGGTGGAAGCGTTGACCGATCAATTCTGAGCCGGAACAATGCGGTAAAGAAGCAACGTTCTCCCTCACCCCGGCCCTCTCCCCAAGGAGAGGGAGAAGCCTTTTAAACGTTTAGCAGCGGCCCACCGTTTGGTGACTGATCCACCGCGGCAAAGATCAGTCCCCTCTCTCCGGGGGAGAGGGTTAGGGTGAGGGCGAGCCCTGCTCCCAACTACACTGTTCCGGCCAAGCGGCCTACCAGCCGTTGAGCACGTCGATCAGCTGCCGGAGCCGGCCGTACGATTTGCGGTCGAACCCAAAGGCAATCCGCGGCAGCGCCACCGCATCGTCGTCCTCGCGCTCCTCCGGCTTGGCCTCGGTGGCGCACACCGGCTCGCCGGCAACGATGTCGCCAAAATCCTCGTTCAGCGCCGCGATCGCCGTGGGCGCCGGCGGGTGTTGCAGGCGGATCACCAGCAGGTCCTTCACGAACCGCAGCGAGTGGTAGTTGCGATAGAAGCGGGTAATCCACTTCACCGCTTGATCCGGGCGGTCGGTGATCTGGTAAAGTTTCAGGTCGTCCGGCGAGATGAGTTCATTCCGCAACAAGTGCTCCCGCACGTGCTGGTCCCAAGTCTTCCAAAAGCTGCCGCCCGGCCGGTCGATCAGCACCAACGGCATGAGCTGGCTCTTGCCGGTCTGCATCAGCGTGAGCGCCTCGTAACTCTCGTCGAGCGTGCCGAACCCGCCGGGAAACAACGCCAGCGCGTCCGAGTGCCGGATGAACGTGAGCTTGCGGGTGAAGAAATACTTGAACGTGATCAGCTTCTCGTCGCGTTCGATCACCGGGTTGGCGGACTGCTCCCACGGCAGGCGGATGTTCGCCCCGAAACTCATCGCCGGCCCCGCCCCTTCGTGGCCTGCCTGCATGATGCCCGGCCCCGCGCCGGTAATGACCATAAACCCCGCCGCCGCCATCTGGCGCGCGAACTCCACCGCCTGCTGATATTCCGGACGATCCGGCGCCATGCGCGCCGAACCGAACAGCGTGACCTTGCGCTTCTTCGCGTACGGCGCAAAGACGCGGAAAGCATAGCGCAACTCGCGCAACGCCGTGGCGATCACACGCACGTCGCCCCGGCGCTGCACGTCGCGCAGCAGGCGCAGGGCGTTCTCGACGATGTCGGCCACAAGATCCTCGTTGTGACCGCCACCAGCAGCGGCGATCAGATCTCTGATCTGCGGCGCGAGCGGCGACTCGCGCCGGACCGGTACGCGCCTGGCCGGGCGGTTCTGCGTGGCGGACATGCGCGGAGGGTAACGTGCCAGGATGGCCCCGCAATGCCCAGAGTGGGAAGCCAGGACCAGTCGCTTCAGACACGGCACCTCCCCGAAACTCCGGCCGACATTGCTTGTCGGGGCGGTCGCGCGTCCCTAGATTGCGCGGCTCATGACGCAACTTACAGAGATTCCGCCCCTGCCGCCAGGCACCCGCTGGGTCACGCTCGACAACGGCCTGACGATCATGGTCCGCGAGGACCACAGCGCGCCGGTGGTGTCGGCCCAGGCCTGGTGTCGCGCCGGCAGCATCCACGAAGGGCGCTGGCTCGGCGCGGGGCTTTCGCACGTGCTGGAGCACATGCTGTTCAAGGGCACGACCACCCGTCCGGGCGGCCGGATCGACCAGGAAGTGCAGGAGGCCGGCGGCTACATGAACGCCTACACTTCGTTCGACCGCACGGTCTATTGGATCAATGTCCCGAACACCGGCGCCACGGTGGCCGTGGACATCCTGTGCGACATCATGCAGCACGCCAGCCTGCCGGAAGCGGAGTTGGCGAAGGAGATGGACGTGATCCGCCGCGAAATGGACATGTGCCACGACGACCCCGGCCGCCAGTCGGGCCGGCGCCTGTTCGAGACCGCCTACACCATCAGCCCGTACCGGTACACGATCATCGGCTATCCGGACGTGTTCAACCGGCTCCGGCGCGAAGACATCGTGGCGTATTACCGCGAGCATTACGCGCCGAACAACGTCTTCTTCGTGATCGCCGGCGACGTGCAAACCGACGCCGTGATCGAGCAAATCCGGGCGGCCTTCGCCGGGGCGAAGGCGCGTCCGCTCCCGCCCACGGTGTTGCCGCGCGAGCCGCGCCAGGTCGCGCTGCGCGAAATTGTCGAGGAGGCTCCCATCGAACTGGGGCATGTCCAGTGGAGCTGGCACATCCCTGACGTGCGGCATCCCGATGTGCCGGTGCTGGACGTGCTGGCGGTGCTGCTCGGCAGCGGCCGCAGTTCGCGCCTCTTCCAACAAGTCCGCGAGCGCAAAGGCCTGGTGGCCTCGATCGAGGCCTGGACCTACAACCCCGGCGGGGAAGGTTTGGTGGGCGTGAGCGCCATGCTCGAACCGGACAAGTTCGCCGCCGCATCGGCCGCGATTTGGGAGGAAGTCCAGCGCCTCCACGCGGGGCCGGTGGACGCCGCCGAATTGACGAAGGCGGTCAAGCAGTTCGTCTCCGCCACGCTCGCCACCCGCAAGACCATGCAGGGCCAGGCGCAAGACTTGGGCGGGAGTTGGATGGCGGCGGCCGACCTGAATTTCTCCGCGCGGCACCTCGAAGCGGTGAAGCGCATCGTGCCGGCTGACCTGCAACGCGTCGCCCGCCAGTATTTGACCACCGAGAATTGCACCCGGTACGCGCTCCTCCCTCAAGGCACGGCCCCGGTCCGCGCCGGCACGGTGGCGCTGACAACAGAAAACGCGGTCCAGAAGGTCGAATTGGCGAATGGGCTGCGGCTGCTGTTCAAGGAAGACCATCGCCTGCCGTTCGTGGATTTCCGGCTCGTCTTGCGCGGCGGTGTGCTGGCGGAGACGCCGGCCAACAACGGCCTCACCCAACTGCTTTCGCGCATGCTCGTGCAGGGAACCACCACCCGCACCGCCGAGCAGGTCGCCACGGAAATCGAGTCGGTCGGCGGCAGCCTCGACCCGTACGGCGGCAACAACAGCTTCGGCGTCAGCGCCGAGGTCTTGAACGGCGATTTCGCCACCGGCCTGGAGTTGTTCGCGGATGTGATCTTGCACCCCGCGTTTCCCGGCGATGCGCTCGAGCGCGAGCGCCAGATTCAGCTCGCGGGCATCAAGGCGCAAAGGGACCAGGTGCTGGCGAGTGCCTTCCGCGCGATGCGGCGGAAGATGTTTGGCAACGCCGGCTACGGCTTGGACCTGCTGGGCGAGGAAACCACGGTCAACCGGCTTGGCGGCGAGAATCTGCGCGGTTTTCATCGGCGGCTGGTCTGCCCCGAGAACGCGGTCCTGGCGATCTATGGCGACATTCAACCCGCCGCCGTTCAGGCCGCGGTCGAGCGGGTGCTCGGCGGCTGGTCGCGCGGGCCGAGCAACTCCGGGCCGGTTCCTGGCGCGCGCACGGCCGGGCGGGTAACCGAGACACGCGACAAGAAACAAGCGGTGGTCGTAATGGCTTTTCCCGGCACGACCCTCGACGCCCCGGACCGGTACGCGCTGGAGTTGGTGCAGGAGGCGTGCAGC
>JAKANS010000081.1 GCA_021823625.1 bacterium | reverse complement strand
AATCGTGACCCGCGATTTCAAGAAGGCGATGCTTTACGCGGAGCGGATCGAAGCCGGCGTGGTGAAGGTGAACCAGATCAGCACCGGCCTGGCGCTCCAGGCACCGTTCGGCGGGGTGAAGCAGTCCAGCACCGATTCGTTCAAGGAACAGGGCGCGGGCGCGATCGAATTCTACAGCCGGCTGAAGACGGTGTATCTGGACTATTCGGCGTAGCGCATCCTGGCGGTACGGTCGGGCGCCGGACCGCGACCGGTCTCCGGTCGCAGCCTGGGCATGCGGTCAGGGCGATGGGCGGAGGACAAGGGCCGAGGGCTTTCGGTCGCAGCGGGGACAGGCAGGACACCGCCCGCAAATGGATTGCGTGCTGGCGTTCCCGTTTCCGGGCGACACCGGAACCAACTTGCCCGCGGAAATCGGAGTCTCCTTCCCAGCGTTCAGCGCTGCTGCGACCGGGGACCGGTCGCGATCCTATTCAGCTCCGAAATTCTGTGCCTTGGTAGCGGGATCCTTGACGGCGACGGGCGGAGACGATTTGGCGCCGGGAGCGCTCAGGTCGATTAGGTCGAGCAGGATGTGCTTCGCCTCGTCCATCGTGACATCCACGGCCGGCGTTTTGTCAGCCTCGTCTTCGTCCGTATCGGCGTCGGCTGACGTGCTGGCGGTTTGGGTCGCCTTGGCCTCCTCCGCTTCCTTGGCCTTGGCTTCCGGGCTGCCGATGGCGGGCGGCAGGCCCGGTTCATCGGCCACCTTGAGCGTGATCTCGTAATCTTTCTCCGGCGAAGCCGGTCGCGCCGCACGCTCGGCCTTGCGCGCCTTGGTCCGTGCGTCTGCCTCTGCGCGTTCCTTGAGTCGCTGGTCGAGGTTGAGCGCAATGCTTTTGTCGGCCTTGGCCTTCCGGAACAGATCGATGTCTTCACGCATGTAAGCCCAATCTTTGTCCGTGGCCTGCCGCGCTTCGGTACGACGGCGCAACTCCTCGACGTACGGCTGCACGCGGTCCAGGCGCGCGAATTCTGCGCTCGGAATCGTATCCCACGGCAAAGCGTAATCCTGCGTGCTCTCCCCGACATCTATCTCGTTGCTCAAGGAGGGCAGGACGACGTCTGGTGTCACCCCTTTAAGTTGGGTCGAGGCACCGTTGGCGCGGTAAAACTTGCGGATCGTGACCTTCAACGCGCCGGGGTTGAAGCTTTCCGGGAAGCGTTTGGTGAACTTGTTCAGTTCGTAGATCGTCTGAACGGTCCCTTTGCCGTGGGTGGACTTGTCGCCCACGATCAACGCCCGGCCGTAGTCCTGGAGCGCGGCGGCGAGAATTTCCGAGGCCGAAGCGCTGAACCGGCTGGTCAGCACCAGCAGCGGCCCGTCATAAAGCACGGTGGGATCGGGATCATCCTCCACGTTGACGTCGCCGTTCGCATCTTTCACCTGCACGATCGGCCCCTCCTTGATGAACAGGCCGGTGAGCCGGATGGCTTCTTCGAGCGAACCGCCGCCGTTGTGCCGCAAATCCAACACCAGACCCTGGGCGCCTTCCGCGACGAGCTTCTTGATCAGACGCGTCACGTCATCGGTGGTGCTCTTCGGAGCAGAGGCGCTCTTGAACCGGCCGAGGTCGAAGCTGGCGTAAAACGAGGGCAGATCGATCACGCCCAGACGGGTGGGCTTGCCCTCGTCGCCGGGAACCTCGATCAACTTCGCCTTGGCCTGCTGGTCCTCGAGTTTGATCTCATCCCGCACCAGCGTGACCGTCTTGCGGACCGAGGAATCCGCGGCGTCCGCCGGAATGATGGTGAGCGTCACCTCGGTGTTTTTTGGGCCGCGGATGATCTCCACCACCTTGTTGAGCTTCCAATCCACGATATCGACCGGCTCGCCGTCCTTCTGCTTCACGGCAACGATCTTGTCGCCCGGCTTGAGCTTCTTGCTGCGCGCCGCCGGTCCAGGCAACAGGCTCTCGATGGTGCAATAGCCGTCGTCCGAGCGCAGCAAAGCGCCGATGCCAACGAGGGAGAGCTTCATGCTGATCGCGAAGTTCTCCAGTTGCGCCTTGCCCATGTAATCCGAGTGCGGGTCGTAGGCGTTCGCCAGGGCGGTGAGATAGAACTGCAGAATGTCCTCGCGATCGAAATCCGCCAGTGTGCGCATCTGCCGTTTGTAGCGCTGGGCCAGCTTCTTGATGATTTCCTCGGGCTTCAGCTTGTTGAGCTCTTCCTGGAGATACTCGTAGCGGAGATGCTGGCGCCAGAGGGCCTTGGCGGCGTCCAGATCCTTCGGCCACGGCACGTCTTTGCGGTTCGGCGTGTACCGGTCGTCACCACTGAAGTCGAAGTGATTCGCCTGCAGCATCTCCGCCGCGAGGGCGGCCCGCTGGTCGAACCGTTGAAGGAATCGCGCATAGATCTCGTTGGCGGGGCGGGTGTCCCCCTGGCGCAAGGTCAACTCCGCCAGCCGGTCCTCGTACGTCTTGAATTCCTTGAGGTCCTCCTGCGTGAAGTGGAAGTGCTGCGGATCGAGGATGTCGAGGTAGCGGTCGAAAAACCGGTGGGCATACTCTTTATCCAGCGGGTGCCGCGAATAGTGCATGTTCTCCAACACTCGCGCCGTCAGCCGGGTAACGTCCGGATCGTACGGACCGGACAGGACCGGCACCACCTGGTCGTACTTGGTGGTGAACGTGATCAAGTCCCGCACCGGGTCGGCGGTGCTTTCGGCTTGGGCCAGCTTGGGCGCGGGGGCCGGCGCGGGCGCAGCCTCTTCGGGCGAAACATCGGCCCGCCCCGGCAAAACCCAGGCGGCCAGGCCGAAAGCGAGGGCAACAGTGGCAACCAGCCGTCGCGAATCCCGCACGGCCCCTTTGGCTTGAATGGAAGACAAGTTCACAGATTCACCGCCGGCCTCGCGGCCAGCGTGCCGGTAAGATAACGGCTGAAAACACTTCGGCAAGCCCAACGCGCACGACCGTCTCAAGTTGGCCGCCACCGCCGCCAGCAAGGTCGCGCCCACAGCATTGGCACCGGCCCCACTTTGTGCGATCATCCTGTGCATGAAGCCCTCCCTGAACCCGTGGCTCGTGAACCCGGACGAGTACCCGGCCGACGGCTATTCCAGCGACCAGTTGGAATTCCTGCTCGCCTACGCCGTCCTGGCGCCCTCGAACTACAACACCCAGCCGTGGCTTTTCCGGATCAACGCCGCCGACGTCGAAGTCCACGCCGACCGCCGCCGCGCCATCCGGGTGATCGACCCGTACGACCGCGAATTGACGCTCAGTTGCGGCGCCGCGCTTTTCAACCTGCGCACGGCCGCCGAGTATTTCGGACACCGCTACGAAGTCGAGTTGCTGCCCGACGCCGGAAACGCGAACCTTTTGGCGCGCTTTCGCCTCGGGCTGAAAGCCGAGACTGGCGCGGAGGACATCCTTCTCTTCCACGCCATCACCCAGCGCCGCACGAACCGCCAGCCTTTCCAACCCGACCCGCTGCCGGCCGAACTCCGCGAGGAACTCACGCAAGCCGCGGCCGCCGAAGGCGCGTGGCTGAAATTCATCGACGGCGAGGACGCGCGGGCGAACGTCGCGGACCTCGTTGCCGAAGCCGACCGGCGCCAATGGGCCGACAAGCATTTCCGGCAGGAACTCGCGAACTGGGTGCGAACCAAGCCGGAGACCGCGCCCGACGGCATTACGGCGCACGATCACGGCGTCAAGGATTGGCTGGCTTTCGCCGGGCCGGCGCTGATCCGCACCTTCGACCGTGGCGGTGGAGAAGCCGCTCGCGACCGCGAGATCGCCGCGCATTCCCCCACCCTGGCGGTTCTCGGAACCGAGAAAGAAGACTGGCCCGCCTGGCTCGCGGCCGGGCAGGCGCTGCAACACGTTTTGCTCGCAGCCAGGGCCCAAAACGTTTGGGCCTCGTTTCTGTGCCAGCCCATCGAAGTCCCCGAGTTGCGCGGGCAACTCACGGAAACGCTCGGGCTGAGCGGCTATCCGCACGTGCTGCTCCGCCTCGGCTTCGGTCCCGAAGTGCCGCCTACGCCGCGACGATCTCCGCGCGCGATGCTGATTCATCACACCGACCAGAGCCACGCCTGACGGGGAAGATATTCCCGCGGCGGTGCCTTGGCGAACCGACCGGGGCAAGCTTGCGCGGACGCGCCCGCCCGCTACGCTGATTCCCAGCAAAGGCAACCGGCCTGCGCCGTTTGGAAAATCGCTCCGAAACCATGGAAACACACAAGTTGGCGGGCCTCCCGGCACCGGCAGACATGCTGATCGATGTCAGCAAACTCACCCGCGATTACTACGAGCGAAAGCCCGACCTGGCTGACCCGACCCAACTCGTGAGCTTTGGCACCAGCGGCCATCGCGGAACTTCGTCAAACGGCACGTTCACCGAAGCTCACATCCTGGCGATCGCCCAGGCCATTTGCGATTACCGCCGCGCGCACGGGCCGTCCGGTCCGCTGTTCATGGCCAAGGACACGCACGCTTTGTCTGCCGTCGCTGAGCGCACGGTGCTCGAAGTGCTGGCCGCCAACGACGTCGAGGTCTTCCTTCAGAGCAACGATGGCTTCACCCCAACCCCGGCGCTTTCCTTCGCGATTCTCGAGTACAACCGCGGCCGCCAGGACGGTCTCGCCGACGGCATCGGCATCACGCCTTCGCACAACCCGCCCGCCGACGGCGGCTTGAAGTACAACCCGCCCAACGGCGGGCCGGCGGACACCAAAGTCACCGCCTGGATTCAGCATCGCGCCAACCAGTTGCTTCATCCCGGCAGCCACGGCTTGCAACGCGCGCCTTATGGGACGGCCGTTCGCGCCACGACCACCCACCATCACGATTTCGTCCGAACTTACGTCGAAAGCCTCGCGTCCGTCATCGACCTGGAGGCGATCCGCGGGGCCGGTGTAAAGATCGGGGTGGATCCGCTGGGCGGCGCGTCGGTGGGCTACTGGGAGCCGATCAAAGAGCGTTACGGGCTGGACCTGACCGTCGTCAACCCGCAGGTCGATCCGACGTTTCGCTTCATGACCGTGGACCACGACGGGAAGATTCGAATGGACTGTTCGAGTCCGTACGCGATGGCGAGCCTGGTGAAGTTGAAAGACCGGTTCGACGTCGCTTTCGGCTGCGACCCGGACGCTGACCGCCACGGCATCGTCACCCCCTCGGCCGGTTTGCTGAACCCGAACCACTACCTCGCCGTTGCGATCGATTATCTGCTGCGAAACCGCCTGCACTGGAGCGCGGGTTCCGCGGTCGGCAAGACCGTTGTCAGCAGCAGCCTGATTGACCGTGTGGTGAGCGGGCTGGGCCGCCGGCTCGCGGAAGTCCCGGTGGGTTTCAAGTATTTCGTGAACGGCCTCGCTTACGGATCGTTCTGCTTCGGCGGCGAGGAAAGCGCCGGCGCCTGTTTCCTCCGGCACGACGGTTCGACGTGGGTGACGGAAAAGGATGGCCTCCTCCTCGGCCTGCTCGCGGCGGAAATTTCGGCTAAAACTGAGAACGGCACAGCCGGGGAGTACCAGAGGCTCACCGCGAAGTATGGCGTCCCCCATTACCAACGCATCGACACCCCTTGCAGCCCCGAGGAAAAGGCGGCTTTCAAGAAGCTCACGCCCGCGGCCGTCAAAGCACTGGAACTCGCCGGCGAGCCGATCACCGGCAAGCTGGTGAACGCCCCCGGCAACAACGAGCCGATCGGCGGTCTCAAAGTCACCACCGCCAACGGCTGGTTCGCGGCCCGGCCCAGCGGCACCGAGAATCTGTACAAGCTCTACGCGGAAAGCTTCCTCAGCGAGGCCCATCTGCGTGCCATCCAGCGTGACGCGGCAACGCTGCTTCGCCGGGTGCTCAGCGTCTGAGATGAAAGCCGGAGGCGGACATGGCAGAGCGCATCTTCACAGCCCGATCGCCCGGTAAGCACGGCCCGCTGCGTTGGACCGTTGACGCCGGCGTGGTCACCCGCGTTGAGCCTGCCGATCCGACCACACCCGCCAACGACTGGCTGTTGCCCCCGCTGCTCGATGTCCAGGTCAATGGCTTCGCGGGCGTGGATTTTCAGGCCCCAGACCTCAGCGAGGACCAACTACTCCGTGCAGTTCGCGGCCTGCGGCGGGCCGGTTGCACGCGCTTTTTGCCCGCCTTGATCACCGACCGCTGGGAGGCAATGCTCGGCAAGCTGCGGCGCCTGCGCCAACTTCGCCAGGCTTCGGCGGAACTGCGCTCGGCCATCGTCGGCTGGCATATCGAAGGGCCGTTTCTGTCCAGCGAACCAGGCTTTCACGGCGCCCACGATCCGGCGCTGATGCTCGATCCGACGCCGGAACACATCCACGCTCTGCACGCGGCGGCAGGCGAAGACTTGACGCTTCTCACCCTGGCTCCGGGACGCGAGGGAGCGATCCCCGCCATCGCGCTCGCCACGTCGCTCGGGATGAAGGTCAGCCTCGGCCACACGAACGCGAGTGTCGCGACGCTGCGCGAGGCCGTGGCCGCCGGAGCCAGCGGCTACACCCACCTGGCCAACGCCTGCCCGCAACTGCTCGATCGCCACGACAACATCCTCTGGCGTGTGTTCGACACGCCGGGCCTGACCGTGAGCCTGATCGCCGACACCCGGCACGTCTCCCCTGCCCTTTTCCGCCTGGTTCACCGGCTGCTGCCGGGTGACAAGATCATCTACACCACCGACGCCATGTCTGCCGCCAGCGCGCCGCCCGGTCGCTACCGGTTGGGTGCGCTCGAAATGGACGTGGGCGATGACCGGATTGTGCGTCAGCCTGGGCAGACCAATTTCGCCGGGTCCGCATTGACCCCGGTCGAGGCGGTTTTTAACGCCGCCGACATGCTGGGCGTGTCATGGCTGGAAACGTGGGAGCGAATGTCGGTTGGTCCGGCGCGCTGGCTGGGGCTGCCAACCGGGCTGGCGGTCGGGCAACCGGCCGATTTCTGCCTGGTCCGCGCTTCAGCCGACGGAACGCTCGAACGGCTGCGAACCTTCTGTGCCGGCGAGGAGGTTGAGTAGCTCGGTTTCGACGCGGTCCACGGTCAGTGCCGCCAATCCTTCCGGCGCGCGCAGCCGGTGCACCCTCTCGCCGCGCGGCCGCCAGACAGCCGGGTCGGTATCGCCCCACAAAGCGAGTCCGCGCAATCCCAGCGCCGCTGCCAAGTGGGTAAGACCCGAGTCGTGCCCGACGAAAACTGCGCAGCCCGCCAGCCGCAGTGCGAGCTCCGTCAATGGCAGACTCCGCGCAGCCGCCAAGCGATCCGCCGGCCAGACACGCGCCAGCCGCGCCAGCCGCTCGCCTTCCGCCTCGCCCCCAACCAGCAGAAGATCCGCCGCCGTTCGCGCGGCCAGCCGGCGGAGCAACTCGCCCCAATTCGCCTCGGGCCAGTTCTTCCGTTCGCTGCCACTGCCGGGATGCACCGCCAGCTTCAGGTGTCCGTGAAGACCACTGCCGGCATCGGATTTCGGTGCCAGGCGCGGCACCGGGTCGGCATCGAAGATCGCGAGGCGCTCGAGCGGCTTGAGAAAGGTTTCGCAGGCGTGGATGCCACCGGCTTCCGTTGGCCGGTGCGGCCCGGCGATGAACACCGCCGACGTGCAACGCCGGACGTGTTGCTCGAACACCGAGTCCGGGTCGTACAGGTAGCTCAGAATGACCGCGAATCCCGCGAAGAACTCGGCCCATTCCGCCGGCACTTCGGCGCGCGCATTGAAGCAGGCCGCCAGACCGCGCGCCTCGATGGGTTTGACGGCATCCGCCAGCCCACCCAGCACCGCCAACCCGGCAATGTGCGGGTAGCCTAGAACCGTCAGATGCGCCGACGGGAATTGCGCCCGCAACGCGGCGAGCACCGGCAGGGTAAGAATGAAATCGCCGATGGCGCCGCCCCGGATCACCAGGATTTGCCCGCGCGGGTCAGGCATGAAATCGCCTTTGGCTGGTGCGGCCGGGCGCGCATGGCCTATTCCGCCGCGCGGATCGCGGTCATGCCAATGACCGCCACGAGCAGGCCGAAGATCATTCGGCCCGCGCAGCCGACGCGGGTGCGCCGTTCGCTCGCGGTGAGCCAGCCGATGAAGTCGCGCAGCCGCCACGGCGAAATCGCGAACCAAATGGCGGCGACCACCCAGAGATAGGCCCAGGTCGTGACCACCAGCCGCCAGCTCGTGTCCACCCAGCGAATCGTGTTCAGGATGAGATGCGCCAGCAAGAGCACTACCACCGTCAGGCCGCGCACGGCCAGGAAGTCGCGCACAAAGACGCACGCCCCGAAACCCACGATCGAAAAGCCGATGAACATGATCGGCTTGAACGCGGCGAAATCGGCGATTTGATCCTGCTTGAGGTTGTACAGAAACCAGACCGTCCCGAGCGGCATCAGGATGAAGCCCCAGATTTCGGACCGGGGAAACTTCCGTAACGCGGCGGCAAATTTGGCTGGCTGCACCAGTCCGTAGATTTGCGGGAGCGCAAAGCCCAGCCCGAGCAAGGTCACAAGCAGAGAGGCGTTCATCGATTCAATCCAGATTCAGAATGGCGGGATCGCCGTAAAGCGTGGTGCTCGTGGCGCGCGTGATCTTCAAGTCAAGCAACTGGCCGATGTGCCGCGGCGCGCCTTCGAACACCACGATCTTGTGGCAGCGTGTGCGGCCTTCCAGCCGGGCTGGGTTTTTGCGGCTGGGCCCCGTGACGAGCACCTGCACCTGGCGCCCGACCATCTGTTCCAGCCGTCGCGCCGCGCCTTCGTTCACGAGCCGGAGCAGGCGCGCCAGCCGCTCTTCGCGCACCTCAGTCGGTACCTGATCGGGCATCGCCGCGGCTGGTGTGTCCTTGCGCGGCGAATATTTGAAAACGAAGGCATTGTCGAACGCCGCCTGCCGGACCAGGTCCAGCGTCTCGCCGAACTCCGCTTCGGTCTCGCCCGGAAAACCGACGATCAGGTCGGTGGTCACGCCGATGCCGGGCCGCACGGCGCGCAGTTTGGCAACGATGTCCAGGAAGCGCTCGCGCGTGTAGCCCCGGTGCATGCGCTTGAGGACCGCATCGCTGCCGCTTTGCACCGGAATGTGCGCGCTTTCGCAAAGCTTCGGCAGCCGGCCGTAAGCCGCCACCAAGTCGTCACCGTAGCCTTTCGGGTGCGGCGAGGTGAAGCGGATGCGCTCGATGCCCTTGACGGCGCTCACGGCTTCCAACAATTGCACGAACGGCGACCGGCCGTTGCGGACGGGGATCGACCGGCGGCCGTAGCTGGTCACGATTTGGCCCAGCAAGGTGATTTCGCGCACGCTGCGGGCAGCGAGTTCGCGGCATTCGGCCACGATGTCTTCAATCGTCCGGCTGCGCTCCTCGCCGCGCGTCTGCGGCACGATGCAAAAGGTGCAGTGCTGGTTGCAGCCTTGCATGATGCTCACGAAGGCCGTGACTGGTCGGCTGGCGCCGGTGAAGTCCAGCAAGTGATCGCGAATCTGCGCTTCGCTGCCAGCCTCCGCGCCCACGTCACACACTTTGTCCTGTCGGCCCGCCAGCAATTCGTCCACGTACTCGGCCGCGCGGTGCAGCTTCTGTGTGCCCAGCACCAGCCGGACGCCCGGCGCGGACGCCAGGAGTTCATCGCCGCGGCTCTGGGCCATGCAACCCAGGAATCCGAGCACCGTGCCCGGCCGATGCTTCCTGGCGACCGCCGCCACGTTGACCATCTTTCCCAGCGCCTTTTGCTCGGCGGCGTCGCGCACGCTGCACGTGTTGAGCAGCACGACGTCCGCGGTCGCCTCGGACGCCGCGAGCGAATAGCCGCGCTCGAGGAACCGGGCAGCGACCGCTTCCGAGTCGCGCTCGTTCATCTGGCAGCCGTAAGTCTTGATGAACACACTGGGCATGACACCAACGTGGGCCGCAAGGTAAGCGAGCCGGGCCGGCCTTGAAAAGGCGGAAGATGGCAGCCCGGAGCGCCGGGGTCCAACCGGCGCAGCCACGGGTGGCGTCCTGATTCTCCACATGGTGGCTGCGCCGCTGCGGCGGCGCAGGGCGGTGCGGCAGCACCGCCCCCACCAAACCAGGACTCTACCCGCGGAACCGTCACTCGCGACTTCTCCCCTTCCTCACTTCCCGATGCAAAACTGGCTGAAGATCGTGTCCAGGAGATCGTCCACCGCCGTCTTGCCGACGATCTCGCCGACCGCGTTGGTGGCGATCCGCAGGTCCAACGCCACCAATTCGAGCGTCGCACCGGCCCGTAACGCCTCGCCCGACCGCGCCGCCGCCTCGCGCGCCCGGCGCAGCGCGTCCTGGTGGCGCGAGTTGATCATGACTTCCAACATCTCGGGGCGAATCTCGCCGGCCCAAACGACTTGCTTGATCGCGTCTTTCAGCGACTCCAGCCCCGTGCCGGTCAGGCACGAGATTGCGATTGCCCGCACGGTCAACCCGGCCGGCAGTTGAAGCCTGGCCGGCAGGTCGGATTTGTTGAGGACCACAATCCGCTGTTTGCCGCCGAATTCCGCAAGCTGGCGCCCGTCTTCGGGGTGGAGCGGCTCCGCCGCATCGAGCACGTGCAGGACCAACTCCGCCTGGCGCATCGCCTGGTGACTGCGCCGGACGCCTTCGGCTTCGATGGCCTCGCCTGGCTCGCGCAAGCCGGCGGTGTCGATGAAAACCACCGGCAGGCCGCGGATGTTCGCCGTCTCTTCGATCGTGTCGCGGGTTGTACCGGGTATCGGCGACACGATGGCGCGGTCGCGGCCGAGGAGATGATTCAGCAGACTCGACTTGCCCACGTTCGGCCGGCCCACGATCGCCGCGCGAATGCCGCGGCGCAGAATCTGGCCTTCGTTGGCGGTGCGGAGCAATTCATCCATGAACGCCACACCGGCATCGATGCGGCCCAGCAATTGCGCGTGCGTGTCCGGCGCGATGTCTTCGTCGGGAAAGTCGATGTGCGCCTCGACGTGCGCGAGCACGAGCATGAGGTCGTCGCGGAGCCGATTGATGCGCTGGGAAAGCTTGCCGGCGAGTTGTTCCTCCGCCGCGGCCAACGCCAGCTCGGTGCGCGAATGAATGATGTCCGCGACGGCTTCAGCCTGGGCAAGGTCCAGGCGGCCGTTCAGGAATGCGCGCTGGGTGAACTCGCCCGGCTCGGCCAGGCGGGCACCGCCGGCGAGCACCGCGTCCAGCACCAGCTTCGCCGGCAGCAGCCCGCCGTGGCAGGAAATCTCGACCACGTCTTCGCGCGTGTAAGTGCGCGGCGCGCGCATGACCGCCACCAGGACTTCGTCCACGGCCCGGCCCTGGAAAACAATGCGGCCGAATTGGAGCGTGTGGCTCGCTGCCGCAGAGGGTTTCACCGAGCGTTTGCCCACCGGCTCGAAACACCGGTCCGCCACCGCCAGGGCCTCGCGGCCAGACAGGCGAATCACGGCCAAACCTCCTTCGCCCAGCGGCGTGGAGATCGCGGCAATCGTGTCGTCGAGGTAGCTCATGCAACAGCAGGCAAGGTGGAAAGCAGGCTTGGTTCAAGATACCGGCAGCCGGATGCCGGAAAAGGCCGCCGGTCAGCTTCCACAGGTTCCTCGCCGGACCTGCGCTCCCTCAAGCCGTTGCCGCGCCTTTTCGTAACTCTTGCGCTGGAGAAAATGGCGCAGCTCTGGGTCGCTGCCGGGCGGCAATTCCGCCGCGAGCGAGTCAATGCGGCCGAACAAAGGCAGCAAGCTCGGCGGCGGTTTGGCCGCATGCGGCGTTTTCACAGCGGCGTCGAGTTCTTGCAGCGCGGCGAGCAGTTGGCTTTCGGTTTTCGTCACGACCCGCATTGTAGCGAACCGCCGCCCGTGCGCCAGCCGGCCGTTTTGACCGAAGTCATGTTGACGCTTCAGCGCAAGCTGCCATTCTCGCGCGGCAGCCCGGCAGGAGAATGACTGGCACCACGCCCAACTCCGCGGGCTCGGATTTTTATGGCTAAATCAACCCGAAAAATCGAACCGGCCTACACGCTCGCACGCGAGCGCTACGCCGCGCTCGGGGTGGACACCGACGCCGCCCTCCGCCAACTCGCCCGCATCCCCATCTCGATCCATTGCTGGCAGGGCGACGATGTCGGCGGCTTCGAAAACCCCGGCGGCACACTCGGCGACGGCCTGGCCGTGACCGGCAATTATCCGGGCAAGGCCCGCACGCCGGCCGAGTTGCGTGCCGATTTCGAGAAGGTGCTTTCGCTTTTGCCCGGCCAACATCGCTTCAACCTCCACGCCAGCTACGCCGAGATGGGCGCGAAGAAAGTCGAACGCGACGCGCTTTCCGCCGACCAGTTCCAGAATTGGATCGCCTGGGCAAAGTCGCTGGGCATCGGGCTGGATTTCAACCAGACCTATTTCGCGCATCCGAAGGTGGAGCGCGGCTGGACGTTGACGCACCCGGACAAGGCGATCCGCCAGTTTTGGATCGAACACGGCATCCGCTGCCGCGAGATCGGCGCCGCGTTCGGCAAGGCGCTCGACAAGACGTGCCTCACCAACCTGTGGATCCCCGACGGCATGAAAGACACGCCGGTGGACCGCAAGGGCCCGCGCGAGCGATTGGTCGAATCTCTGGACGCCATCTTCAAGAAACGGATCGACCACAAGCTGAACGTGGACTCGGTCGAGCCGAAGCTCTTCGGCATCGGCGCCGAGAGTTACACGCCCGGCTCGCACGAGTTCTACCTTGGCTACGCCGTCAGCCGGGGCACGTTGCTCACGCTCGACGCCGGTCATTATCACCCCACCGAAGGCATCGCCGACAAAGTCTCGTCCGTGCTGTGTTTCCTGCCGGAGATCGCTTTGCACGTCAGCCGCGGCGTACGCTGGGACAGCGACCACGTGGTGACTCTCACCGACGAATTGCTGGCCATCGCGCAGGAGATTGTCTGGGGCGGCTTCGCGGACCGCGTGCGCATCGGTTTGGACTACTTCGACGCCAGCATCAACCGCGTCGCCGCCTGGACGATCGGCACGCGCAACATGCTCAAGGCGCTGCTGCTGGCCTTGGTGGCGCCGATCGAGAAACTCAAGACTGCGGAACTCGAAGGTGATTACACGACCCGCCTGGCGCTCATGGAGGACGCCAAACTCCTGCCGGCCGGAGCGGTCTGGGACTACTATTGCGCGCAACAGGAGGTGCCGGTCGGAGACGCCTGGCTGGCGGAGGTGAAGCGGTATGAGAAAACGGTTCTGTCCGCTCGCCAGTAGTCTGAACTTCACCCTAGAATTCATCGCATGATCGCAAACCCGTTCCTTGGCGTTTTCTTCCACTGGCTCGGCGGTCTGGCTTCCGGCAGCTTCTACGTGCCTTACAAGGGCGTGCGCAAGTGGGCGTGGGAGGTCTATTGGTTGGTCGGCGGATTCTTCTCCTGGATCATCTGCCCGTGGATCCTCGCGTCGCTGCTCACCAACGACGTGCTCGGCGTGCTCAAGCAACAGTCCCTGGGCACGCTGTGGTGGACCTACTTCTTCGGCGCGATGTGGGGCTTCGGCGGCCTGACCTTCGGCCTCACGATGCGCTATTTGGGCATGTCGCTGGGCATGGGCGTGGCGCTGGGCTATTGCGCCGCGTTCGGCACCTTGCTGCCGCCCATCTTCAAGATGTTCATCCCGACCATCCCCGTCGCGGAGAGCATCGCCCAGATCGCGGCCACCACGCCCGGACGCGTCACGCTGCTCGGTGTGTTCGTCTGCCTGGTCGGCATCGCCGTCGCGGCGCTGGCCGGATTGACGAAAGAGCGGGAAATGCCCGAGGCGGAGAAGCGGAAGACAATCGCCGAGTTCAACTTCACCAAGGGCATCCTGGTGGCCACGTTCTCGGGCATCATGAGCGCGTGCTTCGCGTTTGCGCTGACCGCCGGCAACCCGATCGGCGAGGCCTCGCTGGCCGCGGGCACCAACAAGATTTGGACGGGCCTGCCCAAGCTGGTCGTGGTACTGCTCGGCGGTTTCACCACCAACTTCATCTGGTGCGTGATCCTGAACTTCCGCAACCGCACCGGCTACCAGTACTTCAGCCGCACGCTCATCGCCGCCCCGCCTCGGCGCGAGAATGAAACCATCATCGAAACGGCCGTGGAGGCGCCGGGCGAGGAAGTGGTGGAGCACGCCAGCAAAGCGGCCCCGAACGGAGGGAATCAGGTCCCCATGCTGAGCAATTACCTCTTCTCGGCGCTCGCCGGCACGACCTGGTACTTCCAGTTCTTTTTCTACACGATGGGCGAGACGCAAATGGGCAAGTTCGGCTTCGCGAGCTGGACGCTGCACATGGCCAGCATCATCATCTTCAGCACGATGTGGGGCTGGATTCTGCACGAATGGAAAGGCTCCAGCAAAAAGGCGCACGGCTTGATCGCTGCCGGCATCGCGACGCTGATCCTCTCGACCATTGTCATCGGTTTTGGCACCTATCTGAAGAGCAAGGCCACCGGCGCCCCGTAGGTTGGCTGCACCAAGCTCATGTCTGACGACGTTCCCCAATCCCACGCCGGCGCCGAGTTCGAGCGCGAGCCGGTGCCGCCGAAAGCGCAGAAAGGCGCGTCGGCTTTCTGGGGCATGTACGCTGGGGAACACACGGCCGGCACGGAGTTCATGATCGGGCCTCTGTTCGTGGCCTGGGGCGCCAGCGCGTTCGACCTCATCTTCGGTCTGTTGCTGGGGAACCTCCTCGCCGTGCTGACGTGGCGCTTCCTGACCGCCGAGATCGCCACCCATCGTCGCCTGACGCTCTACTACCAACTCGAGCGGATCACCGGGCGGAACCTCGTCACGCTCTACAACTTCTTCAACGGCGTCCTGTTCTGCTTCCTCGCCGGCGCCATGGTGACGGTGTCCGCCACGGCCGTCGGCGTGCCGTTCGGCGACCGCATCCAGATGCCTTCCTTTGGCGACACCTGGCCCACCGGTGTTGTCTGGGTGCTGGTCTGCGTGTTCATTGGTGCCGCCATGACGTTCGTGGCGGTGCGCGGCTACGGATTTGTCGCGCGGGTGGGCCACATCTCGTCGCCGTGGATGTTCCTGGTCTTCGTCGCTTGCGGCATTGTAATGCTGGCGAAGCTAGGCTCGACCAACCTCTTCGAACTGATCAAACCCGCCGCCGGCTCGACGCCGAAAATCGGTTTCTGGGGCGTG
The DNA here is from genome assembly GCA_021823625.1 of bacterium. Classification (GTDB taxonomy): domain Bacteria; phylum Verrucomicrobiota; class Verrucomicrobiia; order Limisphaerales; family J093; genus DSVZ01. Next base: position 12,278 of record JAKANS010000081.1, on the reverse strand, counting down.
GTGTGCTTTTCCTGGTTCTGCAACGCGGCGATGCACCTCGGCATGTCCGACCTGAGCATTTTCCGCTTCGCGCGCAAGCCGTCGTACGGCTGGGCGTCCGCGGCCGGCATGTACCTCGGCCATTACGTCGCGTGGATCTGCGCGGCGCTTCTGCTGGTCTATTGGGTGCGCGACAAGGGCGCCGATCCCACCAAAGGTGTACCGCCCGGACCGATGGTCTGGGACGCCGTCGGCTGGGCCGGCCTGCTCTGCGTGGTGGTGGCCGGGTGGACCACCGCGAATCCGACGATTTACCGCGCTGGCCTCGCGTTTCAAGGCATGTTCCCGAAAATGTCGCGCCTGACCGGTACGCTGATCGCCGGGGTGGTCTGCACGGTGGCCAGTGTGTTTCCGGCGGTGGCGATGAAGCTGCTGGATTTCGTGGGCATCTACGGCACGATTCTCTGCCCGGTGGGCGCCGTGATCGTGGTGGATCACTATCTCGCCAGGCGCGTCGGCATTCCAGCCGAGTACGCCACAAAAACCGGCACAACCTTCAACGTCGCCATGCTGCTTGCCTGGGCCATCCCGGTGGGCGTGGCCATGTACGTGTACAAGGTGCATGGCGTGAATTCCTTCTTCCTGCCGCTGCCAACGTGGCTGGCCTGCGGCGCGCTCTACATCGTTTTCACCAGACTGCTGAACGGCCGGGCCACCCTTGCATCATGAATGCCATTGCCAAAGTCCTCGCCCCGCTGGCGCTGGCCGCCACGCTCCTGCCGCCGTTGCTGTATCTGTTCAAAACGATGAGCGAAGGCTCAATGAAACTGACCATGCTGGTCGCGGCCATCGTGTGGTTCGCCAGCGCGCCGTTTTGGATGAAAGGCGGCAGCGAGTGAGCCTTGGCCAGCGCCGCGTCCCGCCATGAAGATAACTCTGTTCGTCCCTTGTTTCGTGGACGCGCTGTATCCGCAGGTCGCGATCAGCACCGTGCGCATCCTCGAAAAGCTCGGCCACACCATCGAGGTGGCCGAGGACTTGAATTGCTGTGGCCAACCGGCGTTCAACTCGGGTTGCTGGGCGGAGGCCCGCCCGGTCGGCGAGCGCGTTCTCGACCGGCTTCGCGACGCGGAGACCGTGCTCATCCCCAGCGGTTCCTGCGGCGCAATGCTGCGGCGCTTCTACCCGGAACTCTTCGCCGGCACGCCGCACGAGGCGGCGGCCCGCGCGCTATCGGCGAAGGTCTTCGAGTTCTCCGAATTCCTCGTAGAAAAGCTGGGCGTGACCGATCTGGGCGCCCGGTTCCCGGCCAAAGTCACCTACCACGACGGCTGTCACAGCCTGCGTGAGATGCACATCCAAAGCGCCCCGCGCAAGCTATTGGCCCGCGTGCGCGATCTGGAATTGGTCGAGATGAAGCAGGTTGTTTGCTGCGGCTTCGGCGGCACGTTTTCGGCAAAGTTCCCGATGATCTCGACCGCGATGGGCGAGGTGAAGTGCTCCGAGGCCCTCGCCACGGGCGCCGAGTACATCGTCTCGTGCGACTCGAGCTGTCTGATGCACGTCCAGGGGTTGATCGACCGCCAGAAGCTGAAGCTGAAGACCATTCACCTGGCCGAAGTGCTGGCGGCAGGGATGGATGCCGGATACCGGATGCCGGATACCGGATGCCGGATACAGGATACCGAATGCCCTGACACGAACGAAGACGGCCGGGCCGATGAGTGAACCAAGTGTCATCAACTATTCTGCGATCGAGTCCGTCTGGACCGATGCGGATCTGGCGCTGCGTGAGACGGGTCGGCCATTGAGCTACCGGGACCTTCGCGTGTGGAAACTCGCGCGGGACTTGAGTGTTGAAATTCACCGTTTGACACTGGAGAAGCTGCCACGCTTCGAACTGCACGAGGAGGGCAGTCAGCTTCGCCGCGCCGCAAAGTCAATTCGCGCCAATATCGTCGAGGGCTTTGGCCGGCGCCGATACAAGCTCGACTTCCTGAAGCACCTGACATACGCCGAAGCCTCCTGCGATGAAGCGCTGGACCATCTCGACACCCTGTTCGAGACCGGTTCCCTGGCGGATCGTGGAGTCTTCGAGTCGCTACGACCGCGCTTGGTGGAACTGGGTAAGAGCCTCAATCGCTTCATCGCCGCCGTCGAAAGAGACCATGAAAGTGTCAGGTAAGAGAACAGCGACAGCCATCGCGCAGCGGATAACCGCACGGGTGTCATTTACATCTGGCATTTGGCATCCGGCATCCGGCATCTCCTGATCCCCCATGCCAACCCCAGTTACCCGGTTTAAATCCGCCTCACGGGTGCTCGCCCGCGACCTCCGCCATCGCGACCTCATCCAGTCCGCGCTCGGCAAGTACGAGATCAAGCGCGACGAGATGAAGGCGCGCTTCCAGGACTGGCAGGGCGCACGACAGACCGCCGCCGAGATCAAGTACGAGGCTATCAATCACCTCGACCGCTACCTCACAGAGTTCGTCACCAAGCTGGAGGCTCGCGGCACGAAGGTGCACTGGGCTTCCACGGCCGAGCAGGCGCGCCAGATCATCACCGGCATCTGCCGTGACCGGCAGGCGAAGCGCATCGTCAAGTCCAAGGCGATGACCGCCGAGGAAATTCACTTGAACGAGGTGTTGGAGAAAGCCGGGTTTGAAGTGGTGGAGTCGGACCTGGGCGAGTTCATCGTCCAACTCCGCGAAGAAACGCCTTACCACATCGTCTTTCCGGCGATGCATCTGACGCGCGGCGAGATCAGAGAGGTCTTCCAACGCAAGCTCGGTGACGCGCCGTCCGACAACCCCGAAGAACTCACGATGGTCGCCCGCCGGGTGCTGCGAAAAAAATACGTCGAGGCGGAGGTCGGCATCACCGGCGCGAACTTCGCCATCGCCGAAACCGGCATGATCTCGGTGACCGAAAACGAGGGCAACGCCCGCCTCACCGCCGCGCTGCCCAAGACGATGATTACTCTGTTGGGCATCGAAAAGGTGTTGCCCAAGCTGGCAGACCTGGCGCTGTTTCTGCCCATGCTGGCCACCGTCGGTGCGGGTCAACTTATCTCCGGCTATAACACGATGTACGGCGGTCCGCGCCAGTCCGGCGAAGCTGACGGACCGGAGGAATTCCACGTCGTCCTGCTCGACAACAACCGGACCGTGATGCTGGCTGACGCCGAACAGCGCGACGCCCTGCATTGCATCCGCTGCGGCGCCTGCCTGAACGTCTGTCCTATCTTCCGCAACGTGGGCGGCCAGACTTACGGCACGACTTACCCCGGCCCCATCGGGTCCGTCATCACGCCCCACCTGCGCGGCTTGCAGGAGTGGAAACATCTGGCGTTCGCGTCGTCGCTCTGCGGGGCCTGCACCGAGGCGTGCCCGGTGAAGATCGACCTGCACCATCATCTGCTTCAGCACCGCCGGACCGCGCGGGCGGAGAAGCCAGTCTGGTGGGAGAAGCTCGCTTTCCGCGGCTTTGCCCTGCTGGTGAACACACCTTGGCTCTGGCGACTCTCTTTGGCGATGGGCCGGATCGGTCAGGAGTTCCACGGTCTCGTTAAAGGCACGAAGTTGGACCCGGCGTACGTGTGGACCCAGTCGCGCGAGGCCCCACCGCTGGCGAAGCAAAGCTTCAAGAGTTGGTGGAGGAACCGGCAATGATTTGGTGGGGCGAGACTCCGTCGAGCCCTGCAATCAATCAGTGGACGCATGAGTCCTGAGCCCGTCATCGAATCGGTTGGTCGCCGAAATCCCGCACGAGGTGTTCATCTGCATTTGGGCCAGCCGAACTGGGTGCTCTTGACTATCACCACGGAGGACCGATCTCCCTGGCTTGCCAACGCCCAAGTTCAGAGACTGCTCCACGAAACTTGGACCGAAGCCCAAGCCTGGCTCGTGAGTGACTACCTCCTGATGCCGGATCACCTCCATTGCTTCTGCGCGCCGACGGAGGTGAACTTCACCCTCGAAGCTTGGATCACGTATTGGAAGCGCCTGTTCCGGCGGAGGCACGGCCGCCCGGACTGGCGGTTTCAATCGCGCGGCTGGCATCACCGGCTCCGCAGCGATGAGAGCTATGACCAGAAATGGCTCTATGTGCAGGAAAATCCGGTTCGCCGGAGCTTGGTGACCCGGATCGAAGACTGGCCATTCAAAGGGAAGGTTCACGAGATACGCCGATGAAACATGACAGGGCTCGACGGAGTCTCGCCCCACCAAGCACGAGTTCAGTGCAGGATCCACCACACCAAGAACCGATAACATGAGCGAACGAGACGCCATTTTCGCCCGGATTCGTGAGGCGCTGCGAGTGCCGGCGGCAGGACCGGGCCAACCCGCTGAAGGCCGCGCCGCTGCGCGCACCGGAGAGTCAGGGCTCGACGGAGTCTCGCCCCACCTGGCCAGGGATTTCTCGCCCTGGCTGCCGCGCGTGGGCCGGAGTTTCGATGAGTTGGCCGCCGCCTTTGCCGCTGCCTCGAAGGAACTCCGAACCGACTTCCAACTCCTGGCCAGCCAAGCGGAGGCTCTGGCCAAGCTCGCGGTGATGCGCGACGCCGAAGGCTGGCAGCGCGTCGCCGCGCACAAGGGCGACTTGGCTGTGCCGGCCGCCGAATCGCTCGGGCTCCCGGTGCTCTGGACCGACGGCGGTTACGCCAAGGAAGACCTGGAGCGCTGCGACGTGGGCGTCACCGAATGCGACGCGCTGGTGGCTCAGACTGGCAGCCTCGTGGTGACCAGCGCTAGCGCGGGTGGACGGGCGTTGTCCGTGCTGCCGCCACATCACGTCGTGCTCGCCCGGCGCGAACAGTTGGTGGCCGACCTGCCGACGGCGTTTCAATTGCTTCAGGCCAACTACGCCGGCGCGTATCCCAGCATGATCTCCTTCGTCACCGGCCCCAGCCGCACCGGCGACATCGAGCGCATCCTCGTTCTCGGCGCCCACGGACCGAAGAAATTGACGGTGCTCTGCTGGTGAGGTCACATCCTGCCGCCAGACCCAGATGGAAGGTCTTTGCGTTCTAGGCCGAGATTCTGGCGGGCGGTGCCGAAAGCGGTTTTGCGGACGCCAGCGCTCCGTCTCCCCGGCGCAGGAAGGCAAACCAGAACCAGGCGCTCCCCACGAACCAGTAGAGGACGAGCAGCCGCAGCATGGCATCGACGGTCTCCGGTTGCAGCGGCAGTTTGGCAGTGAGCGTGCCCAGGCACGGACAGACTTTGTGGTGAATAAAATGCAGGCCGAAGCGGTAGAGGATGAAATTGGTGCTGAGCCAGAAGATCAGAAACGTCTGCGCCACCCGGCTGCGTCCGGCCAGGAGATAGACGGCAATCGCGGCCTCGATCATACCAACGATAAGCATGAGTTCGCGATTCGGAAGATGGAAGAGTGGATCGGTGGCGGTGAGGACTCGCGCGGTTCCCGCAGCGCTGTAAAGCTTGGCGGCGGCCGTCAGCAGCAAGAGGATGGCGGTGGAACGAATGAAAGCGCTCAAAAGCCGGCGTTGCATAAGCATTTTCCTGCTGTCGCTCACGTTTTGGACCGCGCTAGCGTTTTGTACTAAAATCCCGATCCCAGCAAGTCGCGATGCGGCAGATTGTCCTTGTTCCAGCGCTTGAGGACGTCATCGCTACGGCCACATAATGCCTTGGTCCGGACATTTTCCACATGGCCGTCGCAAAACACGATATTCCAGCGACCGCCGTGTCGTCTTCTCATCGCGACCACGGGTGAGTCGTAGTCTCCGGGCAAGGTGGGAGGCCGCTCCATGCCGAGATCAATGCGAACCGGTATGTTCCACAGTGCTTCAGCGAGATTCGAACATCCGACGATCTTACCCTTTGATTCACCCGCCGGCGCCAGGAGCAGAGCGGCATCACCCAAAGCGATCATGCCACTGGGGTTACTCACTTCGCTTTCCCGCACGTCCCAAACCGATGGACGGCCTATCCGGGCCGGGCCGCCTCCCAATCCGAGGAGTGGATCACGATACAGGGACCCGCCCGTCCAATTGTAACCATAGCTGCCCGCAGGGATCGTCTGCTCACGGTAGCTAGCCAAAGCTGAGAGGGCGAACACCCCAGGCAGACGAGAATAGCCTGGGCAAACGTATAATCCCGTGTTTGCTTCTACCGGTTGACGCGGCGTGAGATAATTGGTTGCCGGCCAGGTCGCTCCGGAATAAGTCTCCAATTGTTGGAACCACCACGCGGGCGCATCAGGCGGGGCGTTTGTGCGCGGGCGGATAAACATGGGATAAGCTGCATGGTCACCAACGTAGCTGATCAGCGCGATCCCCAATTGACGGACATTACTCCGGCACACGGCCGAATGGGCCGCTTGCTTGGCCCGCGACAACGCCGGCAGGAGCAGCCCGGCCAGTATCGCAATCACCGCGATGACGACCAACATCTCAATCAGAGTGAATGCTGCCAATCGTTCGGTGTATCTTCTTGATATTCGCACTTGAATCACCGGGGAAAATATTGATATACGCGTTCGCGGTGAGGCAGGTTGTCCTTGTTCCAACGCTTGACCCGTTCGTCGCGCCGGTAATCGAACAACACCATGATGTCCGGGCTTTCCACATGGCCGTCGCAAAACGCGGTCACGCTGCGCCCCCCATGCCGGCGCTGCATCTGGGCGAGCGCCACCGAACGCTGGGTATCGTCGAAAGGGAGCGTCCGCCCATTGCTCGTGAGTTCGGCATAGGCTACCGGATTCCACCGACCGAACACCCAACCGTTTGAGAGGATGTCATCTCCGGCAACCTGACCTGCATATATCACCTCTCCGGCATTTCCCAGGAGACCCGGGAACAAAACCGCGTCACCCAAAGCGACCATGTCCGACGGACTGACGATCTCGCTTTCGCGCGCGGGCACTTCACTTTCGGGTGTCCAGCGCGCGACCGTTAAAGGATACGCCATTCTCCCTCCCAAGCCGTAATTCTCATCCTCCCGATGACCCATGGTACCTCCGCTCACACCAAAGCCGTTGTACCCATAGCTGCCCACAAACCATCGTAAGGCCCCAATGGGACCCGCATTGTCCGGTGAATCGAAGATCCCATGCAGCCGGCTGTACGCGGGGCAGGCAAAAGCGCTCCGGCGCGGAGCCGGTTTCCCATTGGGGTTTGCGTAGCTCCAGTTCCATTCCGGCCATTTGGCTCCCACATAGGGTTCTAGGAGTCGAGCCCATATCTCATTTGGGCGTGAAGCCCCGTTAGCGATCGTCTCAACGAAGGGATAGACACCGAAATCGTCCACATAGAGGCGCAACCCCAAGCCGATCTGCCGGACATTGCTTCGACACACGGCGGTATCGGCCGCCATCCGTGCCCGGTGTAACGCCGGAAGCAGCAAGGCAGCTAACACCCCGATGACGGCAATCACGACCAGCAGTTCAATGAGCGTGAAAGCGGCAGCGAACCGGGCGAGGAGACCGGTCGCGGACTCCCCGCCGATACTACCCTGCGATCGATTGCTACTTGTCATTTGTTCGCGTCCTGTCTGACCAGCGACCATTCCGGATGCAACCTTTCTCGGCGCTCCGCAGGGCCGCGAGCCTACTGTTGCCCTATGCTCAGCACCGCCCAAACACCCCTTGGCTTGGGCGGTCGGGATAGCAAGGCCAACGAATGAGTCCGTTCTGGCATCAGCACGATGGCGAACCGTAATTCACCGTATCGTAAAACTCGCCGGTTCCCATCTCGCCAACGTCGTAGTCGTGTCCATCACGCCCATTGTGCAGTTTCGCTGGGCCGCTGCACTCACTCTGGTTCGGGTTGAGCCCAGTGTTGCCACCGCTGCCAGTCGTGTACACGTTGTGTTTGTACCAATTCACCTTCGGATAGATTTGATGAAAGTTATTACCGACCCAAATGCCGCCCCCCGTGAGTTCGTCTGTCGTGGAAGCACAAACAGACGTGAGTTCGTAGTAACAGGTGGCGTACGCGGCGCCAATGAGGCCGGCCAGCAGTACTCCGTTGATGGGCTGTAATCGCTTTCTCATACTGTTTTGGGTTTGAGGTTTTTGTTGTGTCTGCGTTTCATCCTCACGGCAAGGATGAAAATCCAGGCATTCGCTCCGGCGCACACCGAGTAAACCACCGCCAGCTCACTGCGCGCGGGCTTGCCTGGGAAGCCTTTGGGCGTGACGCCTTCTTTGGTGATGCCCACAAGCTGGAGCTTGCCGCCCGGAGCAACCACGTACATGGCCTCATTGGTGAAGAAACGGAGTTGCCAACCGTTGCTGGCACCAATCTGGTCGGGCGCGAACCTGGGCCGCTCAAGCGGAGCGGTCCGGGTCGTCAACTTCTGGAGGGTGAACTCGTCGCGCTGCACTTCCTTGCCCTCGTTCAGCCAGAAGCAGGAAATCACCCTGGGCAGACCGCCCGGCAGGCTCTCGGTTTGGTACCCGTAGCGGACTAGGTAATGGATGTCGCGATCACGACTGGCGTAAGTAACGCGAAGAGACTCGACCAGACCGGCGGACGAAGGCCTCAACTCGCCCGTGATCTGATAGTCGCGCGTGGGCTGGCGGATGCGAAAACGATTGCCATTCCACTCGGCCGTTCCGACTTCGGCATGCATGATTCCCAAATTCAGCACCTGTCGGAGAACCGCGATGTTTTCGTGGGCAGCCTGGTAAACCAAATTGGTCTGGTTGCCCACGGAGACACCGAAATCCAGCCACTGCTCCTCGTAGCCGTGCCCATAGTGGAACCAACACTCGTCATTGAACCGCACGGCCAGCAAGCCGGGCGTCTTTAGGTCGCCCACTGCGCCTGGCCCAGGCAGCTCGCGCAGGAAGAGCGCATTGGGCTGCCAGCGGGCGTGATAAAAGCGAAACGCTTGCGACGCGCTGAGCGGAATGTCCGTCCGCCACGGAGTCGTCGGGTCGGGAGCCAGACGTTCGCTGAAAACGAGACTCTCGATCACCGGTGGCGAGGCGAGAAACGCCTTGAAACGCTCGACCGCCGACGAAGCATCCGACCGGGACAAATCCTCGGAGACAGCCGCGGCCGACGGCAATGCCGGACCCGAACCCCGACCGGCCGCAACGGCCTGAGCGGTCACCGAGTAAAGGACCAGTCCGCCTGCCAGGCCCATCAGGAAAACCGCACCCCCGCCTGCCTGTTTCCTTTCCGCCGTCATGGACGCACATTACAGGCGGTCGGCAGGGCCCCGCAATGGGAAGATGTTCCCATGCCTCAAACCCGGCGCTTTTCACTTTTTGCAGCCGGCGCGCCCCACCCGGAAGCGGCCCGCAAGCCCCCGAATTCGTGTGCATCGGTGTGCATTCGTGGCTTTTCCGGAGCCTCGTCCCGCTGAGGCCCGGCCACCGAGAGCTGACACTTGGAGTTTGTCAGTTCAGGCTCCCGGCTTCGCCGGTGCACCGGGCTGAGTCAAAAGTCGGGACCAGAACGTCAACCGCTACATTCCGAGACTCACGACTGACTTGCGCCGGTTCAGGCGAGAGGTTGCGGGATTCAACGGTGGAGTTCCGAAGACTCGACCGAGTCGTTCCGGGACTCAGCGGTGACACTCCAAGACTCGACCGAGACACTCGGAGGCTCGACCGAGACACTCGGAGGCTCGACCGAGATACTTGGAGGTTCAGCGGAGACACCTGAAGGTTCAAGGAAGAGGCGCCCAAGCCCAATGGTTAAGCGGGGAGACTGGCCGCCGTGACCCAGAGTTGGACTCGAGGTCGTGAACCCATTCGGCTGCCGATTCTGACTGGGTGGCCTACCGGTTTCGGTGTCGCATCCGCTAAATCAACCGCCACCGTCGGCCCACGCGGGCGCCGCGAAACGTGCGCCGCCCGATGTCCGCAGGCACCCGGTGACTCAGGTTTCCGGCGCCGATTCGGCGCGACCATAGGCCCGGTTGATCGCCTCGATGGCCGTGTGCGCACCCAGTTTTTGCCGGATGGAATAGAGATGGTTGTTCACCGTGTGCCGACTGACACCGAGCCGGTCAGCAATTTCCTTGTAAAGCAGCCCTTCGGCCAGCAGGTCGAGCACTTGCTGCTCCCGCGGCGTGAGCAACCACCGCGCACCTTTCGCCTGACCAACGAAACGCTTTCGACCCTTGATCGCCTTTGCCTTCATGAAACGTAACCCCGATACCCACCCCCGAGGAAGCAGGTCAGATGCGAATTCTTTTTTGATGCTTGAGCCTAAGCTGAATCCGGTTGCGACGCAGGCGTCAAGCGGAAAGACATCACGGCGAAAGCGCATCAGATTGCCGACAGGATTTTTCACCGCACTTTTCAACTCGAGGGTGCGATTCTCCCCTGGCGCGTGTTTACGACCGGGAGCATGCTGCTGCCGCACGGGGGCTTGACTCCAAGCGAGGGAAGCTCGTGACGATGCGAGTCGATTGCAAAGAACCAGGGTTCAAGTCGATGGCGTGACCAGCCGCGGAGGTGCTCATGAGCGGGAAGACCCGTATTTTGATCGTGACCGACAGCCCGGTCTTGCCGAGTGGACTGGCCGAGACCACGCGCTTGCTCTTCGAGGCCCTGCTGGATCGCTACCCCGAGGTTTACGAACTGCATCAGGTCGCCCTGTTTCACTGTTACGCCGTCACGACGCCACGCTGGCCCGTCTATCCAACGGAAGCGGGGCGCACCGCTGATGGGCAGGTCTGCTTCGCCCCGGATGATCGTTACGGCCAGAAGACGTTTCCTAAAATCGCCGAGCGCCTGCGGCCGGACTTGGTCTTTGGTTTCGGTGAGCCGCATCGGCTTTTGCACCTTTGCCGACCACGGAGTCAGCGCCCGTGGCGGCTCGTGCTCTACGTGAATTTCGACGGTTTGCCCGTACCCCCCGGCTTCGCACCGGGACTTGCCCAAGCCGACCTCCTCGTCACCAAGAGCGAGTTCGCTCGGCAGGTGCTCCTGCACTCGGTTCCTGGAGTGGTGGCGGAAAAATGTCACTTCCTTTACAGCCCAGCCGATACACGCCGCTTTGCGCCGCCCACCGAGAGCGAGCGCAGCGAGTTGCGCCGTGAGTTGTTTCCACCATGGGTACCAGGAGACGCTTTCGTCTTGGGCTGGATCGGGCGTAATCAGTGGCGCAAGCAGGTGTGGCTGCTCTACAAGGTGATTCATTACCTCCGGACCGGGCAATATCTTGTGTGCCGAGGCTGCGGGCAGATCACGCTGCTGGACTGGGACCCGCTGCGCCGGTGCGTGGCTGATCCGGCGTTGTTGGCACACGAAACCCCGCCGGATTACGTGGCAGGAAGCTGTCGGCACTGCCGCTCGCGCGAGGTGGAGGCGGCAACGCCACTGCGTGACGTCTTCCTATGGACCCACATGCCCGAAGAACCGGGCGAGGACTGGCCGGCGCGCTGGCTAGAAGCCCAGTTTGATGTCCAGCGAGATCGCGACGTCTATTACACACCAGGTCATGGGCTGAAAGCGGCACTGGCACCGGACGATATTCCGACGCTTTACCGGCTTTGGGACTGTATGTTGTTTCTGAGCGGCGGAGAAGGCTTTGGTCTGCCGGCTTGGGAGGCGATGTGCGCCGGTCTGCCGGTGATTTATACCCAATACTCTTCGCACGCCGAATTCCTGGGACGAGCGGAGGCCGGCCTGCCGGTCAGCGGGGTTCTACAGCCGGAGTCCAAGACAGGCATTTGGCGCATGGTGGCGGATGTCGGCCAGGCAATCGCCGCGGTGCGGCGACTCTATTTTGACGCCGCCTTGCGCCGCTACCTAGGGGAGAACGGCCGGCGGTTCGTAAGCCAGTTCACGCCCGAACTGCAAACGGAGCGATGGCACCGCTTGCTTGGCGAGGTTTTGCAGCGGTGAATTCGGAGGCGCCGAGGCAGCGACGGTGTAGATTGTATTCCCAGTCAAGGCGGCCGCGTATTTCAGTTCCGCGAACAGAGGTCGCGTTGTCCACAGTTGAGAACACGATGCCCGGTGGGATCCTATGGTTGACTTGCTCACGCCATCTCCAGCACCGCTTGGACCAGTTTGTTAATGCCGGCCTCGGCCTCCGTGAGGCGGTTGGCCAGCAGGTGGGCAGGAGCTATTTCGCATCGCCGGTCGCAGGCATTTCGACGTGGTATTCCTTCTTGAGCCGCTCGGCGTAGGCGGGCATTTGCTGCTCCACTAACTGGCCCAGCAAAAACTCGCGCAAATCGTCCTTGACCTCATCGAAGGGCACCTTGCCACCGAGGATGCGCTCCTTGACGCGCGCAATGTAGATGCCGAAGCGGGTCGCGATGGGGTCGCTGACCGTGTTGAGCGGCAGCTTGAAGAGCGCA
>JAKANS010000080.1 GCA_021823625.1 bacterium | reverse complement strand
GAGGGGAGGTCTGCACCAAACCGGATTGGGCACTCCTCAACCCCAAAACCCCAAGAAATCTGCGCCCCCTGCCCCTGAAAAAAGTCAAACCTCGTTCCAGTTGCGAAAGTCGGGCTAAAGGCCACCACTTCCGCCGCCTGGTAGCGGATCTCTGGGTGAACCATGTTCGGCGCGATGCTGATGAACGCCGCGTCGAGTTCGTACACCCGGCCGGTTTGCAGGATCGCCGCGAAGTCCTTGGGGAACGTACGCGAGGGCACGAACTGCTGAAGTTCGTCGCACGCGAAGAGCTTCCGGCCGCGGACTTCCTTGGCGCTGGCAAAGACGAAGTGCGTGCAGAAATCGAACGCCTGGCCAGCCAGCCGGGATATATCAACGACGGGTCATAGACGCACCAGCCGGCCGCCACGGACTTTTGCGCGGAGATACTCATTGACCACCTGCGCGAGCGACAAGGCGAAATCCGCGGACTGAAGGGAAGGCTTGTGAATCGAGAAACTACTATCTCCGGGAGCAGCCTTCCAACATCTTGAAAAAGATGGTCGGAGCGACAGGATTCGAACCTGCGACATCCAGCTCCCAAAGCTGGCGCTCTAGCCAGGCTGAGCTACGCTCCGGACCACAGCCGACTAAACCACGGCTGCAGACTCGCACGCAATGACTATCTGCGCACGGCTGCCGCGAGGATTTCAAAGGTGGGCAAAAGCGTGCGGACAAAGGTGGACAGATCCGATGGCTCGAACTTGGAGCAAGACCGCAAGTTGATCGTCCGGGCGGGGGCGTGTTGGCCTCGGCCAGGGTCGTGCTGGATCTCGCTGCGAGGAGCGCGGTCACCTCGGTCGGCTCCCGCCTCGTCATTCAACGCCCGGCCGGCCCAGTCCGTAGAATTTGCGATTGGCGAATCTGCGACTTGTGTTAAACGAATCGCATGAATAACCAATTGCCGCAGACTGATGCGTCATTGCTCGCGCCGCGTTCGGGTGCAGCAAAGCCACTCCGCCGCAGAGTCAGGCCGACGCGGCTGGCGATGATCGCTTCGGTCGCCGGGGCGACGCTCATTGTCGCGAGCGCCTGCGCTGCCGAAGGCGGTTTCCGTTTCACCGATCAAGGCGCGAATTCGACCGCGCTCTTCGAGGGCGACAAACCGGTGTTCGTTTACAACCAGGGTGTGGTCAGCCGCGCGGACGTGCCCACCGACCGCGCCCGCAGCACGTACGTCCATCCGTTGTACGGACTGGATGGCGAGGTGCTGAGCGACGATTTCCCAAAGGATCATTACCATCATCGCGGCTTGTTCTGGGCCTGGCCGCATGTGCGCGTGGACGGCAGGCATTACGATCTCTGGATGCTACGCGGCGTGGAACAACGATTCGAGCGCTGGGTCGAAAAGCGCGCCGAACCCCGCCTCGCGGTGCTGGCCGCGGAAAACGGCTGGTACGTGGGTGACCGGAAGATCATGGACGAGGTGATCCAGCTCCGGGTCCAGCCGGCGACGGCCACCGCGCGGGCCATCGACGTGGACCTCACGCTCACGCCCACGACGAAGCCCGTGACGCTCGCGGGCGCCGAAGGCAAGAGCTACGGCGGGCTCACGCTGCGTTTCGGGCCGGGCACCAACGTCGTCATCGCCACGCCGGCCGGTGTGGCCCGGGCCGATCTTGCCATGACCAATCTGACCTGGGCCGACTTGACGCTCCGGCTCAACGGCCGCAGCTCGCCGAGTGGCGCGGCGATTTTCGTTCACCCCAGCCATCCGGATTATCCGCCGCAATGGTTGTTGCGACATTATGGCGTGCTATGTCTGGGCTGGCCGGGAGTGACGCCGGCCGAGCTGCCCGCCGGCAGGCCGGTTCACCTGCGCTATCGCGTGTGGATTCACCGCGGTGTGGCTACGGAGGAGCAGATCGCAAAGGCCTACCACGACTACCTGGCGGAAACCCGCACCCGCACCGTGGATCGCTGATCAGCCCGACGCGAAAGACGTGTTGCGCCGGTTGTCGCCGAGCAGCCGCCGTTTCAGAGCAGACTGGCGGAGTCGGCGTCGAGAAACAACGTGGCGTGCGGTTGCCGGCGCAGGATCGAAGCGGGGCAATTGGTGGCGATCGGGCCGCGCAGGGTGTCGCGAACGGCCGGCGCTTTCCGTTTCTCCGGCACCACGCAGAGCATTTGTGCAGCGCGACAGAGCGTGGGCACGCTGAGGGTGTAGGCGTAGCGCGGAACCGCCTCGAGCGTGGGAAAACAGCCTTCGCCAACCTGCTGGCGCCGGCAGGCTTCGTCCAATTGCACCAACTTGACCGGGTGCGGATCGGTGAAATCCGCCACCGGCGGATCGTTGAAGGCCACGTGGCCATTCTCGCCGATGCCGAGGCAGCAGAGGTCGATGGGCGCGGCCTGGAGCAACCGGGTGTAGCGCTCGATTTCCTGGAGGGGCTGCGGGGCATCGCCGGCCAGGTAATGAAACTCATGCACCGGCAGCCGGGCATGCACACGCTCGCGCAGGAAGCGGCGGAAACTGGCCGGGTGGTCGTCGCCGATGCCGAGGTACTCGTCCATGTGAAACAACGTCACCCGCGCCCAGTCCACGTCGGGCGCGGCTACGAGGGCGTCCAGGAATTGGATTTGCGAAGTCGCCGAAGCCAGGATCGCGCGGGCCTCGGCCTGGCGGGCGAGTGCGCGGCGCAGGCAATCTGCGGCTTCGCTGGCGGCGGCGGCGGCCAATCCGGCTTGGGCGGGAAAGACGCGGACTTCAAGCGCATCGATCTTGAAGCTGCGAGGCGTGGACAACGTTTGGTTCATGGTTGGACTGGGAGCGCGACGTGGGCGGTTGGCTGCCGGGAATGAAGTGGGTTTCAACGAAACTGTTCCCATTCCGGCTCGTTGGCGAAGATCCAGCGGTAGTAATCGGCTTCCTTGAGCTGGGCGGCGGCGGCTTCGTCGATGACCACCGTGCACCGGCAGTGCAGTTGCAGCGCGGTCGCGGAAATCATCGACGTGATCGGCCCCTCGACGGCGCGGGCGATGATCCCGGCTTTCTTGGGTCCGGTCGCCAACAAGAGGCAGCGCCGGGCTTCAAGGATGGTGCCGACGCCCATGGTGATGGCGCGGCGGGGCATCGTCTCGGGATCGGCGAACAGGCTCCGATTCTGTTCGAGTGTGAGCGGCGCCAGTGCCTTCTCCCGCGTGCGCGAGTGCAAGGCGGAGAGCGGTTCGTTGAAGCCGATGTGTCCGGCGCGGCCCAACCCGAGCAACTGGAGATCGATGCCGTTGAAGCGCTTGATCAACTCCTCGTAACGTACGCACTCCGCGTCGAGGTCCGCGGCCATGCCATCGGGCAGATGGGTGTTTCGCAGGTCAATGTTCACCTGATTAAACAGGTGCCGATTCATGTAGTGGCGATACGAGTGCGGATCGGCCGGCGGCAGACCGACGTATTCGTCGAGGTTGAAGGTGGAACACAGCGAGAAGTCCAGTCCCTCGGTGCGGTGGAGCCCCACCAATTGGGCGTACACCGCCTCCATCGTGCGGCCGGTCGCCAGGCCCAGGACAAGATGCGGGTTGGCGCGCAAATCACGGGCGATGATCCGGGCAACCAAATCCGACGCCGCTTCGGCCGTTGGTCGAATAATGACTTCCACGCCCCGATGCTAACCACGCCCACGCGGGCGGCGACAGCAAGAAACGGCGTGGATGCCGGGCTTGATCGCGCTGCCTTGGCCGGTGGTTGCCCGCCAGACAAGATCGGAAAACTTAAACCGAAAGCGATCGCCAGACTCAGACCAGTCCGAACTCCTTTTTATTCTGCTCGCAGGAAACCAGCACGGGCTTGTCCGCGAGCTTTGCCTTGAGCAGCGCTTGTTCGTCCGCAGCGGTGGTTAGCGGCAGGGCGACCTGGCCGCCTTCCGCAGCGGAGCGTTGCAGCGCCAGCATGATCTCCGCGCCCAGGCAGGCGTGCTCCAGGTTGCACGGATGGACTTTCTGGTCGTCGTCCAGCCAGTCCGCCATCTCCTGGATGTAAGGCGGCATGTCGGAGTCATAGGCCATCAAGCCTTCGCCGCTTTGGTAACCGCCGGTCTTGGTCACCGCGCGCCAACCGCCGGTGGTAAGGACCTCGGCGAAGCCTTCGGTGCCCTGCGCCCCCATGCGATTCCGGCCCCACCAGCGTGCCACATCCGGCTGGTCGGGCGCACCCGCGCCGCATTCGTAGATGCCGCGCACGCCGTTGGCGAACTGCACAAAACCGCCGATGTAGTCCGGCGACGGATGGTTGTCGGCCAGCTTGGCTCGGCCCGCCGCC
This sequence comes from bacterium, assembly GCA_021823625.1. Taxonomy (GTDB): domain Bacteria; phylum Verrucomicrobiota; class Verrucomicrobiia; order Limisphaerales; family J093; genus DSVZ01. Next base: position 23,151 of record JAKANS010000080.1, on the reverse strand, counting down.
TGCCCCATCGCCCAGACGCCAGGCGAGTAGTCATTGAACCAGCAAGTGTAGTCGATCAGGTGCGAGAGCATGTGCGTCATCCAGCCCAGCGCGCTGCCATAAACGGTGTGGACCCGGCCGAGCGCGCCGCTGGCAATGATCTCCTTCACCTTCTGATAATGCTTCCCGTACCGGTGCTGGTGGCTGACCACGACCTTCACGCCGGCTTTTCGGATCAGGTCGCGAACGCGGAGCATTTCCGCGCTGGTCAGGGCGACCGGCTTCTCGAAGGCGATCAACTTCGCGCCCCCGGCAATGGCCGCCTGGACCAGCGGCGTCCGCAGATGCGGCAGGGTGCAGAAGCAGAAGACGTCCGGCTTCAACTCCTGCGCCAGCGCCGCGGCATCCGTACCCGTCCTAGGACCGCCGAGTTTCGCCGCGGCGGCGTCGAGCCGGGCGGGGTCGATATCGCAGATGCCGGCGACTTTGAATTTGGGATTGGCATTGAAGGCTGCGGCGTGGTGCATGCCGCGCTTGCCCATGCCGACGACGAGGACGGTGTATTGGCTCATGATTATCGCTATCAGTCAGTTTTGGTTTACCTAGGAATTCTCCAACAGACACTCTGCAATCGATTCAGAAAGATCGGGCCCGATTGATGCAAGCCACAGAACACGCGGCAACCCAGCCGTTCTTGCCCCAGATGCCGCGAGCGACGCGCCGAGCGCGGGCGGCTTCGACGACACAGCGGCGACACCTGATGGTGCTCGACCCGTGCGCCGTTCTGCCGGAGCCCGTCGCGTTAATCATGTTCCGAATTTTTTCGCGAAATGAGTCCTTTGAGCCGGTCCATCAGTGGCATTACCCATCCCGGTGGAACGAACCCAGGCGTCGGTATTGTCACGTACCACTCCAGCCACAAGATGCCGATCTCCTGATGCGACTGTTCATGCCCCGACTCAGCCAATTCCAGAAGAAACTCCAGGCCCTCAGTTTCGCGGCGAGGCAAACCGTCACCCTTGAGCAAACGGATTCCGAGTTGAAACTTGGCGTCATCAATGGTCTGCACCAAAGTCCTGAGCAGGCGCTCACCTTCGCCACCAATAGTGGCCAATTGCGGTTCTTCAATCAGCAGAAGGGCGAGTTGCAGGCTCCCCTTCGCGTCCCCGCTTTCGTGCGACTTCCGAAGCCATTTCGCGGCTTCGCTAACATCGCGGTTCACCCCTGGCGTCTCGCCTGGGTAGGTCGCCAGCACCCGTCCGTAGGCTGGCCAGGCTTCTGAGAAGCCCGCCTCCGATGCCCGTGCCAGCCACCGAGCCAACACCCCGTTCAGAGAAGTATCTTCCTGGTCCAGCACCTCGTCCACGCCAACCTCGATGATGCCCTTAAGAATCGCTCCGGGCGCCAACGACATGGGGGCGAAGGTCTTTCCTGTCCATGACGCGAGAATGGTCGTCAAGATTCGTCCAGCCTTGATTTGCTTGAGCCCTCGAATTGCCGCACGGCTTGCTTCACAGTACCGGCCCTCCTGCCCCGCCCGCTGCTCATTGGTCCCTAACCGTAGAACGGAAATCAGGCCGTAGCCAAGGGGGAGCATCGCTTCTTGAATCCTCTTTTCTTCCGCATTTCTCTCGTTTCCAGACAGCTTCCACAATTCCGACGGTTCTAGAATCTTTCGTTGCCTGATGACTGCCTGTTCGACTAGGTCGGCCCGGCCCAAGGCCGTGAGGACGAGCAGGCAGGCTCCCGCAAGGCCCGCTCTCCCCTTTTTGCGGAGGTCGCCTTCAAAGACGGAATAGGCCGCGAGGGCGATTGTTTGATTCAAGCCGACATCGACCAAGTTCGCGTCATTCACCAGCACCCACGCCAGCAAGGGATTGGTTTCGGCTCCGCACTCAGCCAGCGTACGGCTGGCGCCACTCAGGCCAGCGAACAACCGGATGCACTCCTGCCAATGCTCTTCGGCGAAGCGATCAAGGGCATGCTTGACGCCTTGCCCCTTCTGCGATCTCTCGTCTGCGTCCAGCCTGCGAGCAGCGAAGTAGTCATGGTAGAGGTCGTGCGTGAATTTAAGGGATTCGTTCCCAGCTTGCTGGAGGAAGTGATTGTCGGCGGCTTCAGAAAGGAAATTCCCAACCTCAAGGCTTGTCGCTGGCCGCCTCATTGCATCGGCAATAATTGTGCGCGCCCGCATTCGGGAGAATTCGCCCTCGCCGGCATGCTTGGTATCGAACGCCAGACGGGCCAAAATCAGTTCCTTCGTTTCACAATCGGTTCGGATCACACCGGCGGATGCCTGTGCTTCCTCGCGATTGACGAAGTCGCGAACGCAGCGGCGGACGATGGCTGCTTGGCTTGTCAAGGCCGCCGAGCTTCCGCTTTGGGCAAGGCTGGCGAGTTTAGCAGTGTAGAATGGGACTCTTCCCAAGGCAGACAAGCCCGGAGTCTGGAGGACTGACGCCAATGCGGTCACAACCTTCGATTTGTCCTGCAAGACCTTCTGGAACAACTCGAGGAGCCGTCGATCGTTCAGCGGCTGCAGTTGCACGATTGCCGCCGCGGGGAACTCGCCCCGAAAGGAATTGAGGCGGCCGGTCACGACAACACGGAGTTGCCGGTGGTGACGCAGAAGGTCCTTTATCTCGTCCGTGAACGACGACCGAACTTCAGCCCCCACTTCGTTTAGGCCATCAACCAGCAGTAACACGCGGTCCCACGGCACGGTTACAGGTGGGACGGATGCCAAGTTCTGCTCGACCGCAGACGCAATCGTTTGGCGGCAGTGGTTGAGATGTCGGAATCCGACAAACACAGGCACCCGCACGTCCTGGCAAGTATCATCCAGCAAGCGCCCGGCTTCTCGCCAAGCAAGGAACTGCAGCATCGTTGTCTTCCCAGCGCCCGCTTCAGCCTCGATCACGGTGACGCGATTGGTCTCCGGCAGCTTGGATACCTCGACCTCCTCGCCACCAGACGGCGCCTCCGCCAACGGCAGGAGCGGATTTGAAATCCGATACTCCTCCGGTGAACAAAATCGGGCGCTCAGTTCGACGCACGTTCTCGCGATGGGCGCGAAGTTCTCGTCGTTACGGATCCTGTGGAGGTACTCGAAAAATCTCGCCCTGATGAGCGCTGAGCGAATCTGCCCACCGAACTTCATCACCGTCCAGATTAGGAAAACGCAGAAACTCTCCACGACCTGTACCTTCTCCGACTCTCTGAATTGCGCGGAGGAATGGGCACGCAAGTTCCGGTAAACGTACACTCGCGCTCGGTGTTCAAGGAAATCAGGTTTCCCCACCACATTCGGCGGCGGAAACTCGTCCCATTTGCAGGACTCGAACTCGGAAAGCTCACGGTTTGTAAAGACGCCCAGTGCCTTGCTGACCTTTGCCGCCGAAGGTCTGCCGCCAGCCTCAGCTTCAACGCGATTGAACTCCGCCAGGTTTATCGTCTTCAAAAGGAACTTGACGAATTGCTCGTAGAGTTCTGCCGACAGCACCAACTCTTTGGAAGAAAACCAGCGACCCAGCCCGCTTTTGATTTCGGAGCCTATTTCATCAAGCGAGCGATCTTCCACCTGGTGGTCGAGAAGCCAGAACAGGAGTTGAACCGCACTACGGACTTCCTCGTCGCTCTTTTTCGGGGCCTTAGGGCTTCGGAATACCAGAGTAACTTCGCGCAAGACGGCGGCGCAGAGGTCTTCAAAACCCGCAGTCGCCGCACACCCTGAAGTTGCGCCGCTCATTTTTGCTTCACCTCGTCAGCCACCGCCTCCACTCCCGACTTCGCGCCTTGCCGGCTCTTCCTGGGAATTTGGCAAGCGGCGGCACTGGGTTTCTGCTCCGTCTGGGCACGGTCGATTTGTGCGCGGCTCGTCATGGGCATGCCTCCGCTGGCAACCTCTCCAGCACGAAATCGTAGATGGCCTGGGCGTGCCGGACGGCCTCGTCGAATTCTTCGCGGGAGGGCATTGGTTCGTGCGGGCCTCCGGGGTAGCGAAAAGCCGAGACGTATGGCGTCAAGACGGCCGCTGCATTCGCGTGTCGGCCAAAGCCGGCGTCCAACTTGGCGGCTTCGCCCACCAAGTCCTCCACGTCGTGCGTCTTGGGAAAGGGACGGTCTTGCGATTGCAGCCAGCCTTTCACCGCCTTCTCTGCCGCTTGCTGGCAGTGGTAGATCGCCACGTCGAGAAGTGGTTCTTCCATCGCTGCCAAGGCGCGGGCAGCTCCCAAATCATGGCTGGCGCGGATCAGCCAGTCGCGCACCAGTTCCCGTGTCGCGTCATCCATAGAGTTTGCGACCCCGGTTGAGAACCTGGTGATAGAGGGAGGCGCGCAGGTGCTTGTAACGGTCCACGTCGGCGCGAGTTGGAACCAGCACGTCTTTCGGAAATCCGATACCCTGCAGGCAATGGTGCGCCCGCTGCATTCTTCGGATCGCACGTTCGTCGCTTCGCGGCACGATCACCATCAGATCTACGTCGCTGTCCTCATGCGGCGTGCCCCAGGCGTGCGAACCGAACAGCCAGATTTCCTCGGGGTGAAATTCTTCGGAGAGGCGGCGGGTCGCTTCACCAAGCAATTCCTGACTGACGATCTTCACAGCGACCAAGTTAGCACGCCAGGCGATTTCGTGTGAAGTCTGGGGCTCCATGTCGGAATGCTCAACTCCGCGTGCCCGAATGGCTCCCCGGCGATCTGCTGGCAGTCCGACAGCCTTGCGTTGCGTTTCACGCATCGGATTCCGGCCCAAGCGGCGTTCGTTGCGGGCGCAGGCCCCCCGGGCAGCCCACGACCCCAGAAGGACGAAAGGAGCCAGACCTGCTCGGCCGTGGCTCCTCGCGGTCCTTTGCAACGAGGCAGGTTCAACGGCAGCACCCACACGCCGCCCCGCTCTGCGCCGGTCCTTTGCCGGCCGGGGCCTGCGACGCGTACTTCGCATCCCACTCCTTCACTTTGGCGATGACGAAGTCCACTTCCTCGGCGGTGAGTTCCGGGAACATCGGCAGGCTGATGCAGCACGCGGCGTTGGCCTCGGCGTTCGGCACGGCGCCAACGATGCGAGCGCCTTTGCCCCACGGATAGCCGGCCTGTTGGTGGATCGCGATCGAGTAATGCGTCTTGGCATCGACACCCGCGTCGTTGAGATGCTTGACCAATGCGTCCCGCCACTCGGGCTTCTTGGTCTCGATCACGTAAAGGTGATACACGTGGCGATAATCGGGCAGCGCGACCGGCAGATCGAACGTTTTGCAGCCGACGAGTCCGGCCGTGTAGCGCGCGGCCCACTGGCGGCGCTGGTCGTTCCAGGCGTCGATGTGCTTAAGTTTGGCGCTGAGCACACCCGCGTGCAGGTCGTCGAGGCGGCTGTTGAAGCCGTAGCTGTGGACGTTCCGCGCGTTCGACCCGTGGTTGCGGAGCTTGCGCACCTTGGCGTCGATCTCGGCACTGTTCGTCACCAGCGCGCCGCTGTCGCCGAAGGTGCCGAGGTTTTTCTGGATGATGAAGCTGGTCGTGGCCGCGTCGCTGAGCTGGCCGATTTTGAAGTTCGGGCCGTGCGCGCCGATGCCTTGGGCGTTGTCTTCGATGACCTTGAGTCCGTGTTTGTCGGCAATCTTCTTGATCGCGACCATGTCGGCACATTGACCGTACAGGTGCACCGGGATGATCGCCTTGGTTCGGGGCGTGATGGCGGCCTCGATCTTCTCGGGGCAGATGCACTTGGTCTTTGGGCAGCAGTCCACGAACACCGCCGTCGCTCCGGCGATCCAGATGGCCTCGGCGGTGGCGAAGAAGGTGTTTGGGTGGGTGATGACTTCGTCTCCGGGACCGACGCCCAGCGCCATCAGAGCGAGCCAGATGGCGTCGGTGCCGTTGGCGACGCCGATGGCGTATTTGGTGCCGGAATAGGCGGCGAACTCGGCCTCGAACTGCTTGAGCATCGGGCCCTGAACGTAGTTCCCGCTCTCGAGTACCTTTTTGATGTTGGCATCAATCTCCGCCTGGATGTTGTGGTACTGGCGGACGTGTCCGTAGAATTCAACTTTCATGATCAGGAATTCGTAATCTGCGGGGTCAAGCTTGACAAGAACCGAATGCAAAAACGGCGGCTCTCCAGGAACTGAAGCTGATACTCAAGCCGTTCATGTCCAAGTGACTATGCAGAAACCTCCAGCTCTGGTCCAGCGGTGGATCCCTGCCGACGATCGGCGGAGGTGCTACCCCGCCGCGTTGGGCGCTCCAAAGTCGTTTCGATCCATCCCAAATCCGAAATCCGAAGACCGAATGCCGAAAGAAATTCGAGGTCCGAAGTCCGAAGTCCCGATTCCACCGCTCCCCCCAGCGGGGTAGCCGCCCCGCGGAGCAAGCCATTCTCGGAGCTCGGAACTCGGGTTTCGGGTTTCGGGTTTCAGGGCTGCTGGCATGGTTCTCCCTTCAATGGCCGGACTTTAGCGCCGCCCTGGTCTCCGTGCCAGCCGGGCGCTCGCGACTTTACTTTCGCGGGGCAGGAACGTTAATTGCCGCCATGTCCAATTACGTTGTGAGTCTCGCGACCGCGTTGTGGTTTGTCGCCATCGGTACTTGCGCCGCGGCGGAACCGGAGCAGCCGTTTCTGGAATCCGAGTTGATCTTCCCCCTCGAGGTCCTTCACAACCACGCCTCGTGCATCGTCGAGACGCCGAAGGGCGACTTGCTGGTGTGCTGGTTTCGGGGCACCGGCGAGCGCACGGCTGACGACGTCCAGATCATGGGTGCCCGGCAGCGCCGCGGTCAGCGGACGTGGTCGAAAACTTTCGTGCTGGCGGACGCGCCGGCGTTTCCGGACGGCAATCCCTGCATGTTCATCGATCCGCAAGGCCGGCTCTGGCTCTTCCACACGACTATCATGGCGAACACCTGGGAGAGCGCGCTGCTCAAATACCGCATCAGCCACGACTACGACCGCGACGGCCCGCCGCGCTGGGAGACGAGCGAGGTTTTGCACGTCAAGCCCGGCCCCGAATTCGAGGCCGAAGTGAACAAACGCCTGCCTGAACTCGAGGCCAGGGTGACGGCGCTCAAACTGCCGGAACGCACGCAGCGCGAGGCGGACGATTTCCTCAACGCGATGCGCCGGCACGCCACGGACAAGCTCTATCGTCGCCTGGGCTGGATGACGCGCGCGCACCCGTTCGTTTTGGCCGGCCAGCGACTGATCGTGCCGCTTTACCACGATGGCTTCAGCTTCTCGTTGATGGCGATCTCGGACGATTGGGGCCAGACATGGCATACGAGCGCGCCGTTGATTGGCGCGGGCAACATTCAGCCCAGCATCGTGAAGCGGCGTGACGGGTCGCTCTACACTCTCATGCGCGACAACGGCCCGCCGCCGCAGCGCCTCCAGCAGGCCGAGTCGCGCGACCGCGGCGAAACCTGGAGTGCGGTGACTGACACGGATTTGCCGAACCCTGGCTCGGGCGCCGAAATCAACCAGCTTCGCAACGGCCACTGGGTGCTCATCAGCAACGACACCGAGCGCGGCCGGAACAGCCTGCTGGTGCAGATATCCGACGATGAAGGCCGGACGTGGAAATGGCGGCGACACCTCGAAAAGGATCCTCCCGGCCCCGAAGCGGGGGCGTACCACTATCCCTCGATCATCCAGGCCAGGGACGGCTCGCTCCAGGCCAGCTACAGTTTCCACCTGAACCGGCGCAGCCTCCCGAAAGACGTGGATGGCGATCCGGCGGCGAAGTCGATCAAACACGCCCACTTCAACGAGGCGTGGGTGATGGCGGGCGATCCGAAGTAGCCGCCCGCCACAAGCGAATCGGGCGCAGTATCCACAGCATGGCGCGGATTCCGGCCCGCCCGGGGAGGTCCGTCACGCCTTCGCGGCGGTCTGGGCGGATTGGTCGAGTCGCCGCAGCGCGTCCAGGGCGGCCTGGGCTTCAGCGGCCTTCTTGCTCTTGTCGCGGCCACGCCCAAGTTCGACCCCTTCGTGATAAACGCCGCACTCGAACATCCGGTCGTGGTCCGGGCCGGTGGCGTTTTCGACGCGGTACTGCGGGGGGTGCGCGGACCTGGCCTGGAGACGTTCCTGGAGCTCGCCCTTGGGATTCTCGAAGTCGGACAGGCCCGGACTCTCGCCGAGTTCGGTCGCGAACTGTTCGATGACAAAGGCACGCGCCGCCTCGAAGCCCTGGTCGAGAAAGATCGCGCCCAGCAACGCCTCGAACGCGTCGGCCAGGGTCGAAGAGCGTTCGCGCCCGCCGTGCAGTTCCTCGCCGCGACTCAACACAAGGTAGCGCCCCAAATCGAGCCGCTGGGCGCGATCCGCAAGCGAACGCCGGTTCACCAGCCGGGCGCGGGCCTTGGTGAGCGCACCTTCGCCCAGCGCGGGAAAGCGCCGATAAAGCTCGCTCGTCAGCACCAGCTCCAGCACCGAGTCACCCAGGAACTCGAGCCGCTGATTGTGCTGGAGCTTCGCGGCGTGTTCGTGCGCGACCGACGGGTGCGTGAGCGCGAGCCGGAGCAAGTGCGCGTCGGCAAAGCGCCACCCCAGCGCCGTCTGTAATTGTTCGAGCTCGTTCACGCCAGCTCAGCTTGGAGATTCGCCGGCCGCAGCCGGGCTGGCCGGGGCGAGGTTTTCGGCGCCCGCCGCCGGCGGGGGCGGGGGCGCTGCGTCTGCCGGTTCGGTCGTGGCCGGTGATGCCGCCGAAGCCTCGGCCGGCACCGCGGCGGGTTGCAGGCCGTGTTCCAGCAAATGGGCCACGTCGCGCTGAACGGACTCCAACTGGTCGAGCTGCAGGTCCGGATCGGGAATGGTGAACACGTCGCCGCTCCGGACATGTTCGTAAATGAGCATGCGCCGACCCGACTCGACCGCCTGTGCCTTGACCTTCAGGAGCCGTTTGCGTTCGAGCATCACGGCGAGGACGAATACCGCGCCGGCGTGTTGCGGCTCGTGGTTCTCGAGCAGCTTCCGCAACAGCGTCTCGGCGGTTTCCTTCTGGATCGGGTCGGGCGGCGTGGCGGGCGGCGGCTCGTACGTGCTTTGCCAGTGCGAGACAAAACCCCGGCGGTGGTTCGCGCCTTCGCCGTACTGGGCCTGCCAGCAGGCTTCGCATACGTCCTGGCGGTGGTACGCCTGCCGTTCGTCGAACAGCACGGTGTGCAGCGTTTCGCGGTTCTTGAAGTCGCGACCGCACCCCTGGCAGGCGTGGGCGCGCGACTGAATGTTCCATTCGAGCATGAACGAGCCGTTCGTTGAGCGGGTGGACAACCGCCCTCGGCGCCGACGATCCTGCCGCCGGAATCGCTGGCGGTCTGGCCGGTCTGGCCGAGGGCTGGCAGGCGGGTTGGAATTTGGAAGCTCGCGCCGACCGAATCGGCCGTGAGCTGCCAAAGTTCAACTCGCCCCCCGCGTTTCGTACTGGACGGCCGGTGTGCGGGGCGTATTCGTTCGCCCCCCGCGAAGGCAATCCATTGACTGGCAGAGTAGTTGGTCTCCGCGGGACGCGGCAAATCATTTCCCGATCGGCTTGCGGAGCGATGTTCGTGTCGCACTGACCGTAGATGGCGGTGCCCCAGTGCTTGCCAAAAGGCCGCGCGCCGCCGCGCAGGAAGGCGTAATGGTAAGCCAGCAATTCCCGCGCGGTGTGGCGCCGCGGCTGGCCCGTGAAGCGCTCGACCGCCCGGTCGAACTCGCCGAGTTGGTACCGGCCTTCGGGCACGAAGCCCGCGCCGCCGCCTTTCATCTGGTAAAACGTCGTGTCGTACAGCGTTTCCCAGGAGGGATGTCCGGCTGCATCAACCGCATGTCGCCGAAGTTGACGCCGGCCTTGCGAAGTCGCGCCTCGAGGAAGTAGGCGCCGTAGGATTCCGCAGAGAGGTAAGTGGCGCGGGTGCGTTTCTCGATCAGCGCCGCGGCGGCGCAAGGCGGTGCGGCAACACCGCCGCCACCAAATCAGGATACTCCCCCCGGTTCGGAATCTCGTCTGCGCGCGGTTTCCGCCGCATCGCCTCCAGGCGGGACTCCCCGAGCCGGACGCGCTCAACCTCTTTTCGGTCAGCAAAAACGGCGGCTGCTGAGCCGCCGCCCGCGAAACGCACCGGTTTCCCCCACTTCCCCAGCCCGTTCAGATCAGCGACATGCCTTTCGGCACCTTCACGATCACCGTGCCGGCAATCTTGTCGTGCCAGCTCTGGCGTTCCGCCGTCCAGCCCGCCCAGAAAAACCCGAGACCCAGAGCGAGGACCGAGAATACCGCCCCGAGCGACCGCACCAAGGCCACGGTGAAATCCACGTCACGGCCGTCCACGCGCACCACCTTGAGGCCGCAAACGATGCCGCCGATGGTCGTGCCCTTCCAGGTCCACAACGCGACGTGGTAGGCGATCAGCAGAAAGATGAAGAGCGGATTGGGCACGGCCGTGAACACCCAGCCAAGCAGGACCAAGTCGAGCGCCATCGCCGCGAAGCGAATCCAGAACCCGGCGCGCGGCAGCGCCGCGCATTCCGCGGAGGCTCGCGCGCTGACCGGCGGGGTCGTGAACGCGGGAGGAGTGGCAGAGCTGCCCGGGCCGGGCACTGGCATGGTCATCGCCAGAGCCGTGCCGGTGGGGGATGTGACACTCGCCGGCGCGGGCGAGAAGCTGCTCGCGGATTCCGGCGTGGCGCCCACCGCAGGCACTGTCGCGGGAGCAACCGCGGGAGCCGCTGAGGGAGCCGGTGCGGGCGGTTCCACGGTCGGCACCGGAATCGGTACGGGCGGAGACGGCTTCGTGGCGCGGCTGGCCTTGATCGTTTCGATCAACGCCATCAAGGCCGCGCCGAAACCGAGCGGGATGCTCAGTCCCCAGATCACCAGCCCCAGCAGCGGCACCATGTAGAGCACCGTGATCAGCGCAAAGCCGACGAGGAAACCGAGCAACGGCGGGCACGTCCCGGCCGTGTTGAGTCGGCGGCAGATGCTCCGCCCCATCCACTGAAACATTGCCGCTTTGCCAGTGAACAAGGCCACCACGCACGCCAGCCACAGAAACGGCAGGATCAGCAGCCCCACGCCCGACGCCATCAAGACGAACGAGAGCGGCGCGCTCAAGATCAGCCCGAGCAGGCCCACGCCGAAGGCCTGCAGTGCCTGGCTCTCCAGCGTGCGCTCGCAAGCTTCGACCGGCCGCGGAATCAGCGCGGCGAGGAGCAGATAAGCCAGAAAATGCAGGCCCACGATGATCCACACCCAATCCACCGAGGGCGGCAGCGGGCGGGCGAGGAAGAGGCCTTTCGTGAACCACGCGCCGAAGGACGGCAGGAACCCGCCGATTTCGATCTTCTGGCTCAGCAACTGCGCGTCGGGATCCTTGGTCAACTTGCCGCCGACCACGATGCATTCGCCGTGCACCACTGCTTTCGGACCCAGGCGTGCCTGGCCGCCCACGACCACCACCTGGCCATGCACCTCGCTGTTCAGATCCAGATCGCCGAACACGGTGACGCACTGGTCGCCGATCTCGCCGTTGACCCGGGCGTTGCCGAACACCGTCACGCACTGGTCGTCCACGGGCCCGTCGATCTGTGCGTGCCCGAAAACCGTCACCACCATCTCGGCCCGCCGGTCCGCTCTCAGTTCGGAAGAGCTGAAGATGTTGACCAGTTCGCCGATCGAACGCGGCCGATCTTCGCTGAAAACCGACGAGGCCGTGGCCGCCGGTTGCGCCGGAGCGACCGGCTCGGCCGGCGAAGTGCCTTGCACTTGCGCCGCTGTCTTGGGCGGCAACCCGGCGGCGATTGCGAGCGCCGCTGCGGTCAGCCAGGTCCAGCCGTGGCCCCTAAAGGATTTTCGTGTCATACGCCTTCCTCCGTTATTTTTTGCAGGCAATCCGACAAAGCAGCGTGCCCAAGCCAATGCAGACCGCGTACATCGCGGCGCAGAGGGCACCGACGCCCAACCACACCCCCAGCCCCACCTTGTGCAGCAATATTTCCGCCGCGGAAACCATCGCCTCGCCCGCGCTCCACAGCGCCTTGATGGGTGCCAGCCACACGTTGAGTTGCTCGCCCACCAGGCCGGTGGACGCGACTTCGCCGGCGTGCAGCAAGGCAAACGTCAGCGCGCCGAGCACGAACGACACCGTGGCCAGCGAGAGCGCCTGCGCCCACCGCGGCCAGACCACCCAGGTCTGGCGATACCACGGCCGTCGGGCCCGCGCCTCGATAACGGCGAGCACCCGCGGCAGTAACGCAGAAGGGGCCGGCCGGTCGGGCAGAGACTTGAGCTGCCGGTCCAGCGCGGTTTCCCAGTTGTCGTTCGGATTGGTGGGACGCGGATTCATGGTTGGCTTACGGATTGGAGGACACGGCGCCGGTGCAGGAAGTTGCGGGATTCTGCGGCGGCTCCTGGGCCGCGCTGACATTTGCGAAGGCCAGCAAGTGAAAGTTGGAGTTCATGGCTTGGGTAGGTGGGCAGGCGCTGGGATTCAGGCGACGGCGACCTCCGGGTTCAGCGAGAGCTTGCGCCGCAGCGCCTCGCGGCCGCGGTGGATGTCGGTTTTCACTTTGCCGAGCGAGACTTTGAGCCAGGCGGCGATCTCCTCGTAATTGAGGTTCTCGAAGTGGAAGAGCACCAGCGGGACGCGCTGGGAATCCGGCAACGCCTGGAGCGCCGCCTCGAGGATCTCCCGCTGATCGGCGGTATCGACGCTTTGCTGGTGGGTGTCCGGCGCGGGCAGGCGGTCAGCGAAGGTTTCCGCCTCGTTCCCGGCCTCCTTCTCGTACTCGGAGAAAAATCGCCAGCGGTTGCGGTATCGGGTGAGGTGGTTCAGCGCCAGGTTGCGCGCCACCGTTTTGAGCCAGCCGCCGACCGTGGGGCTGCCGTTCAGTTCCTCGAACCGCTCGTAGGCCTTCAAGAACACCTCCTGGACGATGTCCTCGGCCTCGGCTTGGCTCCCCAACAGGCGAAAAGCGGTCGTGAATACCATGTTCTGGTAATTCCGCATGAACGCCTCGAATTGGAGGGGATCACTCATCCGCCCGGTGGTTCGTTCGGCTGCCCGTCTAATTCGAGTTCATTGTCACCGGCAGAACCCGGCCCGAAAGACGAAAGTTGCAGAAAAGTGCAAACGAAACGTTCCTTGGCCGCGTATAACCCGGTGAATCGGTGAAAACGCGCCCCGCACAACAACGTTCGCCCGCCCGGCCGCCCGGCCCGGACACGCCGCCCGCGCGCCCGCCTCGCCGCCTCCGAAACGCATGAGCGCCTCCGCCTTCCAAAGCCTCAAATCGCTCTTTGCGCCCACGGACGAGCAACTCATGTGGCGCGTCCAGGCTGGCGGCGATCACGCGGCTTTCGCGGACCTTGTCCGCCGCTGGGAAGCGCCGATCCAGCGACTCTGCGCCCGGTTGACCGGCGATGAACACCGCGCGCAAGACCTCGCGCAGGAAGTTTTTGCGCGGATCTTTGCGCACCGCGACTCGTTCCAGCACGGCGCGAAGTTTTCCACCTACCTGTGGCGCGTGACGCTGAACCACACTTACAGCGAACTGCGCCGCCCGCGGAACTGGCGCGAGACCCTGCTGGATCAGCCGACCGACGGCGAGCACACCGGCTTTGACGAGTTCAGCGCCGACACGCCGTCGCCGGCCGAGGAAACCACCCGCCGCGAGACCAATGACGCGGTGCGGACCGCCTTGAGCGTTCTGCCCGAGCATTACCGCAGCGTCCTGGTGCTCCGGCATTACGAAAGCCTCAAGTTCCGCGAAATCGCCGATGTCCTCGGCTTGCCGGAAGGCACGGTGAAAACCCGCATGACCGAGGCGCTCAGCGAAATGGCCCGGCTGCTCCGCCGGGCGCTGGACCTGAAAATCGCGCCGCCGCCGAACCGCCGCGCGCGGCCCACCGAGAATCTCACGCTATGAATCCGACCCATCCTCAAACCCATCCCGCGCCCGAAACCTGGGCCGACTACCTTTACGGCGAACTGCCGCCGAATGCGCGCGCGGAAGTGGATGACCACGTCCGCGCCTGCCCCGCCTGCCAGCGCCAGTTGAGCACTTGGCGGGAAACGCAGGGAGCGCTGGACGCCTGGAAACTGCAGGCGTCGGCACGCCGGGTCGAAATCTTCCCGCGCGCGGCCCGTTGGGCCGTGGCGGCCGTCGCCGTCCTTGGCCTCGGCTGGGTGGGCGGACGGCTTTCGCTCCCGGCCCCGCCGCAGCTTCGCGCCGCGATGGCGCCGGCACTGAAGCAGGAATTGCGGCAGGAGTTGCAGGCCGAACTCGCCGCCGCCATCAACAGTTCGGACCAGCGCACGGATGCCAAGCTGGTCGAGCTTGCCCAGGCTTGGGCCGCGACGCGGGCCGATGACCAGGAAGCGATACGGGCGGCGTATCAGCGCGCCGACCTGCAACGCCGCACCGATTACGCCACCTTGCGCCGCGACCTCGAAACCGTCGCCGTGGTGGCGCAAGCCGCCATTGGCACCACCCAGGAACAGCTTACGCAACTTGCCGGCAACACTCCGCCCGCCACCGCGGGCGACGGCGGGTTGCCCCGTTAAATCCAAACGCAGGAGAAACCGAAATGAAGACGAAACAACTCATCCTCAGTGCGCTGGCCGCCGCCTTGGCCGGTCAGGTCGTTATCATCGCTCAAAACCCGCCGCCACCGCCGGCGGCGCCGAATGAGCCACCCCCGGTGCCGGACGCCAGCCAGATTGCCGCCGATGCTGTCGCCGCTGCCAATGACATCGTGCGGACCCAGTTGGACAAGGTGAACGTGGAGGTTCAGAAGCAACTGGCCCAGGCACAGCAGGCGGTGCAACTCGCCCAATCGACGGGTGTCGCCGGCGTGGGAGGGGGTGGCTTCGGCGTTGCGGAAATTCCCGAACCGCCCGAGCCGCCGGAAGATGTCTTCGGCGCGGGCGGTGGAATAGGCGGATTCGGCGCTGGAATGGGCGGCGAAATGGGCGGGATGGTCGGCGCCATGACGGGTTTAGGGTCCAAAGCAACGGCCAGCCCGTTGGTGATCTTCGCGGACAAGCCGGAGGGTGCGCGACTCGGCGAAACCCAGGAGGATCTCAACATCATGTCGCGCATCCTTTTCAAGGCGATTGGCCGGACTGGCGATGACCGGGAGGATCCGTTTGCACTCGGCATCAAAATCTCCTCGTTTACCACCAGCCGCCAACCTCGGGCGCTTTACCTAGAAGGCTACGGGGCGGTGTTCACTGCGATGGTCCCATTTCCGTTGACGGCACCCGTCAGCCAACCGGAGAAGCAGGCCGAAAAGGCGGCGAACACGACTTGGGAGCAAACGAAGAAGGAACTTTACGGCGGCGCAGCCAGGAATCGCAGCACCGGTATGAACGAGGAGATGATGCGCCGGTACGGTTTGGTGCTCCCCACGCCTCCGAAACGTGAACGTCCTTACGATCCCGAGCGCGTGGAACGCCTGAAGCGTGAATTGATCGACGCTTTGAAAAACGCGAGCCACCTTCGACACCTCAAGCCCGACGAGCAAATCGTGGTGGCGGTGTCCAGCGGCGAGGGATCGGCCAAAGAGGTCCGGACAGTCAACATCGTGCAGAAAGGCCAGGGCGGCGGTGCCACCGTGAGCACGGCCGAGTCCGGCAATGCCGGGACGCCCGGCAACACGCTCGTGATCCGGGTCAAGAAGAGCGACGCGGACGACTTCGCCGCGGGCAAGCTCGACCGGGCTGGGTTCACCGAGCAGGCCAAGATCGCCATCTACTGAACCGCCCTCCGCTACTCGCCCGAAACGCAGCCTGGCCGGCGTGGGCCGGCCAGGCTGGTTTGTCTCCCGGCCCGCCTGCTCTCTTGGAGTGGAAGGCAGGCCGGGCAGTGCCACGTTCTAGCCCGCGTGTAATCGGCTCATCATGGGATCGTCCGTAGCGTGGGGCTTGCGCAGCCGGGCTTTGGGGCGGACTTTTTCGCTTGCATTGATGCGCCATGAATCGCATAAGTCGCCCATCGGAGCCTTTTGGACAGTCTGCGAGTGTTACGTCAGAGCATGAATAACCTGCCATCGGGGAGGGCGCTTTGAGTCGCCCGTACTCTTCCCGTGCCCCCGTCGGTCCTTCGGTCCGCATCAATGGTAAGATTCGCGCCCGCGAAGTCCGCGTGGTCACCGCCGATGGGCGCCAGGCGGGAATCATTCCATTGAGCGAAGCCATCGCCTTGGCCCGTACTCATGGCATGGACTTGGTGGAAGTCGCCGCGAACGCGAATCCCCCGGTGTGTCGCATCGTGGACTTCGGCAAGTACCAGTACGAACTCGCCAAGAAAGAGAAGGAATCGAAGAAGCACCAGCAATCCAACCGGGTCAAAGAGATCCAGCTCCGCCCGCTGATCGACCCGCACGATTTCGGCGTCAAGAAGGCTCGCGCCGTGGACTTTCTCTGCGACGACATGAAGGTGAAGCTCACGCTCCGGTTCCGCGGACGCGAGATGCGCCACAAGGAAATCGGCGTGGAAGTCGTGGGCCGCTTCGTCAAGGAACTGGCGCCGTTCGGCCAGGCCATCGAGCAGCTCAAGGTAGTCGGCCGCGGCATGAGCGTGATGGTCAATCCCCTCCCGCGCAACAAGCGGGCCAAGAACCCGCGCCTGCAAGCGGATGGAACGCTGCCCCAAGTCGAAGAAGCGCTCCACGAACCGGACGAGCCGGACGAGGACGATCAGGACATCAGCGAGACGGAGCCAGACGTGGTCGTCAGCAACGCGCCGGATCGTCCCGAGGCCCAGACCGGCGACGCGCCCGCGGCGTGAGGTCGTGGTTGGTTGGTCGTCGCTGAGGCGGAAGCGTGCGGTTGAATAGCTTCTCTCCTCGCCTGACCGCGCGCCGTCACGGAATTGTCGCTTTACGTTTCGCGCGGTCCCCGGCATAGACAGCCGGTCAACGCCATGTCGCGCTTCCTCCGCCAATTCCGATCCGTCATGCTCGGCGCAATCTGCGCGAGCCTGACCCAAGCTGCCACCCCGAACCGCGCCCCCCGCGAACTGCCCGGCCAGCGCGCCGACGGCTCCGTCCTGCTGCCGAACCAGTGGTCGCTGCGCCCGGCGGGCCGGCAGGTGGCGCTGGGCGATTTCCCAGTGCAGGTGGCAATCCACCCCGGCGGCGAGTTTGCGGCGGTGCTCCATTGTGGCTACGGCCCGCACGAAGTGGTGGTGGTGGACATCGCTCGGGCGAAGGTCGTCACGCGCGTCACGCTCGACGAAGCGTTCTACGGCCTGGCCTTCGATCCCAAGGGTGAACGGCTGTTTTGCAGCGGCGCGGGCGAAGAGGTGGTTCACAGTTTCGCCTTCAAGGACGGCACCTTGAGTGATCACCGTCAAATCCGGCTCCGCCCGACTGCCGAACGTGGCGTGCCCGGCGGCCTGGCGGTGGCGGCCGACGGCTCCCGGCTTTGGGTCGCGAATGTCTGGGGCCAATGCTGCTCCGAGGTCACGCTCGGACCGACCCCGTCCAGCCGCGATTTATTGCTCGGTGAAACACCAGCCGGCGCAGAACACCTGATCGCCCCGCCCATCCAGCCCGACCTTGCCGCGGCCACGAAGCGCCAGGAAGCCACGCTGGATCCTGCGTCGCCGGACGCGCCGTTCCCGTATGCCTGCGTCCTCGACGCCGCCCGGCAGCGTTTGTACGTGAGCCTTTGGGCCAAGGCACAAGTGGCGGTGCTGGATCTACGCACCTCCGCCGTCACCGCGCTGTGGCGCACCGAGGAGCACCCGAACGAGATGGTCCTCAGCCCCGATGGCCGGCGGCTCTTCGTGGCCAATGCCAATCGCAACACCGTGAGCGTGCTCGACGCCGACGACGGCCGCGTGCTCGAAACCTTGAGCACCGCCTTGCACCCGCAGTCGCCGCCCGGCTCCACGCCCAACAGCCTCGCGCTCACGCCCGACGGCACTCGGCTGTTCGTGGCCAACGCGTGCAACAACAATGTCGCCGTCTTCGACGTGTCCACGCCGGGCCGGAGCCGGGCGCTCGGCTTTATTCCGGTGGGCTGGTATCCCACTTCAGTCCGCGTCACGCCGGACGGCAAGCGGTTGTTGGTGGCCAACGGCAAGGGGCTCATGCCGAAATCAAACCGCCACGGGCCGCGGCCCGGCGCTGAGGAACCTCCCGCGTCGGTGCGCGAATACATCGGCGGTCTCCTGCGGGGCCGCTTGAGCCTCATCGACCTCCCCAGCGCGGACCAATTCGAGACCCGCCTGAAAGCCTGGAGCGCCCAAGCTTACGCCTGCTCGCCGCCACCAGCCGCGACCCCCCTGACCAAGCCCGGCGCCCGCCACCCGATTCCTGCCCAGGTGGGCGATCCCAGCCCGATCAAGTACTGCCTTTACATCCTCAAAGAAAACCGCACTTACGACCAAATGCTGGGGGACATGCCCGAAGGCAACGGCGATCCCAGCCTTTGCCTGTTCCCGGAGAGCGTCACGCCGAACCACCATGCGCTGGCTTGCGAGTTCGTCTTGCTCGACAACTTCTACGTCGAAAGCGAGGTCAGCGCCGACGGCCACGAATGGAGCATGGCCGCGTACGCCACCGATTTCGTCGAAAAATCCTGGCCGCTCAATTACGGCCACAACCGGTTTGGCAAGGTGCCGTACCCGAGCGAAGGCAAGTTCCCCGTGGCCACGCCGGTGAGCGGGTACCTTTGGGACAGTGCCCGCGCGGCGGGCGTGAGCTACCGCAGCTACGGCGAATTCGTGGACAACGGCCGGACGATCGACGCGCCCGCCACCACGCGGGTCGCGGCTTTGCAGGGCCATTTCGATCCGGCGTTTCACGGGTGGGATCTGGATTACCCGGACGCGAAACGCGCGGACCGCTTCATCGCCGAGCTCCACCGTTACGAGCGTGAAGGCGGCCTGCCACGCCTGCAAATCCTTCGTTTGCCCAACGACCACACGTACGGCACCGCCACCGGCAAGCTCACGCCGCGCGCCATGGTCGCGGACAACGACCTCGCCCTCGGCCGCGTGGTTGAAGCGGTGTCGCGGTCGAAGTTCTGGGCACAGACCGCGATCTTCGTCGTCGAGGACGACGCCCAAAACGGCTCCGACCACGTCGATGCCCACCGGACGATCGCCTATGTGCTCAGCCCTTACGTGCGGCGCGACACCGTGGATTCCACGCTGTACTCGACGTGCAGCCTGTTGCGCACGATGGAACTCATCCTGGGGTTGCGGCCGATGACGCAGTTCGACGCCGCCGCCCGGCCGATGTTCGCGGCCTTTCAGGCGAAACCGAATCTGCGGCCGTATCGCGCGCGGCCGGTGACCGTGGATCTCAAGGAAAAGAACGGCCACCTGGCTTGGGGCCGCAGACTCTCCGACCAGATGGACTTCAGCCGGGAAGACGCGGCCGATGACCTGCGCCTCAACGAAGTGATCTGGCGCTCAGTGAAAGGCGCGGACGCTCCCATGCCCGCGCCGGTGCGGGCCGCTTTCGTCTTGGCGCAGAAGGCGGACGAGGACGACGACTAAGCCGCGGGCCGGCACCGTCACTTCACCGCGCGCTTCAACGCGTTCTTCAGCCCGGTCAGACTCTGCCGGGCCGTCTCCGCCTGGACTTTCTGCTGCCGGACCAGCATGGACTTCAACTCGGTTAACTCGGTCGAGGGCGGCAACTCTTCCAGGTCAGCCTGGACCAACGCCAGATTCTGCATCTCGCCGAGTACCTCCTGCGCAGCCAACAGACACTTCCAGGTCGAATCCTTCTTCAGCCGTCGGCGGGGCAGTGTCAGCTCCCGCAAATACCGCCACCAGCGCACCGTCCGCCGGAACTCGTGCCGGTCTTCCTCACTGAGTTCGAAGAACTGCGGCACCTGCCGGCGCAACTGTTCCGCGTCGCGCGACTCCAGTTTGCGCAGTCGCTTCTCAATCGCCATGTCGGTCCGTCGCCCGCCACTGAGCCGGGCGAGTTTGAGCAGCAGGCCGGGCGGCGGAGGCGTGAGGTTCCGCCGACACCGACGCCACACCCGCGCGCGGCGGGCCTCGCAATCCGCCACCAGGGCCGCACTGGCGTTGCCACCGCGCAGCCAATCGACGGCAATGTCCAAGTCGCGGACGCGGCTGGTTGCGCGGGAGATGCGGGCCGCCCAGGCGCGAAAGCGGTTGGCGCGTTCCTCGGCCAGGACCGGCTTCGCCAGGCGCAGCGACAGGCGCAGGCGGCGCAGCGTGACGCGGAGTTGGTGCACGGCCTCGGCTTCGCCCTGGCCGCGGGCGGCACGGACCTGGGTGCGGAGAACCGCGAGCAAATCGGCCTGGCGTCGCTCCCAGCGTCGGGCGAGTCGTTCGGGTTTCATATGGGTGAAAAAGGCGTTACAAAAGCGCAACGAGCCTATCCCCCCGCCCCCCGCCCCGCAACCGCCCGATTGTTACAACTGCGTGGCAAGGGTGGTGGTGGTTCAAGATCGCCGTGGCACCGACGCATGAATTTGACGTTGATGAATGGCCGACCAGACGGACGGTCAGGTCGCAGAGAAGCTGCGACCTTGTCCCGCAGCCAGGATCGCCGGGCTCGACGGAGTCTCGCCCTAGCGGATGCGTGCTGGGTAGGGCGCGGCACTCCGTGCGCGCCGTTAAGAACCCGCGCTTTGCGGGGGGCTGAGAACAGCCCGCCCTACCGGAAGCCGGTAGGGCGTGACTCCCAATGAACCGTGCGGGGTTATGGGGGCGACATGGCGGAGGAGGCTGGGAGGGTTGAGACGTTGAGTGGGAGTTCGAGTTTCCGGGCCGCGGCCGCCAGCCGCTGGATGGATTGCTGACGGTATTTCTCTTCGTAACTCTGCAGACCGCGTTCCCCGTAGCCCAGTCCATAACGCAGGGCCCTATAGAATAATCCGGCGACTTTGCGCGCTGCCGCGATGTTGGCCACCTGCCCGCCGCGCATCGCTCGCACCCACCGGTAGAAGCCACCCAGCGCCAGATGCTTGCTCCGGGCCAAACTCCGAGCCGCCACGCCAAACAAGCGGCCGGCTCGACCGCGAAAGCGTTTGACCGTTCCCCGCCGCCGGCCCCTCGGCCGACTGGCGGGTGCCAGCCCCAGCCAGGCGGTGAAATGTTTGGGCGTCGGCCATCGGCTCAGGTCCGGGCCCACCTCGGCCACGATTTGCAGCCCCGAATACTCGGTTAACGTCGGCAACCGGCTGACGTTCATGACCGCCACACAACCGCGTCAATGGCGCTCGCAACTGCTCGATCTGCGGCGCGTTGGGGTGGACCTTCTGGGCCGCAAGCCGCGGCGGGTCCGACGCGCTAACGCCGCCCGGGTTGGGGGCCGGGGGGCGGGGCGGCAGGCCGCGCGGCAGATCCTTAAGCACCGCGGCGCGGCGCCGATCGCCCCCCAGGATCTGTTTCGGGTAAAACTCCCCACCTGGCAGCGCTTGCCGCCGGGCAAAGAGTTGCTCCTCGGTATAGCGCCCACGCAACGCTCCAATCATCCGCTGGCGCTTCTTGCAGAGCACTTGCGCATCGCACAACTCCACCAGCTTCTCCGGCTCGCGCTCGCCCCGCAGGCCACTGGCCCCGGTGAGCTGACTCGAGACCTCGTGAATCTTCAGATTCATCCGGTCCAGCGCCTTCTGGAGAGGGAGGATGTGCGTCGCCCCCATTTCCAGGTGGTCCTGCCGCCGCCGGGAATCGCGCCGCCGCCGGCGGCCGGCCGAGGGCACGAAGCCCCCGCGCAAGAGCCCGGGCGCGTGCCGTTGGGCCAGCCACTGGCAATCGGCCAGGTCGCTCTTGCGTCCGGGCAGGTTTTTCACGTCCGCCCCGTTGACCCCGCTGACTTCGAAGCCGGCGGCCGGCAGCCCCGCTAGGGCGCCAGCCCATAGACCCCGGTGGCTTCCCTGGCCACGGTCTTCACTCGGTGGTGCCGGAAGAACTCGACCCTCTGGTCCCGTTGGTGGGTTAGCGTTCCCAGCACCAGGGTGGGCCCTGATGGACAGCCAAGTGCAGCGACTGGCTGCCGATATCAATCGCACCGGCCTGAGGATGGATTTCGCTGAGCATAGGTATCCGTTCGTTGAACTGGCCCGGCGCCCAGGACGCGGTCAATCTGCCTACGCTACCAAACGGGAAAACAGCACCCGCGGTGCTGGGTCACCAAACAATCAAGCGGCTGCGTCCCCAGAGCAATTCTTCCGCACGGGCAAGAAAGCACCAAGCCTTGCACCTGCCACCCTGCGCCGGACACGACCCAGTCTGTCAGGTTCAGTGGCTCAATTCAGCATCGAAGATGCTTGGAGTCTCCCGCAGAGCCCTGACTTTCCTGCCAAAATGGTCGCTCCGATCTTCCTGGTTCCGGCACGCCTTGGCCTCGTGGCGACCGCGCGGTGGATTGGGGGGGGCCGAGGCGAGCGCTCCGTGTCTCCGGCCAGCATGGTTCCAGCAAGGATGATCGAAGGCAGGCGGGGTGGGGGGAGTCTCCCGTATAGCCTGTCCGGCGTTGTTCACCGGCTGCAGGCGAGTCTCTGGGCCGCACCAATACCACAAAGGTAGGGCAAGCGTCCCCGCGAGCCGAACTAATGTCACAACGGCGAGACTCCCGCCGGGCCGGGCTTGCCGACGCGCTGGGCTGCATCCCTGTTTGCCAAGCTCGGCGGACCACCCGCTGTCCCGCGACAGCAAAGGGCGCAGCTCAGTTTCTTGCCGCCCGTCGGGATCTCGCCCCCCAACAAGGCTGGGCTGTAGCTCGGTCGGGTGGCGTTGGCGTAGCAGCGCCCAGCCCGCATACGTCCCCGGCGAGCCGCCAGCCACCGGCACGCCTCAGGCCCACAGACCGCCCGATCATGCAAAAAGAAAGACGCCCTGCTGGGCAAGAAAACTCGTTGCCAAAGGCCGGGCGCTAAATATCGGGCAGCATCTACCAGATACAACGAATTGGAGAGAGCCATGCCCAAACCCCATAGTCTGCCCGCCAAAGATCAGAACCACGCCGTCTGGCTTAACCGCTTCGACGGCAAAGAATAGCGCTTGGAAACTCGGCCCCGAGAAAATCTTTGAAATGGCTTGACCGGAGGATTGCAATTCGCTATTCACCATCAGTGCCGTCCCACAGGAAACATGCTCAAAACCACTGATTTCATTGGCGATTTGAAAAGGGGCTGGCGTTTCAACCGGCACACTCCGTCCCATAGCGTCCGGAGTTGTCAGAAAGCTCTGCTT
>JAKANS010000079.1 GCA_021823625.1 bacterium | reverse complement strand
GTTGACGACGATCATGGGAGTAATTCTGGTCTTGCTCATCGCGGGTCGCTCCTTCGGATCCAGGATCTCTGTTCAACCCTCCGAGTTTCCGAAAGCGGGGCTTTTTTGACGGGCTGTTAGAGGAGAACTCCGGGAAAACGCATTGGTTGAAGCGTCCCATGACGGCGTTGAACTCGTCCTCCGCTTTGCGAATCGCACCCTCCGCCTCGGCTTTCGCCTTCTCCGCCGCCTTGCTCTGCTTCGTGAGTTTTCCGATGCGCTCGTTGGCCGCGTCAATGGCGTCGGTGATCTTCTTCAACTCGGCGCGCAGTCGCGGCTCCTAGGCTTTCGATTTTTGATACTCCTCGAAACGGAAAATCAGTCTCCCCTTCGCGTCGTGCGTGGCGCGCATGGCCTTCAACTCCGGCTCCAGTTTCTCACGCTGCTCAATGGCCGAGAGGATGCCCTGCCAGCGCGTCAACGTCGCGCGATGCTCGGCCAGTTGCTCGCGGGCGGTTTCGAGATTGTCGAGGCCATCCAGCGGTTCCGCGCCGTGCGGCAGCGCGAATGAGACACTTTCGTCGCGATACACTCCGTCGCGCACGCGCTTGAGCAGCGCGCGGAGCGCGGCCAGCAGATCCTTTTCACGTGCCACGGCAATGCCGTCCGCGCCGAGCGGCGTTTCGAGCAGGTCACGGTTCAGCACGCAGAACACCAAGTTGAGTTCGTTGTCGGAGAAGTGCCGGCGCAAGGCGGTGACGGCGAGCTTGTCGAAGCGGGCGATGGTTTGTTCTTTCTGCTTCACCCGGTCGCCGTAAAGGTCGAGCTTCTGCTGGGCCTTCTCACGGGACTCGCCTTTCGCGTCGGCCAGCCGCAGTTCGAGCGCGCGGATTTCCTTTTGGAGATTGCCGAAAGCGGTCCGTTCCAATTCCTCCACAAAGCTGGAGAACTCCTTGTCGAGCACGGCCAGGTCATGGAGCGGTTTGGTCACGACGCCTTTCTGCTCGGAGAACTCCGCGATGTCTTTGCGCCGGTCGGCCAGTTCGTCCTCGGCTTGCTTCAGCAGTCCGGCCTGTTTGCCGGCCCCCTCGCGCGAACGCGCCAGCACGACCTCGTGTTCCTTCTCGAACTGCTTCTGCTTCCCCCGCAAGTGCGTCCAGCGCCGGACGAGTTCGCCACGCGCGGTCTTGAAACGCCCGACCCCGGTGAGAATGGCGTGATGCGTTTCGTCGAGGTCAGCGTGGATGCGCCGGAGCGTCAGGCTGATTTCCTCGAAGCCGAGTTTCACCTGCGTGACATCCTCCTCGTCGAGTGCGCGGGCGAGGCGCTTGCCGGTCGTTTCGAGAGAGAGCACGTAACCGCGAATCATCTCCGGCGTGGCAGGATTCGCCTCATTATACAGATACGCCAACAATCGCGCCACCGGATCGGCCATGAAGAAGAGTTCGCTGTCCGGCTCGGTGGGAACAAGAATCTGCAACTCGCGCAACCTCCGCCATGCCGTTTCGGGAACTTCCTCACCCGCGCCTGGGTTCGCGCGAATCAGTCGCATGGCCTCCACTTCTGAAATTTCCCCACCTCTCTCCGCCAACCCACGCAACAACGGCGCGTGATTCGCGCAGAAGTTAAAGAAGCTTTGCGGGTTGATTTTCATCGTTCAGATTCGTGTAAACTCGTGTTCATTCGTGGTTAAAGCCCCAGTCTCTTGAACCGGTTCTTCACTTCCTTGAAGTGGAAATCCAGCGAGCAGAGTTTCTCCAGTTCGCCGGACTTGAAGTGTTTAGCCACGGCGGGGTCGGCCTTGAGTTGTTCGACGAAGTCCGCGTCGTCGCGGCCGGCGTGTTTGACTTCCCAAGTTTTCATCGCGGCGTCTTGCACGAGCTTGTAGGCGGCTTCACGCGTCAGGCCTTTGCGGATGAGCGCGAGAAGAACGGTCTGGCTGTTCCACATGCCCAGGCTCAGGCCGAGGTTGCGCTTCATGTTCTCGGGATAAACGGCGAGACCGTCCATCAGGCGCGTGAGCAGGCCGAACATGTAGTCGAGCAGCGTGCAAGAATCGGGGAAAATGATGCGCTCGACGCTGCTGTGGCTAATGTCGCGCTCGTGCCAGAGGGCGACATTCTCCAGCGCGGCCAGGGCGTTGCCGCGGAGGACGCGCGCGAGGCCGGTGAGACGTTCCCAGGTGATGGGGTTGCGCTTGTGGGGCATGGCGCTGCTGCCTTTCTGGCCCTTGGTGAACGGCTCTTCGGCTTCGAGAACCTCGGTGCGCTGGAGGTGGCGGAACTCGACGGCCCAGCGCTCGATGCTCGCGCCGACGAGGGCGAGCGTGGTTTGGAATTCGGCGTGGATGTCGCGCTGGACGACTTGCGTGGCGATGGGCGAGGGGGTCAGGCCAAGCTTCTTGCACACGAACGCTTCGACGCGAGGCGAGAGGTGGGCGCTCGTGCCGACGGCGCCAGAGATTTTGCCGACGGCGACGGCTTCGCGGGCCGTTTCGAGTCGGCGCAAGGCACGGCCGAACTCGTCGTACATGAGCGCCAGCTTGAGCCCGAAGGTGGTCGGTTCAGCGTGGATGCCGTGGCTGCGGCCGATGCAGGGGGTGAACTGGTATTCCTTGGCGCGCTTCGCGATGGCGACGCGCGCGGTCTTCACATCCGCGATCAAAATGTCCGCGCTCTGAACCATCTGCACGGCGCAGGCGGTGTCGCCCACGTCGCTGCTGGTCAGGCCAAAGTGAAACCATCGGCTCGCTTTGTCGTTGATCGCTTCGGCCACCGCGGTGGTGAAGCCGATGACGTCGTGGTTGAGAACTTTCTCCAGTTCCCTTTGGCGCGTGACGAGACCGGGCAGATCGGCGAACCATTTGTCGCAACCGGCCTTGATCTTCGCGAAATCCTTGGCAGGCACGACGCCTTCCTTCACCAGTGCCTCGCTGGCGAGAAGCTCGATTTGGAGCCAGATGCGGAGCTTGTTTTCATCGGTCCAGATGGCCCGCATCTCGGAGCAGGAGTAGCGCGTAATCATGGGGGGAGGTTACGCTGGCACGAGGCAGGGGTCGAGGGCAGAGGAAAGGGCGAGCGAGGGGCGCCGGCTGCGGGATCGCAAATGCCAGGCGCGTGACCGTTCCAACCGCTGGTTGGGCTCGGGCTACGAAAGTTTCTTGATCGATTCCGGCAGGCCGCCTTCGACGGGTTCGATTTCAATCGGGCCGGCAGGTTGCCCAGCCAAGCGGGGCGCCGCGCCCGGGCTGTCAACCGTTTCGCCGGAAGCGGTCGGTTTGACCCACGGCGCGGTGGTGCTGGGAAGCGCCGGTTCAGGCGCGCGCGGAGCAGGTTCCTCGTCGGGGGCTTCGTCGGTCTGGCCAGGGATGTGCCAGCGGGTGCGGCGGCTCAGCCAATTCTGGTAGCGCTCGAAGGTCCACATTCCGTGCTCGCCGCCGGTTTCGAGCACTTGCGGGATTTTGAAGAAATCGCGGTTGCGGATGAACGCCTTGACTGACGTGGTCGGCCGCAGAATCTCGCACTCCGGCACGCGGATTTGGAGGTCGGGTCGGAAGCGGAGCCGCTGGCAAACCACCGCGATGAGGCAGTCGGCGAGTTGTGCGCTGATGTTGCTCTGGATCTCGGACGGAAAGGCCAGCACGACGCGTTGCAGGGCTTCAGCGCAAGTACCGGAGTGGACCGTGGCAAAGACGAGGTGGCCGGTCTCGGCCGCGTTGAGCGTCAGGCGCATCGTCTCGGGGTGGCGCATCTCGCCCACCATCAGCACGTCGGGATCTTCGCGCAAGGCGTCCAGCAACGCTTGCTCGAACGAGGGTGTGTCGCGCCCGACTTCGCGCTGGCGGATAAAAGCCCGGCGGGGCCGGAAGCTGTACTCGATCGGGTTCTCGATCGTCACGATGTGCCGGGGTTCGGTGAGGTTGATCTCCTGGATGAGCGCCGCGAGCGTGGACGATTTACCGCTGCCGGTTGGACCGGAGATCAAGACCAGACCGTTGGTCGGCGCCACCAGTTTCTTCAGGTCCGGGTGGAGGTTGAGTCGATCGAGGGTGGCCTGAAAGGCGGCGAGGAGGCGAATGGCGAGGCCAATGCCGCGCGCCGTGTGGAGGATGTTGATGCGACAGCGCACGCCCGCGATGGTTTTGGAAAAGTCGAAGGACCGTTGCGCCTGGAAGGCCGGCCACAGCTCCGGTTCAACCAGGCCGCTGGCCAAAGCGGCGAGACTGCCTGCCGGCACGGGTTCGCCTTGGATCTGCAACGTGCCACGTATCCGAAAGGCGGCGGGCAAACCGGCTTCGAGGTGCAAATCGCTCGCGCCCTGGGCTTGGGCGGAGGCGATCATGTCACTGAGGTTCATCGTTCGTTTATGCGCCGCAGCGCTCGGTCTATGAACACGGACCGGTGGGGATAGTTGCGCGGCGAAATCTGCCGCCGTACTGCCGTGGCGAACAACGACAAGGGACGGGACTCTCTTTCCGGAGTGGGAGACAGCACGGGGCGCCGGGACCGCCGCTCGCCTCTTCCCGCTCAGAGCGACCGCACCCAGAGATTGCGGTAGCGAACCGGGTTCCCGTGATCTTGAAGCACCAACGGGCCCTTGCCGGTGGCGGAGACGTTTCCGAAAACGGCAGCGGTGGTCGAAGCCTTGATCGGGACGTGATCTTGGATCAGCACGCCATTTTGCAACACCGTGAAGCTCCCGGGCAGGATCGTCTTGCCGTCGTCTGCCGGTTTGGGCGCGTGAAAGATGATGTCGTAAGCCTGCCACTCGCCCGGCTTGCGGCAAACATTCACGAGCGGTGCGAAGTTGCCGTAAAAGGCACCCGCCTGACCGTCCGGATAAGTCTTGCTCTGATAGCTGTCCAGAACCTGGATTTCGTAGCGGCCTTGCAGGTAAACCCCGCTGTTGCCGCGGCCCTGGCCGTCGCCGTTCGCCTCGGCCGGCGACGCCCACTCGACGTGCACCTGGCAGTCGCCAAACTCTTCCTTGCTGAAAATGTTGCCGGTCCCGTTCACCTCGGCGACACCCTCGGCCACCTTCCATTTCGCGTGACCACCGTGGCCGTCAGTCCAGTGCGAGAGGTCGTGCCCGTCGAAGAGGACGCTGGCGTCCGAAGGCGGGCTGCCATTCTGGCCGGGGGTGACGATTCTGGGTTCGGGCGGTTCTGCCGCCTGGAGGGCCAGCGCCGCCACGGCACTGAGGACGAGCCAACAGGTTTTCATAGATGGTAACTTGATGTGGATCACGCTCGCGCCGGCATAGGAATCAAACCGGCCTTGCGGGCGTAATTGAAGATTCCGCCGGCATCGACCACCGGGCGCACCTCGCCGAGCGGTTTCAGTCGATGCACTTTGCCGGTGGCCGCCAGCGTGACCGTGCCTTGGTCGAGGTCCACGGTGATCACGTCGCCGGTTTTCACCGACTCACAGAGGCGTTCGGACAGGTCGCACGGATAAAGCTCACCGGTGGCGAGGCAATTGCGGAAAAAGATGCGCGCGAAGCTCTCGGCCAGCACCACCCGGCAACCCGCCGAGCCCAAAGCAATCGGTGCGTGCTCGCGCGAGCTGCCGCAGCCGAAATTGCGCCCGGCCACCACGATGGAATACGTCGAATCGAGCTGGCCTTCGTTCACGAACCGCGTCGGGTACAGCGAATCGGGCAGGCCGCAAAGCGCGTACGAGCCCAGTTTCTCGTATTCCGCCGGGATCGTGGGCACCAGCGTGAGATACTGCGCCGGGATGATCTGGTCGGTGTCGATGTTGTCCCGCACCACAAAAACCGGCCCGCTGAAAACAGATTGCATGGGCGAAGTCTGGTCTCGCCACCGGGGGTTATCAAGTAGGCACTCAAAAGCTCAGCCCGCCGATCCGCTCTGGAATCGACGGGCTGAAAGCGTCCAGCCTGCGCGAGGAAGTGCCGCGCAGCAGAGAGGGGTTAAGGCTGTTCGGCGAGGAGTTTCTCGACCTTCTCTTCCAGCGCGCCGCGCGCGTTCTGATCGCGCAGGATGCCCCTTTTGTCGAGCAACCACATCGCCGGAATCGAGTTGATGCCGAATTCCTGGCCGTACTTGTTTTGCCAGCCTTTGCCGTCGAAATACTGCGGCCAGGTCACTTTTTCCTTGTCGATGAACCCGGTCAGGGCCTCTTTCTTTTGGTCGAAGCTGATGCCAACGATCTCGAAGCCTTTCGGGTGCAGCTTTTCGTAGGCCTTTTTGACGTTGGGCAACTCGGCCACGCACGGCCCGCACCAGGTGGCCCAGAAGTCGATCAACACGACCTTGCCCTTGAGCTTCGCGACATCCACTTCGCTTCCGTCGAGCGCAGTGAACTGGAGGGCGACCGGTTTGCCCACCGCGTCCAGCTTCTTCAACATCCCCTTGGCCATCTCGCGGACCTGTTCCGGGGCGTTCTGGTTTTCGCTCAATTCGGTGGCGAGTTTACGGGCGGGGTCACCTTCCAGTTCACCGGCGACGGAGATGAGCATCTGGTAAGGGATCTCGCTTTTCGGGTAATCCTTGAGGAGTTCGCGCGCGCCTTTCTCGAACTCGGCATTGAAGGTGTCCGGGTTTTTCATGGCCTCGCGCTGGATCTTCTGCGCGCGCATCACGACCTTCTCCTCCTCGGAAACGCTCGGGTCGTTCAGCCGGTCGGCTTCGAGCTTGGCGAGCCGCGCGGTCACGTTGGTGTTGCCCAGGCGCTGGGCGGTCTGCAGGAGACTCAGCTCCATCTGACGTGCATCGGCGGCGTGGGGATCCTGCGCGAACTTGGTGTGAAAATCCTGGGCCTTGTCGGCAACGGAAACGGCAAACTCGCCGACCTTTTTCATGAAGGCATCACGCTCTTCGGGCGTCGGGGCTTTCTCGGCCCATTCCTTGGGCTGGGCCGGTGGCTGCAGCGACTGGCGGAGGTCCTGCCAGGCTTTTTCTGCCTCCGGACTGGAAGGTTTGGGGGCGGGCGCAGCCGGCAGGGCGGGCGGCTGATCGGCCGACCAGGTCGGGGCGGGAACCGCGAGCGCGGCCAACAGCAAGACCGCAGCAAGATGCCGGCGGCGCATTTTAGAACGGTTGAATTCTGCCATTCCGGCAGCCAGCAAAGGTGTTCGCTTGTGCACGGGGTACTATTCCCAGAGGGCCCCGCGTTTGGCGACTAGTTTCTTGCGCCCTGAGAAAACGGCGCGTTGCCTCAAATTAAATGACACCGAAGAGGGGGCGAAAGCGGGGGAAAAAGTGGCGGGAGGGCAGCCGGTGGGTGCGGCGGCACGACGAGCCGCAGACGGCCTATCAGCGGCTGCTGGCCCACGGGGACTTGCCGGCCCCGGCCCGCCGCCGTTTCTCCTTCAAAGCCCCGGGCCGCGGCGCCCCGCGCCGCTCGAAAGGATCGAGTCCTTCGGCCAGCGCGGCTGTGAGCCGCTTGCCACCCAACTGCTCGCTGGCCAGCCAGACGGCCTGGAGCACCCGGCCGCCCCTCGGCCGGAGCGCAGCGGATTTGGGGACCGGAGCGCCGGGGCGGCGCGGCGGGCAGGGGGCGGTTCAACAGCCGCCGGGCGGCTTTGCGAGGGTACTTCGGCGAGTGGTTCGGCACCAAACCTCACGCGCTTGGCGCCCTGGACTGGCTGCCCGCGGACACGGTTTGGGCGATGTTCAGCGACGTGGACCTGAAAGCGATCTGGACCGCCGCCGAAGCCGAGGCGCGCGCCGCCGGACTCGATCCCGCAGTGGCGGGCATGGCCCAAATCTCTGCTGGCGTGGAACAGGCCACCGGCCGGTCGCTCGCCGACCAACTGGGTTCGATGGGCGGCGAAGTCGGCATCGCCTTGGTGCTGGACGCGAACACGAAGTTCAAGCTGCCGTTGCCCGGTGGCGAACAGGAGTTTCCCGAGCCCTCGCTGGCGATCGGGTTCAAGGTGAAGGACGACCAGCTTTTCGACTGGATCGACAAGGCGCTGGCGGAGAACCCCCAGTCCACCCACGGCGAAGCGCAGGGGGCACGCTGGCGAACCCTCGCCGTGCCCACTCCCCTGCCCTTCCCAGTGCGCCCGACCATTGCGCGGGCCGGCGATTATCTGTGGCTGACCTCCAGCGACACGCTGTTCGAGCGGATGCGCAAGACCAAGGCCGGCGAAGCGCCAGGCCTCAAATCCACGCCGGAATTCCAGCGGCTTGCCCAAGGGCTGCCGACCGAAGGCAACAGCTTCAACTTCTTCAGCCAACGGTTCACGGAGACCCTGATGGAAGTCCAGAAAACGACGGTCCAGCAGGCGGCCAGTCAAAGCTCCGGCGAGGCATTCCCAATCGAGACCTTCCAACGGCTCGTGGGCCTGGCCCAGAAACCCGCCGCCTTCGCGGTCGGCTGGTCCGACGCCGACGGGATGCAGTCGGTCAGCCAGGGGACGCAGGAGCCGAGCAGCGTGGTGGTGAGTTCGGTCTTGGTCGCGCCCACCGCGGTGGCGGCAGCGATGGTCCTGCCGGCCTTGGCCAAGGCGAAGCAAAAGGCGATGGACATCAATTGCATGAACAACATGAAGCAGATCGCGCTGGGGCTGCTCATGTACTCCACTGACCACGACGATGTGTTGCCGAAGGATTTTGTCTCCCTCAAACAGTACATCCAGACGCCCCGGGTGCTTTACTGTCCGCAGGATCCGCAGAAGCCCGACCTGAGCGCGATCACCTGGGAGGATTTCGATCAGTCCAAGTGCAGCTATGAGTTCCTCACCCCCGAACTGAAGACCAAGGACGCCAGCCCGAGCACAGTGGTGACCGTGCGCTGCAAGATCCACGGTACCGAGGCGTTCCTCGACGGGCACGTAGCCCGAGGGGCTGCGCATCGCTGAATCCACTCTCGGCCGACAGGACAGGTTGCGTGACTTCGGGTGCCCGAATCGGGCAGGCGATTCGGGCAAAGCGCCAAGCACATGCGCGAGTGCCCCGCGGCAGACACTCCATAAACACGGCGCGAGCCACGAGGGAAACCACGCGGCTCGCCGTCGCCGAATCGCGAGCCTCGTTCAAGACCAGCGCGCGCGACTGCCAAGCCGCAGCTCGGAAGCTGATGCAACCCGACGTTCCCCCCTCCGGTTATTTGAACCGCGCCGGGTCCATGAGCTTTGAAATCGTCGCGTCCGGTCCGCCACCAAACTGTGCCCAGTATGCCGCTTTGAACGGGTTCACCCGCGGTCCCACCGCGAGTTCGTTCACCAGGCAGGGCAGCACCGACTCCCACCAACGGTCGTAGGCCGCCCGCAATTCCACAACCACCTGCGGGTGCTCGTCCATGACGTTCTTCGTCTCGCCAGGATCGGCTTGGAGGTCGTAGAGCTCGGCGTTGTTCACGAGCGAGAACCGGCTGTTTTGCACGGCGCACTGGCGGTATTTGGACTGCGCCGCCTGACCGCGGTCCCACCGGCCGACGTGCGTGAACAGGAAACGCTCCGGCCAGGCGGCCTCGGCGCTCGCCAACAACGGCAACAGGCTGCGGCCTTCGACCTGCTGTGCCACCGCATCGCTCAGTTTGGCGGCAGCGAGTTGGGCGAGCGTCGGAAAGATGTCGAGGTGAGCAGCGAGCTGTGGGCGGTCGCCCGGCGTGAGCTTGCCGGGCCAGTGCCAGAAGGCCGGCACGCGCGTGCCGCCCTGATATGGGCCGGCCTTCATACCGTGCATGCCGGCGTTGTACACGTCGCGCACGGCATGGCCGTTGTCGGTCATGAAAATGACGAGGGTGTTCGCTTCGAGGCCCCATTCGCGCAGCCGGGCGAGCAGTTTGCCCACGTTATCGTCGAGGTTCGAAATCATGGCGTAGTAGGCCGCGCCGTCTTTGCTGAGACCTTTGCCGGCGTAGAGGCGGTCGTACTCCGGGCCGGGACTGATGTACGGCGCGTGCGCCGCATTCGGCGTGAGGTAGGTGAAGAAGGGCCGAGACCCGCCGCGCTGCGCTTCGATCCACTTCAAGGCCTGGCCGAAGAACACGTCCGAGCAATAGCCTTGAGTGCGCTCGAATCGCCCGTTGTGTCGGATGGCGGGATTGAAATACTGGTTTCCCGGAGCGTCTCCGCAACTGCCCGGATAGGTCTGGCCAATGCCGCCCGCGCCATGAATGAACACCTCGTCGAAGCCGCGCCGGCCGGGCTGGTACTCGTCCTCATCGCCGAGATGCCATTTGCCGAAAATGCCGGTCGTGTAGCCGGCGGACTGGAGCACTTGAGCAATGGTCGTGGCCTTCAAGGTCAGGCGGTCGCGCTCGAAGAGGGTGTGC
Organism: bacterium; assembly: GCA_021823625.1. Lineage (GTDB taxonomy): Bacteria > Verrucomicrobiota > Verrucomicrobiia > Limisphaerales > J093 > DSVZ01. The sequence continues at coordinate 17,349 of JAKANS010000079.1, read as the reverse complement.
GTGACGCCGTTCCTGAACTCGTGCCGACCGGTCATCAACGCCGAGCGCGTCGGCGCACAAGTCGGGCTGACGTGGAAGCTCGTGAAACGCACGCTCGCGTCGTGCAAGCGATCGAGGTGCGGCGTCTGGACGATCGGGTTGCCGTGGCAGCCCAGCTCGCCGTAACCTTGATCGTCCGTCATGATCAGCACGATGTTGGGCCGTGAACCGGCCAAGGACTCCGCGGCACCGACGGTTCGTTCGGCGGTGACCGCGAGCGCCAACATGGCGAGGCAAGGAAGAATAGTTTTCATAGGGCTGGCGCAAGGTTACGACCTCACGGATTGCCTGGCCAGTCTCTATATCGCAGCGCCGGCGCAAGCGCCGATGTCACCGCTGGCTGCGTCGCCAGAGGACGAAGCCGACGATGGCGGCAGCCAGCACGTCGCTCACCAGCAACGCGAGGCGGATTCCCCAGTCGAGCGGCAACAAAAAGAAGGTTGCGACGCCGCTGACCAGGAGCACCAGCGGGACCACGATTACGAGCGGATTCATAGCCACCGAGACTCCGATCCACGAGCGCCTTCCAGCCGCGCTGCCGAATCTTGCCTCAATCCTTACCGAGTTTCGCCGCCGCGCGGATGTATTCCGGTTGATCGGCTGTCGTCAGCAGGTTCCGCAACGCGCGCGCCGCCGCTTCGTTGCCGCCAGCCTTGAGCCTTTCCGCGCAAGCCAGGCAGGCGTCCGCCGTGACCGCACGCAACGGACCCGCCGCGCCAGACAGAAACTCCCGGATTGCCTCGCCCGCTTCGGCAGTGCCGATCTCGCCCAAGGCCGCCACCGCCGCGCCCGCCACCTGGGCATCGCCGTCGCGCAACAACGCCTTCAAATCCGGGACGCTGGCCGCATCGCGGCGGATACCGAGCGATGCCATCACGCCGGCTTTCGGCAGGCCGCTGAGCTTTGCCAGGCTGGCGCGAAGCGCTGCGATTGCCTCCGCGCACGGCAGCGCTTCGAGCGCGTTGCGAGCGGCGTGCGACAACTCAGTCTGGCCGAGCAGCGCTGCGAGCGCTGGCACACTCGCCGGTCCGCCGATCAGCCGCAGCTTGCCGCAGACATACGCCTTGGCTACGGCCGGCATCTCGGCCGCCAGCGCAGCGGCCAGCCGCGCTTCCAGTTTTGCCCGCGACGACTCGTCTTTCATCGCCGCCACGACCGCTTCGTCGATAGGCTGCAATGCGCCCCGGTTCGACCCGGCATCGTAAGTCTTGAGCGCCTCGAAGGCCTGGTCGATCGCTCTGGTTTCGGAGTTTGTGCTCATGGCTCCAGTTGGGTGGTGAGTTGATTGAAGAACTTCGCGCACTCCGCGACGGCGGCGGCATTGTCGTCGAAGTCGTACGAGTACTCCAGTCCCCACATCGTCGGCTTCAACCCGAGCCGCTGGACTTCCCGGATCAGCGCCTCCGCGCGTCCCTTGCCGGTGCCCCAAGGCACGTCGTGGCCCGTGGGGGCGATTTCGTTCAGGTCGTGCATCTGGACGGTGATCAGCCGCTGCTTGAGCTGGCGCACGCCTTCGATCGGATCAATGCCGCCGCGCAGCCAGTAACCGATGTCCGCCGCCGCGCCCAATCGCGGGCTGCGACCGCGGCACACCTGGAGAATCGCCTCCGGACTCCAAGTGTTCGGCGACGCTTTTTGGTCGTGGTTGTGCAAGGCCACGTTGATGCCGTACTCGTCGGCGAACTTCTCGATCGTGTCGAGCGCCGCCAGTTTGGGCTCGGTCATGAACGTCTCGATGCCGAGCTTGCGCCCGAACTCGAACACCCGGCGGCAACCCGCCTCGTCGCCGGGAATGTCTTGAATAAAGTACGTGAGCAGGCGCAGGCCGGCGGCGTCGAGTTTAAGGCGGATCGCGCGCAACTCGTCGTCGCTCAAGCCGGGCGCGAAGTTTTTCGGAATGTCCGCGCTGACCTTCTGGAAGCTTAGGCCGCCGATGTACGACAGTCCCAGCTTCGCCGTCTTCTCGATGGCCTCGAAGAACGTGAATTTGTGGAACGTGTAAGCCTCGACGCCGAGCCGCCAGCCGAGTTTTTCCTGCGCTTGAACGGCGGGTGTGAGCTGGGCGCTGGGTGTGGTCGGCGCCGGCAGATCGCCGAGCGCGAATTGAATCGCACCGAGATAAAACTGAAGCATCCGCGGATCCCAGAAAACGTATGGGTTGTGGGCGATGGTGCAATAAAAGGCCCGGCCGCGGCCGTAGTTCCGAATCCACGCGAGCGCGAAATCGCCGTCCGCCCGTTCCAGGTTGCCGAAGCCGCGGCCCCGTTTGAGGTCGGTCTTGGCGGTGTCGATGCTGAAGAGCACGCGCACGCGATTCCGCGAGTACGGGTCATGGACGCGGAAGAACTCATCCCGGTAATCCCAGCCCTGGCCGCCGAAGACCGCGTTGAGCGGATTCGCCGGGTCGTCGAGTTTGATGGAAACGTGCTCCGTGCTCTCGCGGTGATTCGCGCCCCGCGCGCCGAGCATGACGCCAAACTCCGGCCAATCCTCGACCGCCCCCGGCCATTGGGTGAACGCGACCGTGGTGCCGTGCACGCCCAGCAAGCCGCCGCCGCCGGTCACGAACTCGACGAGGTTCTCCCGCAGCTCGGGGTCGGTGAAGAGATTGCCCACGTCGTTGTTGAAAAACACGGCGTCGAACTGCTTCAAGCTTTCGCGCTGGAAGACCTCGGGATCGCGGCTGACCACCGCCTGGAATGCGCCGGTCTTTTCGCCCATCAGCGTAAAGGCGTGGTTCGCATACTCGGCCGACGGATGCCCACCGTAGCCGACGTTCAGGCAAAACAGCAGCAGCTTGCGCGGCTTTGCGGGAGCGACGACTGGCTTGGTGGGCACGGCGGCCTCGATCTTCTGCAACTCGGCTTCGGGGATGGGTCTGAGGCCGGTGGCGGCGTCGCCAGCGAAAGCCCGACCGGCAAGGAGGCCCATAGCCACTAAACCCACACCCAAGGCACTGCGAGGTGACTTCATTGTTTTCATGCTGTGACGGCAGGTTCCCAGAGACTCATGCCTGCCGGCAAAGAAAAACGGGTTATCCCAGGAAGTCTGTTTTGAAACGAGTAGCGCGGGCGTCGCCACTGTCAGTCTAAGGACGGGCGGCGGTGGCGAAGACGTGGGAAAGCGCGGCGTCCGCCTGTAACGCAGCCGTCTCCGGCTGCGAGTTTGCCGAGCGTCCGCGCTCGGCGGTCTTCCTGGGCGCGGAGACGCTTCCGGAACTCGCAGGCGGGGACGCCTGCGCTACGAACGGGATGCGCGGCAGTTCGCAGCGGAGGTTGGCGGCGTAACGCTCGCGATACTGCAGGTGATGCAGCACGGCATAGACGTAGTGGAAAACGCCCCACCTCGTGAGTGGCGAGTGCGGAGTGTCGGGTGACGAGGGGTAGCGCGTCTGGAATTCCTGCAACGTCTGCCATTCCACGGTGCTGGTGCTCTCCTTTTTGTCAAGAAAGCGGTACTTTTCCTCGCGCCGCCAGTCGGTCGGCACGGGTTGGACTCTCAATCCGCTGAAGGACATGACGCTGGGCGCCTATTACAACGCTCTCTTTGCCCCCCAGTCTGAGGCCACGCGCACGCTCAACGCCTCGCGGTTTACGGGTGACGGCAATTTCCGCGGGCACTACATGCAGTTGGTCCTCAAGCACCAGTTCAGCAAACGGATCAATGCCCATCTTTGGGGCGAATGGGTCTGGCAGGGGGACTACTACAGCCAGCGGGACGTGCAGAGCTTCCTGAGAGCTGAGGTCCAGTTCACCTTCTGAGCCGCCGGCGGTTACGCGGTTTCGTCCACCGCCGCTGCCGGTGTCGATCGTACTGAACCGGTAGGCGCGATGGCTTGCAGTTTGGCCACCACGCCAGGCAGTGTGGCGAGCAGGTAGTCCACGTCCGCCTCGCGAATGTCCCGGCCAAGGCTGAAGCGGAGGCTGCCGCGTGCCCGTGCCGCGCTGAGGCCCATCGCCGTCAGCACGTGCGGAGGTTCCAACGAGCCGGTGGTGCAGGCCGAGCCGCCCGAAGCGCAGATGCCCGCCTGGTCGAGCAGCATCAGCATGGCCTCCGCCTCCACGCCGGGAAACGCCAGGTTCGCAGTGTTGGGCAGGCGCGGTTCTTGCGCGCCGTTGCGGGTGGTGCCAGGAATCGTCGTCAAGACGCCGGTTTCGAGCCGGTCGCGCAGTCCGCGCACCCGCCGGTTCTCCGCATCGAAATGGGCCAGCGCCAGTTCCGCTGCCCGGCCAAAGCCCACGATGTAAGGCACGTTCTCGGTGCCACCGCGGCGTCCGCGCTCTTGGTGACCGCCGACCAGGTACGGCACAAACCGCGTGCGCCGTCGCACGTATAATACGCCAACACCTTTCGGGGCATGAAGCTTGTGCCCGCTCAGTGACAGGAAATCCACGCTCGCCTCCCGGACATCAAGGGCAACCTTGCCGGCGGCCTGCACGGCATCGGTGTGGCAAAGCACGCCCTTGCTCCGGCAAAGCGCGGCCACCTCGGCGATCGGGAACAGCACGCCGGTTTCGTTGTTGGCCCACATCACCGACACCAGCGCGGTGTCGGGCCGGAGCGCTTGTTCGAGCCGATGCAGGTCGAGTGCGCCGTCGGGGTCCACCGGCAACACGGTCACTTCGCAGCCCTGGCGTTGCAGCGCCTCGGCGAACTTTAGGTTCGCGGAATGCTCGACGGCCGTCGTCACGACGTGGCGCTTGTCCGGCTGGGTCATCAGCGCGCTGTTCCAGGCCGCGTTGTTGCTCTCGGTGCCGCAACTGGTGAACACGACTTCCCGCGGTTCCGCGTCGATCAGCGCCGCCACCTGGGCTCGCGCCTCGTCGAGGTGGCGGGCCACCTCGCGGCCGAAGGCGTAGGCGCTCGAGGGATTGCCCCAATGCTCGCGAAAGAATGGCAGCATGGCTTCCACGACCTCGGGCGCGACCGACGTCGTGGCGTTGTGATCGAAATAGCAAAAGCGGCGCTCGTTCATGGTATCCACCCGCGACCGGGAGGCTGCGGGACGCAAGCGCACTGTATGGCGCAGATCGTCGCGCGCAAGGCGCGACGCATGCACGCCTTCCCGGTGGCGCGCGACTCTGCCGAGCCCCGGTCTGCGGGTGGTGAAACCGGTCCGGTACGGGCGCGATTGGGTTCGAGCTTGGCATAACTTCCACCACACAGGCGCAGCAGGTGGAGTCCGCGTTTCGACACCGCAGGGATCTTGAACGGGATATTCACGTGTTTGGTTGGGGAAGACCCGCTGGAAGCGCATTGAATCCGGGGTGCCCTCCTTCGGGAAATCGCCCGGCGGTTACAGTCGGGCCACTGCCTGGCACGCCGGTGAAGTGGCGCGACGACAAGACACCGACAATCTTTCGCAATCTACCGGGAGCGCGCTCCCGAACGAGTGGCCCAAAATGCACCCGCTATGACAAACAAGTCGGTCGCTGGACTGGGGCAGGTAGGCGGAACGATCCGCTGCGTCGCGTTCGCCGTGGTACACGGGTTGAGTGGGGCATTGACCGAGAAAGTCCTCGCCGACTCCGGGACCGACGCGCTCACCGGCTCGTGGAACGCGCGCGCAAGTCTCCAGGACTCTGGTGTCGCGCCGTTCGCGGCATGGACCAGGAAGTGTGGGGCAACGTGGCGGGCGGCCTCCAGCGGCGCGGGTGGTGGAACAGCCTGCTCGATTTCGGCGTCGAGTTGGACACGGCCAAGCTCGGCTGGTGGGAGGGCGGCAACTTCACGGTCCAGGCGCATTGGGCGCAGAATTTGCGCAACGACATTTGCTTCGACGATTACACCGGCGGCTTCAAGCCGGTGAGCGGCATTATGGCGGGGGACCACTGGCGCATTTTCAACCTTCACTACCGCCACGCTTGGCGCGACGACGCGGTGGTGCTGAAGCTCGGCCAGATCGCCGTGGACGATGACTTCATGGGATCGGACTATTCCGCTTTATTTCTCAACTCCGCCTTCGGCGCCATGCCGTCGCAGGTAGGCACGCCTCTGGCCACCTCCTGCGGCAGCCCACCGGCGTTTCCCATCTTCTCGGTGGCAGCGCCCGGGGTATTTCTCCGGGTGCGGCCGGCCGAGCCGTACTACACGCAGCTTGGGTTGTACTATGGAAGGCCGGGGTTCGATGAGCGCCGCAACCACGGCTTCGACTGGGCCAGGCAATCCCCGGCGGAAATGGGTTTGTTCTGGGAAAGCGGCTACCGCTACCAGATCGCCCAGCACCCGGCCACGACGCGCTGGGGTCTCAGCTACCACACCGGCCCGTTGGACGATTTCAGCGGGAGCGCGTCAGGCGATCCGCCGGCCACCAGGCAAACCGTCCCCAACTTTTATCTGGTTCATGATTTCGAACTTCTCGCTGACGGCGCGGGCAAACTCAAGCTTGGCCTCTTCGCGCGTGGCGGCATCACGCCGGAACCAGATCGCAACAAGGTGGCCTTTGATGCCGATGCCGGCTTGAACTGGTTTGCCCCGCTGCCGGGCCGCGCGGAGGACCTTGCCGGCCTCGCAGTTTCCTACACGGGATTCGGCGGCGACTACCGGCGCAGCACCGGCCCGGATGGCGTGGCCAGCAGCGAAACGACGTGGGAGCTGACCTACAAAGCGCAAATCACGCGCTGGATGGCGCTACAAGCGGACGTGCAATTCCTGTTCAACGCCGCCGTGAATCCCAGCTCCGGCTCCCGCGAAACCGCGACGGTGCTGGGGCTGCGCGCCGAAATCAATTTCTGAAACCTCCATGCCCAGCTACGCCAGACCATGACTGCGACCAACGCCCCAACCCCACTCGCCGGCCAGCCGGTCGGTCAGCGCGTCGAGATCTCCGGCTTTACACTCCCGGAGGGCGTTCGCCTGCGCCTCCTGGAGATGGGCCTCACCGAAGGCATCGAATGCCGCGTCGTCCGCTACGCGCCGCTGGGCGACCCAATGGAAGTCCAGGTGCGCGGCTATTTCCTCTCGCTCCGCACCGCCGAGGCCGAAGGAGTGCTCGTCGCAACCGCCGATTGATTTCGCTCGACCTCTTCGCCACATCTCCATGACCAACTCGCTTGAAATCCCTGGCGGCGTTGCCGACGGACAAAAAGCCTCCGCATCGCGTGTCGAATCGAAAGCCCGCACCGTCGCCCTCGCCGGCAATCCGAACAGCGGCAAGAGCACCTTGTTCAACGCCCTCACCGGCCTGCGCCAGAAAGTCGGCAACTATCCGGGCGTGACGGTGGAAAGGAAGATCGGCCGCTTCTACGGCGCGCACGGGCAAGCCTTCGACCTGCTCGATTTGCCCGGCATGTATTCGCTCCAGACGCGCTCCCCCGACGAAGCGGTCGCGCGTGATGTCCTGCTGGGCCGCCGCGACGATACGCCCGCGCCCGATGTCATCCTCTGCGTCGTGGACGCCACGAACCTGGAGCGGAATCTTTATCTCGTCGCCCAACTCGCCGAGTTGGGTTTGCCGCTCGTGGTGGCGCTGGTGATGATCGACCTCGCCGAACGCGATGGCTGGGTCATCAACGTGCCAGAGCTGTCGCGCCGGCTCGGCTGCCCGGTTGTGCCCACCGTCGCCGCCCAAGGCAAAGGCCTGGTGGAACTGCGCCAGGCGATCACGCGCCAGCTCAACGGCCCCGCCCCGCATCGGGCCACGCTGCCACCGGCGATTGAGCAAGGAGTGCGGCCGGTGAAGGATGTGCTGGTTTGCGTGAGCGACAAGCAACCCAGGTTCCCCCAGGCCGAAGCCATCCTGCTGGTTACCGGCACGAAGGAGCAAGCCGTGGCGGCACCCGCTGGCGTGCAGCCCGCGTTGACTCAGGCTCGGCAGGCCATCGCGGCGGCTGGCGTGGACACAATCTCGGCGACCGTCCACGCGCGTTACGCCTGGGTGGAAACCATCATCGAACACACGGTGCGCACGCGGCGCGGCGCGGAGGCCACGCTGAGCGAGCGCCTTGACGGCATCTTCACGCACAAGGTCTGGGGCTGGCTGGTCTTCCTGGGTGTGATGGCGGCAGTGTTTTTCACCATCTTCCGGGTGGCCGAGGTGCCGATGGACTGGATCGAAGCCGGGCAGGACGCGCTCAATGGCTGGATCGAACGCGTGATGCCGGCGGGCGACTTCCGCGATCTGCTCACCCAGGGCATCGTGGCCGGCGTGGGCGGGGTGGTGATTTTCCTGCCGCAGATTCTCATCCTCTTTTTCTTCATCGGCCTGCTGGAAGACACGGGCTACCTGGCCCGCGCGGCGTTCATTATGGACCGCGTGATGAGCCGCGTGGGGCTGCACGGCAAGTCGTTCGTGCCGATGCTGAGTTCGTTCGCCTGCGCCATTCCCGGCATCATGGGCGCGCGCACGATTGACAATCCCAAGGACCGCCTCGTCACGATCCTCGTCGCCCCGCTGGTCAGTTGCTCCGCGCGGCTGCCGGTGTATTCGTTGATGATCGCAGTGATGCTGCCAGGGGCCTACAGCGCGTGGCACAAGGCCGGCCTGATGCTCGCGCTCTACGCCCTCGGCCTGACGGCGGCGTTTGGCATGGCGTGGCTGTTCCGAAAAACGCTCTTCAAAGGCGAGCGCTCGCTGCTTCTTCTGGAAATGCCGCCGTATCGCCGGCCCGCGCTGCGCGTTACGCTCGTCCGCATGTGGGAACGAGCCAGCATCTTTCTCCGCCAAGCTGGCACGGTGATCCTGGCCATCTCGGTCATCATTTGGGCGCTGTCCACGTATCCGAAGCCCGCCGATCCGCAAGCCACGCCGGCCCAAGCTCTCGCTCACAGCGTCGCGGGACGCCTGGGCCACGTCCTCGAACCGGTCATCGCGCCGCTGGGCTACGATTGGAAGATCGGCATCGGCATCGTCAGCTCCTTCGCGGCGCGCGAGGTCTTCGTGGGGACCATGTCCGTCATCTACTCCATAGAGAACGGCGAGGAAGACACTCCCGCCCTGCGAGACGCCCTGCTCGGCGAGAAGCGCGCGGACGGCTCCGGCACCTACACGCCGCTGGTCTGCCTGAGCCTGATGGTGTTTTACGTGCTGGCCATGCAATGCCTCAGCACCGTGGCGGTCGTGCGCCGTGAAACCAATTCGTGGAAATGGCCTTTGTTCCAACTCGGTTACATGACCCTGTTGGCCTGGCTGGGCGCCTTTCTGGTCTTCCAAGGCGGCCGCCTGCTCGGATTCACCTGAGTCGCCCGCCCAACGTTCTTCTCACCACACCATGCCTGCCTGGCTGGATACCCTGCTTGTGATCGCCGCTGTAAGCGTTGCGCTGGGCTATCTTGGACGGCGCTGGCTGCGTGGCCGGCGCAACGGTGGATTGGCGTGTGGCGCGGGCGGTTGCTGCCCGGCGCTCGTAAGCCCCACCAAACGTGCCGGGTTCTCGAATGACCGGTTGTCCCCTTCGCCACGCCGGACTTGATTCGCATCGAAGCGAGCCTTCTCGTTCAACGTGTCCGTCAGCGACGCCCGGTTTAGTCAGAGGTTGCTGGCTTGCGGAACCGAATTGCTCCGGGATTGAACAGGCGGTGAGAACGCTTGAAGCGTCAGTTGCCCTCGCCGCGGGCAGTCCTTGGCCGCTCCCGCATTCTCACGCCTGATGGGCTCAAGGTTAGAGCGCGCGCAGGAAGGCGACCAGGTCGGCTTTCTCGACGCTGTTGAGCCGTGTTTGCAGCACCAGGTTGAAGAATTCGACGGTGTCCTCGAGGGTGAGCAAACGGTCGTCGTGCAGATAGGGGGGCGAGTCCTTGATGCCACGCAGCGGGAAGGTTTTGATCGGGCCATCGGCGCTGGCTTTGCGGCCGTTGATCATCTTTTCGGTGAAGAAACGTTCGACGCGCAGGTTGTGCATGAGGTTGTCCGTGTAGTAGGGCGGGGTGTGGCAGGCGGCGCACTGGGCCTTGCCAAAGAACAGTTCCTGGCCGCGCAGTTCGGCCTCGGTGACCTTGCCCGGATCGAGCTTGCCCAGCACGTTGAGCTTGGGCGCCGGCGGAAAGTCGAGCAACTCCTCGAACTCCGCCATGAAGTGCACCTGGCTGCCGCGCTCGAGGGGGTTGACGCCCTTCTTTGCCGCCAGGGTGATGTCGCCGTCGAAGTACGCGGCGCGCTGCTCGAACTCGGTGAAATCCTCGACCGTCTTCAGCGCGCGCTGCGAACCGAACAGGCGCTGGATGTTCACGCCGCGCAACGTCGGCGTGTCGATGCGGTGCCGGTGCTCGTTCGGCCGGATGTCGCCGACGGTGTGTGTGGCGGCGATGGTGTGGCCGTTGGCATGGCAGTCAAAGCAGGTGACGCCCTCGTGGGCCCGGAGGCTGCGGCGGTCGTCGGTGGCGTTGAACTGCTGTTGGGGGAAGGGCGTCACGAGCAAGCGCAAGCCTTCAAGCTGCTTGGGATTGAGGATGTCTTTGAACAGCTCGTAGTAGTTGGCCAGCGTCACCAACTGGCCTTGGGACACGTCGCCCAAGTCCGGCCGGGTCGTCAGATAAATCGGCGCCGGAAACTCCGGCAACAGATGATCCGGCAGGTCGAAGTCCAGGTCGAAACGGGTCAGGTCGCGGCCCGTCTGGCGTTTCGTTTCGTCGATGAGCAGTTTCGGGAACACCATGCCGCCCGCTTCGTGGTGGGGATGGGGCAGGGGGTAGAGGCCGGCGGGCCAAAGGTTCCGGCTTTTGACCTCCTCGGGCGTCAGGGCGGCGAGTTGGTCCCAGGTGATGCCTTCGGGCAGCTTCACGCGCACGCCGGCCTGCACTGGCTTGCCGCGCGACATGGCCACACCGGCCACCGGCCGGTCGGAGAGGTCGTAGCGCTCTGCCAGCAGGTTGCGCTGACGTTCGGCAAACTGGGGTTTTTCGGCGACGAGCCGTTTCACCAGCGCGGCAAACTCGTCGTCCGCGGCGGATGAGTCAGGTACAGGAGCCACGACACAAGCCAGCGCGATCAGCGCGCCGGGCGTCCATCGGCGGATCATTTTGTTCCGGTTCATAGGTTCTTTGGGTTCTGGTTGCACGTGCGAACGACGCCCTGCGGGGCGTATTCGCATCAGAAAGATGCCTCGCGCGGCTACGGTGGTTGAAATACTTCTTTCCTACGTCCACGATAGGCATTGACTATGGAACTGCATCAACTCCGCTACGTGGTGGCGGTGGCGCGGACGGGGAACTTCTCGCGCGCCGCCGAGCAATGCCATGTCGCCCAGCCTTCGCTCAGTCAACAGATTCAGAAGTTGGAGGACGAGTTGGGGGAGCGGCTGTTTGACCGGTTGAAGACCCGCGCCCGCCTCACACCCGCGGGCGAGGCGTTGCACGAACGCGCCGTGCGCATCCTGGCCGAAGTCGAGGCAGCCCACCGCGAGGCCACGGAAGCGCGTGCGCTGACGCGCGGCCGGGTCGCTGTGGGCGTGTTGCCGACCATCGCACCGTTCCTGTTGCCGCAAGTGCTGCCCCGGTTCAGCCAGGCGTTTCCCGGCGTCGAAATCGTCGTGCAGGAGGACACCACCGCCCAATTGCTGAGCCTGCTGGCCGCGTGCGAACTGGATTTGGCGATCGCCAGCCTGCCGATCCATGACGAGCGGGTTCAGACGGAAACCCTCTTCACGGAAGAATTGCTCCTGGCCCTGCCACCGGGCCATCCCCTCACGCGCAAACGGATCGTTGGCGCGGCGGACCTCGGCGGCGAACGCCTCATCGTCATGAAGGAAGGCCATTGCCTGGGCGATCAAGTGCTGCGTTTCTGTGACCGGCGCGACGTGCAGCCGCAAATCAGTTTTCGCAGTGCGCAACTGGAAACCGTTCACGCCCTCGTGCGCGCCGGCCTCGGCATTGCGCTCGTCCCGGCAATGGCGTTGCAGCCCCACCGCACTGACCTGCCAGAGTATCGCTCGCTGCAACCGCCCCAGCCGCAGCGCACGATTGTCGCCGTCTGGCCGAAGCAACGCCCTCCGGGCCGGGCGGCGGGCGAGTTCCTGAAAGTGCTTTCCGCCAGTCCAGGCAAATCGAGAAGTGGTTCAATTTGAGCCCGCTCCGTCGAGCCGAGGCAACGCGAACGACAGGCTGATCCTGAGCCAACCGCCTCGCAGGCAGGACAGGCAGCCCCGGCTCGCGGCTTATGCGGTCGCGGCCGAGCGCAACGGTTCGCCCCTCCAAACCACCACTTCACCCCCGAACCCCCGGCCGGTATCCCAGGCCGGAGCCGCCAACTGCTCTAATTTGCTAGATAAAGAGTCCTCTTTTCCATGATCTGGCTGACCGACATACTGACGGCATGAACGATGCGACCCAGCCGCCCGCCGCTGCGCCCGTGCGCCGCCGGTACATGCGGGCCGTGGGGCCGCGCCTGCGCTGGCTTTTGCTGGCGGTTTTCGCGCTCTCGGCGGTGCTTGGCGCCAATTCGGCGTACCTGCTGGCGATCAAGGCCCTCGAATGGGCGAGCGGTCTGGCCTACCAGAACTACTTTTACCAGCTCATGTTTCTGGCGCACCTCGGGCTGGGGCTCTTGTTGGTGGCGCCATTTCTGGTCTTTTGCCTCATCCACATCAAGAACGCCGCGGGACGAACGAACCGCCGCGCCGTGCGAGTGGGCTACGGTCTGTTCGCGGTCAGCCTGGTCGTGCTGCTGTCGGGCATCGCCTTGATGCGGGTGGGCGGTTTTGACCTGAAAAATCCGGCACTGCGGTCGGGCGTGTACTGGGCGCATGTAATCACGCCCGTGCTGGTGGTGTGGTTGTACCTCCTGCATCGCCTCGCCGGGCCGCGGATCAAATGGCGGGTCGGGCTGGGGTGGGGTGCCGTCGCGGCCGCTGCCGTGGCGGGAATGGTGGCGTTGCACGCGACCGATCCGCGGAAATGGGGTGCGGTCGGCCCGCAGGAAGGCGTGCAATACTTCTCGCCGTCGAAGGCCCGCACCGCGAGTGGCAACTTCATCCCGGCCAAGACGCTGATGATGGATCGGTATTGCCAGGAGTGCCACGCCGACGCGTACCAGGACTGGTTCCACAGCGCGCACCGGTTCAGTTCGTTCAACAACCCGGCCTACCTGTTCAGCGTGCGCGAGACGCGGGCGGTCGCGTTGCGGCGCGACGGCACGGTGAAGGCGTCGCGTTGGTGCGCGGGTTGCCACGACCCGGTGCCATTCTTCAGCGGCGCTTTCGACAACCCCAAATACGATCTTGAACACGATCCAACCTCGCAGGCGGGCATCACCTGCACCGCCTGCCATTCGATCGTGGCGGTGAACCGCACCACCGGCAACGGCGACTACACGATCGAGGAGCCGATCCACTATCCATTTGCGTTCAGCACCAACCGCGTGCTGGCGTTCCTGAACCGCCAACTGGTCAAGGCCAAACCCGAGTTTCACAAGAAGGTCTTTCTCAAGCCGCTGCACAAAACCGCCGAGTTCTGTTCGGTCTGCCACAAGGTCAGCATTCCGCAGGAACTGAACCACTACAAGGAGTGGCTCCGCGGCCAGAACAGCTACGACTCCTATCTGCTGAGCGGCGTCTCTGGCCACGGCGCGCGGAGCTTTTACTACCCCGACAAGGCGTCGCCGAATTGCGCCGCCTGCCACATGCCGCTCCAGCCCTCGAACGATTTCGGCGCGCGGTACTTCGATCCCACCAACCAGGTGCTGAGCATCCACGACCACTTGTTCCCGGCGGCGAACACCGGCCTGCCCAGCCTCCGCCACGAGCCGGACATCGTGAAGCGCCAGCAGGATTTCCTGAAAGGCTGCGCCCGCGTGGACATCTTCGGCCTCAAACCCGGCGGCACGGTGGACAGTCCATTGACGGCGCCGTTGCGGCCATCCGTGCCTGCACTGGAGCCGGGCAAGACTTATCTGGTCGAGGTGGTCGTGCGCACCCTGCGCGTCGGCCACACCATGACCGAAGGCACGGCGGATTCGAACGAGCTTTGGACGGACGTGAAGGCGGTGAGCGGGGGGCGCGTGGTGGGTCGAAGTGGTGGCCTCGGTCCGCACCGCGAGGTCGATCCCTGGTCGAATTTCGGGAACGTGTACATGCTCGACAAGGACGGCAACCGCATCGACCGCCGCAACCCCCAGGACATTTTCACGCCGCTCTACAATCACCAGATCGGGCCCGGCGCAGCGCAGGTCGTGCATTACAGCTTCACCGTGCCGCCGGACCTCACCGCGCCGGTGACCTTCGAGGTGCAGCTCCAGTACCGCAAGTTCGACACGATCTATTTGAACTACGTCTATGGGCGCGGCTACACGAACGGCGCGCCGTTCCAAGTTACCAACGATCTGCCGATCACCACCATCGCGGCCGACAGCGTCACGTTCCCCATCGCCGGGCGGGGCGGGTTGCCGTCGTCGAATTCAGAATCGCCCATCCCAACCTGGCAGCGCTGGAACGATTACGGCATCGGCCTGTTGCTCGAAGGCGAGACCGGCAGCGAGAAAGGCGAGTTGATCCAAGCCGCGCAGGCTTTTGCCGAGGTCGAAAAACTCGGCCGCTGGGATGGTCCGGTGAATCTCGCGCGCGGCTATTACAAGGAGGGCCGGCTGGACGACGCCGTGGCGGCGCTGCAGCGGGCGACCAAGGCCGATCCGCCGGCGCCGCGCTGGCTGGTGGCGTGGTTCACCGGTTTGGTGAACAAGCAAAACGGCTTCCTCGAAGAGGCGGTCAAGGAATTCACCAGCATCCTGGAGGACAACGATCCGGCGCTGGCGGCGCGTGGCTTCGATTTCAGCAAGGACTATCTCGTCATCAACGAGCTCGGCCAGACGCTGTTCGAGTTCGCCAAACGCCAGCGCGACAATCCGGCCAAGGAACGCGAGCTGTTGCGCGAGTCGGTCAAGCGCTTCCAGCAAACGCTCGCCCTGGATCCCGAGAACCTCGCGGCCCACTACAACCTCGCCCTGCTTTACGCGCAATTGGAGGACACGGACCACGCGATCGAACATCTCCGCGAACACGAGAAGTACCGGCCGGACGACAACGCGCGCGACCGCGCCATCGCCATCGAGCGACGCCGCAACCCGGCCGCCGACCACGCCGCACAAGCGATCGTCATCTACCCGCTGCAGCGATCGGGGGCGCCGGAGTTGCCGGCGTCAACGGAGACGCGCTCCGTGGCCAGGCAATAGTCCATCAGCTTCCCGCCCATCTCATGTCTGTCGAAAAGGACAAGCCGCTTGCCCCAAACGCCACTGGACCCGCCGCACCGGAGCCAAGGTTGCCGCTCGCACCGGACCCGGACGAAGAGACGGCGCACTATGACGACGCGGTCATTGGCCGCGCGTTCCGGTGGTCGCTCGTGGCGTTGGTGATGATCGCCGCCGTGGTCACGGGCACGGTGCTCTGGCTGAAGCGCGAACCCGCCGCTCCAGCCGCCAGGCTGACGCCGCTCGCGGCGCCCCAGTTGCCAGAGACGCCCATCGCGGAAGTGCCGGCCGTGCGCTTCACCGACATTACACGCAAGGCCGGCATTGCGTTCGTCCACAACAACGGCGCGTACGGCGACAAACTGCTGCCCGAATCGATGGGCGGCGGCGCGGCGTTCTTCGATTTCAACAACGACGGTTTCCCGGACCTGCTGTTCGTGAACGGCACGGATTGGCCGGGGCATGTGCCGGCGGGAAAGCAACCGACCACGTTGGCGCTTTACGCCAACGACGGGCATGGGCATTTCACCGATGTCACGGCCGGCTCGGGTCTCGACGTGAGCTTGTACGGGATGGGTTGCGCGGTCGGCGACTACGACAACGACGGTTGGGTGGATGTGTTTGTCACCGGCGTTTATGGCAACCGGCTCTTCCATAATCTCGGCGGGGGCAAGTTCGCAGACGTGACCGAACAAGCCGGCGTCGGCGGCTCGGGCAAGGACTGGAGCACCAGCGCCGCGTTCTTCGACTACGACAACGACGGCCGGCTCGATTTGTTCGTGTGCAATTATGTGCGCTGGTCCAAGGAGGTGGACTTCGAGATCGGCTACAAGCTGGTGGGGGTTGGCCGTGCCTACGGCCAGCCGCGCGATTTTCCAGGCGTGTTCCCGATGCTCTTCCACAACGAAGGCAACGGCCGGTTCAAGGATGTTTCCGCCGCCAGTGGCATCCAGATTCGCAATGCCGCGACGGGTGTGCCCACCGCCAAGTCGCTCGGCGTGGTGCCGGTCGATCTCGACGGCGACGGCTGGCTGGACCTGATCGTGGCCAACGACACGGTGCAGAATTTCGTTTTCCGCAACCAGCACGACGGCACGTTCAAGGAAATCGGCGCGGCGAGCGGCATTGCCTTCGACAGCTACGGGCAGACCCGCGGAGCGATGGGCATCGACGCGGCGCGCTTCCGGGAGGACGGCGCGCTGGGCATCGCGATCGGGAATTTCGCGAACGAAATGACCGCGCTGTACGTCGCCCAGGACCAGCCGCTCACCTTCGGCGACGAGGCGATCACCGAGGGCCTCGGGCCGGCGAGCCGGCTGCTGCTCAAGTTCGGCGTCTTCTTTTTCGATTACGACCTGGATGGCCGGCTGGATGTGCTGACGGCCGACGGCCATCTCGAACCGGAAATCAGCCAGGTGCAGGCGAGCCAGACCTACGCGCAGCCGGCCCAGCTTTTTTGGAACTGTGGCCGCACGCCCTGTTTTGTGTCCGTGCCGCCGGCCAAGGCCGGGACCGATCTGTTCAAGCCGATCGTCGGCCGCGGTTCGGCCTTCGCGGACATCGACGGCGACGGCGATCTGGACGTGGTGCTGAGCCAGACCGGCGGTCCGCCGCTGCTGCTACGAAACGACCAGGCGCTGGGCCATCATTGGCTGCGCTTCAAGCTGGTGGGCACCCGCTCGAATCGCGACGCCATCGGCGCCGAGGTGTGCGTGCGGGTGGGCGCCAAGGAACTTCGCCGCACCGTGATGCCGACGCGGAGTTATCTTTCGCAATCCGAACTCCCGCTCACTTTCGGGCTGGGCAAGTCAGCTCAGGTCGAGGCTGTCGAAATCCGCTGGCCGAGCGGCAAGACCCAAAGCCTGACCTCGCCCAAATTGGACGCGCTGAATGTTGTCACTGAGAGCGAGTGACCGCGCGCCGCGCGCTTTGCGCTCTCGAAGCCTCAGCTTCCTCTCGCCCCTGGCAGACCCGCGTCTTGGTAAAACCCCTTGAAGGCGCACCGGGCGCGGCCTTTTTGCGTAAGCAAAAGCCAGTACGCGCAACCCTATGGGCTACGCGAAAATGTGTTTCTTCGAGGAATATTGTGGGTAAAGAGCGAGCTTTCCGCAGAAGAACAGGCTGCGCGTTCGGTAGTTCTCGAAGTTCCGAAAGCCGCGCGCGGCCGGCTTGAGGTTCTGGATCTTTGCGTTCAA
>JAKANS010000253.1 GCA_021823625.1 bacterium | reverse complement strand
GGTTCCTCGACGTTTGTAATGGGTAATCGCTGCTCCGAAGGCGTTTGCTGCGAGTCGTTGGGCTTGGATGACAGAACCCGTTGGAGTGGCGTCGCCGATGCACGGCCGTGGGAGGACGGCGGCTGCGGAGCGGGAGCCTCTGCCTCACAAGCCTGTAAACCTCGATGAACAGGCGCTTTGAAGAATGGCCGAGGCGCCCGGAACGGCCTTGGAACGTTGCTGGTCGGCGACGGAGCAGCCCCGCTCGCACTAAACGAGCCCCGTCCAAGCGGCGGCACCGGACCCAAGGATACCCACTAGAAACGTCGAGGAAACAGAAAGGAAGTGTTGGTTTGCGCTTTCGGCCGGAGGCATGCAAGGCAGACTGTTCCGAGGCCCCTTGGTATCAAGCATCCGCTGGGTAGGGAGGCGGTCAACCTGCTTGGGCGGGTTTTCAAGCCGTGAGAGTGATCCGGTCAACGATAGCGGCGAGGTGGACGGGGCCTGTGAAATGGATGTCGGTCTTGTCCGGGTACCGACCACGCGGAAGCGTTGGAGCCACTGGATGAGAGGCTGCACGCGCGAGCGGCGGCGCTAAGTAACCTCGGGGGAATGGCACTGCCTCCCTGCGGTGGGACCGTGGCGGGAAGCTCGTGCGGGCCTCCCGCCGGCAGCGTTCGCACAGGCAGTGCTGTCATCGCCTATGTTGGCGATGACTCGCTTTGCCCGCGGTGGGTGAATGGCCTCCGCCGCAAGGACGGCGGCGAGCAGGCCCGGGGCGAGAACGAGTTGGACCGCGTGCCCGACCCTCCACCCGCGCGGTCAGCTTGGTATCGCGCCCGCCCTGGGGGCGTCCGGATGGACCGTGATGGGAGTTGCGTCGCGGTGCCCCCAGACACTCAATTCCACTCCGATCGCCGAGGAACCAATTTTTCAGATGCGCTCTAAAACCGCTGTGCCGGCCGGTGACGCGAGGTCGTCCGCGGCCAGGCCAGTGGGGAATGCTCTTCAGCCGTTCAGGCTTCCTCGACGACCTTGTAACCGAGCGCGTCGGCCAGCGCAAAGACGGGTTCCTTCAAATCGCCGTAATAGGTGACGCGGTGCCAGCCCCATTGGTCCCATTCGGTGAAGAGCTTCTCAATGTCGCCGAGCGGTTCGGCGCAAAGCTTGGTCCGGCAAGCGCGGTCGTCGGGATCGTTCGCCACGGCTTTGCCGCGGTGGAACACGATCTGTTTGCGGCCTTGGTCGAACTTGAGCGTCGTGGTCAGGTAGCCAAGCGGCAACACGGATCGCACCGAGGCCCCCTGCCGATCCTCGGAGTGCGTGAGAATCTGAAACGGGTTCGTCGGGCCTTGCGGGCCGAACGCGCGGTTATGCGCCACGCAGTGGGCGTAAATGATCTGGCGTTTGGCGGTGTCCACCACGGGATCGGAGATGTAGCCGGGCCGGCCCTGGGTCAGGGCGGTCATGGCCACCATCGTGGAGGTGGATTGGACGTCGCACTCGCAGGCACCAACGAGACCTTCATTGAGCAGTTCGTGGAAGCCCAGGCAAGGGTAGGCGTGGATGTGTCCGCCGTAGAAACCTCCCAGACAGTTCACCGTGATGGCGTTCGCGTCGTGCTTTTTCAGCACTGCTTTCATGCCCAGGTACATTGCGGCAGACGTTTCGAGGGTCTCCCGCGTCACGCCTTCGACCAGCGTGGCGTTCTTCTGCCAACGATCCGCCACGGCGTGCGACTCGTCCTTGTCGGCCGCCTTCCACGCGTCGTTCACCTCGGCAAACGAGACCCAGTCCATCGGAATGCCAAGCTGCGGTTCCGCCGGGCCGGCGTTTTGGTCGCGCACCGCCAGGATGTGCGAAGCCTTCATCCGGCGCAGGCATTCCTCTGGTGCGATGGACTTCACCGGATCGGCCATGCAGGCGAGGCTGCCCGGTTTCGGCGTGCTTTGGGTGCGTGCCTGCGCTGTGGCGGCCACGAACTGGGCCACCGATCCGCCTTGCTTCACCACGTCGAAGCACTTCACCGCCGCCGCCAAATCCTCGATCTTGGAAGACGCCACAAAGCCCACGTTGGGCGTCTTGTTGCGCAGGAAGGCAGAGGTATAAACGAGAAATCCGCCGCTGCCGGCGAACTGGAAGTCGGCGTAAAGCACCGGTTTGCCCGCGGTGGCGATGGTCTGCACCACCTGGTTCCAGCAATTCATCTGGTAAACCAGGTAGCCGTCGATCGACGCGGTTTGGTCGGCCTCGAGGATCTTCTTGGCCTGCTCCGCGCCGGTGGCCAGCGAGGGCAGGAATTCGAAGCCCGGGCAGCGCTGGGTCAACTCGCGATTGATCCGGTCCATCACCGGCACGAAGTCGAAGCCTTTGTTCGGCCAGTCCGGCCCGGGCTGCTGCGGGGCGTGCAGGGCATAGACGATGCGAATGCGTGTCTTGTCCTTGGGGTCGGCGGCGCGCAACAAAGCAGGGGAGGCCAGCAGGCCGAGCGCTCCGGCACAGGCAGTGGAAGATCGGGCGAGAAAGCGGCGGCGGTTCATCGGACAGCACGCACAGCCGGGAAGGAGGTTTCGAGTATTCATGGTGTGTAAGATGGTTTTCGTCGGTCAGGCGATGGCTTTGTATTTGGACCCTTCAGTGCCATCAGGGCAACTGGAAAGTGAAGCGCAGGAATTGAGCATCGATTGGGCCTCCTGGCTTTCCGTGAGCCGCTGACGCGACCGAAGACCAAATTCCCTCAGCGAGCGAGGCGGCCATCGGGGTCGCCGTCGAAAATCGAGGTTCGGATGCGAGGGACTTGACCGGCCGCGCCGGTGGCCTTACCGGTTGTCAGGTGCTTCCCCGACTGCAAGCCCGGTACTTCTGGGCGTGGTCGGTCTGAGGTCGAGATGACCTTCTGATCACCGAAGTGACCTGTTGGCGTTATGAATACCTACAAAGTCATCCTGCGGGACCGGCCTGATGAATTCGTGGTTGCCCATCGGTATCGGCGGGAGGGGGACCAATACGTCTTCGAGAGCGACGAGGACACCGAGGTGCAGTTCTTCGACGCGGCCGAGGTGGTGGGGGTGACGATCGTTCCCCCGGAGGGCTTGGACTCGGCCAGTGCCGGCTCTTAGCGGTGACCAGCCAACCGGCCCGAGTCCCCGTGACGTCCAGAATCGACCGGATGGCATTGGTCAACCCACCCGGCCAATTCGCAGCGGCGGGCGACTCCGCCTGCCCTCGCTCCGCCAATTCCCGAGCGGCTCCTCGCCCGACTCAGCGGTTATCCTGCCTTGACGCTGGTCTGCTTGGTGGGAACCAGTTTCTGGCTCGGGTAGCCGTCCACCTGCTCGCCGCACACTCGCAGCGAGTTCGCCAGCGCGTATTTGAACTTTTCGGGCGCTGTGTCCAGGGCTTTGCGCAGCGCCGCGACAGCGGCCTGGCCAGGGATGCGTTCGAGGGCGCAACGGGCGTCTTCGCACACGTCGGCATTCGCGAGTTGCGCCGCGATCGGCTCCACCGCGGAGTCGTCGCCAATCTCGGAAAGCATCCAGAGCAACTCGCGGGAGACGGGCGCAGCGGTGGTGGCGAGGAGGTCGATGAGTTCCTTGGCCACCGCCTGACGTTCCGCGTCAGCGCCCTGTCGGCCGGCGTGGCGGACGATCTTCCACAGGCCGCGTTTCGCCGCGCGGGCGACCTCGAAGTCGGTGGTGGCCATCACTTCGGCAAGCGGCTTGACCGCGGGGGCGCCGTACGACGCCGCGCTCTGCCAGGCGGGGCCGCGCACCTGGTCGTCGGTGCTTTTGATTTTGGCGATCAGCTCGCTCACGCTGCCGGCATCGGCGGCGAGGGCGGAGGTCGTTAACGTGGCGGCGGCGGTGACCGTTGAGAGAGTCGGAGTTTTCATGAGTAACGTTGTGGCGATTCCAGTCAAGCGGCTGCGTACAAGTCAGAGCGTGTATGGAAAGCGTTGGGGCCGGCTCATGAGGCGATGACCTTCAGCGTCGCCGACAATCTCCTGTTTGACGGGATCCCAGTTCAGCTTGCGGCCCAGGATCAGCGAGAGATTGCCGAGCACGCACAGGAAGGCGGTGGCGGCCCCAGCCTCGATGTTCATGATGGTCTGGCGGCCGGTCTTGATGCCTTCGAACCAGTCCTGGTGGTGGTCAAAGTTCGGGCTGTGCGGCACCTCGACGCCGCCGGGTGGCTTTTTGAAATTGACCGCCTTGAGCTCGGTGTACACCTGGCCGTCGCCGACCCAGACGACGAGCTTGTCTCTGTCGCCGTGATACACCGCGCCGTAGCTCTCGCGGATGCCTTCACGCTTCACCTTGTCGCGGTCGAAGTACGGCACAGGTTCGCCCGGTTGCGCCCATACCAGCGTCCAATCCGGGTTCTTGAACTGGTAGGTGACCTCCATGTCGATGGCAGTATCCCAGGCGCCTTTGGTGGGCAACGTGCCTTTCGCCTCGATCGAGACCGGCCCGGTGTGGTCGGCGTCCATGAAGTGCAGCGCGTTGCTCATGACGTGGGCGCCGCGGTCGCGAATCTGGCCGCCGCCCGACTCCATCATCCAGCGGAACGAGCCGGGACAATAGCGTGGATTGTACGCCCGCCAGGGGAGCGGCCCCAACCAGAGGTCCCAATCCAGTTCCGGCGGCGGTTCGCAGTCCGGCACCGGGTGGTCGTCCGACGGACTGGCGTAATGCCAGCAGGTGACCTTGCGGACCTTCCCGATCATGCCGTTGGCGATATACTGGTGGGCCAGGAACGCTTCGCGCTGGGATCGCCCTTGCGAGCCGACCTGAACGATTCGCCGGTTCCCGGTGGCGGCGCGAACCATGGCCTTGCCTTCCTCGATCGTGCAGCACGCGGGTTTCTCCACATAGACGTGCTTGCCGCTCTGGCAGGCGTGGACGGTCTGACACGCGTGCCAATGGTCCGGCGTGGCGATGACCACCGCGTCCACGTCCTTGCGTTCGAGCACATAGCGGTAATCACGGTAGGGCGTCGGCTTGCCACCGGCGCTCTTGAGCGCGCTGGCCAGACGGTTGTCGTCCACGTCGCACAGCGCCACCACGTTCAAGTCGCCGCGCGATTGTCGGGCCAACATGTAGCCCAGGTGGCCGCCGCCCATGCCGCCCATGCCGATGTGCGCGAGGTTCAACCGCTCGCTCGCGCCGGGGCTGCCGTCCGCGCCGAGCACGCGGGTGGAAACAAGCTGGGGCAAACCGAGCGCGCCCAGACCCATGACGGTGGCACCGGATCGTTTAAGAAAACGGCGACGCGGAAGGTGATGGTTTGGCATAGCTGTTGGGCGCAGCTTACAGGCAGGCCTCCGCATCAGGCCAGTCCTTTCAAGTAGTCCCGCGACCTGGCAAGCGCGGTGGCCATGACGTCCGGCTCCACGTGGCCGTGCATGAAAGGGTTCACGAAACGCTGGTACCCAATGCCCCGCAGCGCATTCAGCCAGGGTTTGAAATCGGTCGGACCGTGGCCGGGAAGTTGGGCCAGGCCGTCGGCTTTCTGCCAGGCATAGAAGAACAGCAGTTGACCGCCGGTGATTCGGATCGCCTCCTCGACGGAAGCGCCCCCGGTCTGAAGGTGATAAGGCGCCAGGGCGATGCCGACCCTCGGAAACGGGTTCAAGTCCACAAACGCCTTGAACGAGTCGAGTGAATCGAGCAGCGACTGGCCGTGGTTTTCGATCGCCAGCCGGGAGTCGTGTTGCTCCACGAGTTCGGCCAGCGGCTTGAGACCCTCGAAAAACGCCCGCATTTTTGCGGACAGCTCCGCGGGAGAGCACGGGCCGGCGCTGCCTTGAATGGCGAGTCCGCCGCCCAGGCCGCCCAGCAGTTCAGCGTACTTCGGATAGCCGCCCACGTAGGTGGAGAAAGCGCACAGGCTCAGCCCGTGGCTCGCGAGCAAAGCCTTCAGGCCCCCGCTGCCAAGCCGGTTCAGCGCGTCGTCGAGGTGCGGACAACCGTCATACGCGCACCAAAGGTCGATGCCCTTACTGACAAGTCTTTAGGATAGACTACACGAATGGGAAGTGTTAGGGTTGGGCCTGGCGAAGCAGGACGGACGGAAACTCGATCATCAATCATTGG
>JAKANS010000078.1 GCA_021823625.1 bacterium | reverse complement strand
AATCACCAGCCACGGCCGTCGCACGCAAGGCTTGAGCAACACGAGATAGGCGTGTTTCAGCCAACGGATGTGAAATGGATCGCGCTCGTGCGGCACTTGCTTGAGAAAGAATGTGCAGAGCATCGGCACGAGCGTGAGCGAAAGAATCAGTGAGCCAAGCAACGCGAAGGAAATCGTAAACGCCAGCGGACTGAACATCTTGCCTTCGAAGCCCTGCAGCGTGAACAGTGGCAAGAACACCACGATGATGATGAAGATGCCGAACACAATCGGGCGGCCGACTTCCTTGGCGGCGTAGAGCACGATTTCTGTTTTGCTGGCGTGGGCGTGTTTCTTGGCCTCGTCCGGTTTCTCGGTCAGATGGCGGTGGATGTTCTCCACCATCACCACCGCGCCGTCCACCATCATGCCGATGCCGATGGCCAGACCGCCGAGCGACATGAGATTGGCCGAGAGGCCATACCAACGCATCATGACGAAGGCGAAGAGCGCCGCCAGCGGCAATACTAGCGTTACGATGATGGCGCTGCGAATGTCTGCCAGCAGCACAATTAGGATGATCAGGACAAAGATTGCGCCCTCTTGCAGTGCTTTCGTGACGGTGTGTATTGCCTTCTTGACCAAGTCCGTTCGATCGTAAAACGGAACTAGCTCAACGCCTTTCGGCAATGCCTTTTGGATCGCAGGCAACTTCTCCTTCACCGCGTTCACGACGTCGCGACCGCTCGCGCCTTTGAGCATCAGGACAATTCCCGCCACGGTCTCGCCCTCGCCGTTGGCTGTCACCGCGCCCTGGCGCAATTCCGCGCCGATTTGCACGCTCGCCACGTCGCGCACATAAACCGGCGCGTGCTCATGCGTCGCCACGATGATATTCTCAATGTCCTTGGTGTCCTTCACCAGACCCAGCCCACGCACGACGTATTGCTCCGAACCATGCTCGATAAAGTTGCCGCTCGCGTTGGCGTTGTTCTTTTCCAGCGCCTCGAAGACCTGTTGCAGCGTGATGCCATAGGAAGTCAGCCGGTCGGGGTTGATGAGCACCTGATATTGCTTCACCAGCCCGCCGAAGGAATTTACATCCGTGACGCCGGGCACGGTGCGGAGAATTGGGCGCACGATGTATTGCTGGATGGTACGCAATTCGGTTGCGTCGTATTTCTTGTCCTTGCTGACCAGCGTGTATTGGTAAATCTCGCCGAGGCCGGTGCTGATCGGGCCAAGCTGGACTTCGACGCCCGCAGGCAATTTGTCCCGCGCTCCCGATAGCCGCTCGAACACAAGCTGTCGGGCGAAGTAATCATTCACGTCGTCCTCGAAAACGACGGTGACGAGGCTCAATCCGATCTTGGAAACCGAGCGCACTTGGGTGAGCTTGGGCAGGCCGGCGAGTTCAATTTCAATCGGGCGCGTAACCAGCTTTTCCATGTCGGGCGGCGACATGCCGCCTGCCGTGGCGAGCACCTGCACCTGCACGTTGGTCACGTCGGGAAAGGCGTCAATAGGAATTTGCTTCAGCGCCAGCCAGCCGAAGCCGGTGAGAATCAGCGTCGCCAGCAGGACCAGCAATCGCTGGCGGACGGAGAAATTGAGGATGGGGTTAATCATAAATCATTTTTTCAAAACTTGTCCGGGTGTTCGCTGCAACCGCAGCGCATTGGCGATGACGATGAGCGTCGTGCCCGTATCAGCGAGAATCGCCAGCCAAAGGCTTGTGTGGCCGGACAACGCGAGCACAAGGAACACGGCCTTCACGCCAAGCGCGAAGGCGATGTTCGCCTGAATGAGGCGGACGGTGCGATGGCCAAGCTGAATGGCTTCGGCCACTTTGCTCAAATCATCCTGCATCAAGGCGGTGTCCGCCGTTTCAATCGCGGTGTCCGTTCCCGCGCCGCCCATTGCGATGCCGATGCTCGCTGCGGCCATCGCGGGCGCGTCATTCACACCGTCGCCGATCATGCCGACGTGCTTGTGCTGGGCGAGTAGTTCGCGGACACGCTCAATCTTCTGGTCGGGCAACAAATCGCCTTTGGCTTCGTCAATGCCGACCTGTTTGGAAATGGCGTCCACCGTTCGCTGATTGTCGCCGCTCAACATGACGACTCTTTCGACTCCGGCAGCGTGAAGGGCTTTGATCGCTTCGGCGGCATTAGCGCGAACCGTGTCGGCGACCGCGAGAATCCCCAGCACTTCGCCGGTGCAGCCTTCGTGCGGTTTATGGCCGACAATGACGACGGACATGGCTTGCGCTTCGAGTTCGCCCAGCTTTTTTTCGAGTGCATCCGAGCAGACGGCGGATTCGTGCGCGAAGCGGTGATTGCCGACAAAGTATAGGTGTCCGTCAATTTGCGCTTCCGCTCCTCGTCCAGTTTTGGACTGATAATTCTCACTGCGCGGGAACTGAATTCTCTTTTCCCCCGCATACTTCACGACGGCTTGTGCCAGCGGGTGTTCGGAGTGCGTGTCAATCGCGGCGGCAATGCGCAGGATTTCTTCCTCCGATTTCCCGTTCCACGGAATCACCTGTTGGACGCGGGGTTTGCCTTCGGTGATCGTGCCGGTCTTGTCCACCGCGAGCGCTTTCAGTTCGCCGATTTCTTCAAGGAACACGCCGCCTTTGATGAGCACGCCGCGCCGCGCCATTGCGGTCAGGCCGGAAACAATCGAGACGGGCGTGGAGATAACCAGTGCGCACGGACAGGCGATGACGAGCAAAACCAACGCGCGATACGCCCACTCCAGCCAGGCGCCGTGAAAGAGCAACGGACCGGACAGCAGGACCAGAATGGCAACGACGAAAACAGCCGGGGTGTAAATCTTCGCGAAGCGGTCAACGAAGCGTTGCGAGGGCGCTTTCTGACTCTGCGCTTCCCCGACGAGCTTGATGATTTTCGCCAGCGTGGTGTCGGTCGAAGCCTTGGTGACTTTTACTTCAAGCGAACCTTCGCCGTTGATTGTTCCCGCGAACACGGTTTCGCCCGATTTCTTTTCCACGGGCATGGATTCGCCGGTGATGGGCGCTTGGTTGATGGCGGATTCGCCAGAAGTCACAACGCCGTCCAGCGGCACACGCGCGCCCGATTTGATGATGAGGGTTTCATCCACTTTGACTTCTTCAACCCGCACTTCCTGAATCTGGTCGCCGCGTTTCACCAGCGCGGTATCTGGCGTGAGTTCGAGCAGCGATTGAATTGCCTTGCGAGCACGTCCGACGCTGAATCCTTCAAGCAGTTCCGACAAAGCGAACAGGAAAACGACTGCCGCCGCTTCCGTCCATTCGCCGATGCCAGCCGCCCCAATCACCGCGACGCTCATCAGCACGTTCATGTCGAGCGAGAAGTGGCGCAGGGCGCGAATCGCTTTCGGAAGAATGAGCCAGCCGCTGGCGAGTATGGCTATGAGGGCGGCGGCAATTTTTCCGTAAGGCGCGAAAAGATTCTGCCACTGGAACAGGAGCGAAACTCCGGTGAAGACGCCGGACGTAATCACAGAAATGAGGCGAATGCGACTGGAGCTCTTGTTGTGTTCATCCTCCGCACCGTGAGCGTCCGTCATTGGCGAAGCCTTCAATCCTGCCGTGCCAATTGCTTTGATGAGTTGTTCCGGCGTTACCGATGTTTCGTGAGCAATCGCGACCGTCCCGGCCATGAGGTTCACTTTGATTTCGCCGACGCCGCCAAGCGGTTTCAGCACCCGTTCAATCGCGGCGATTTCATCGGGACAGTCCATTCCAGCGACGCGGAGCATGGTTCGGCTGCCCGCCTTTATGTCGGGGGCAAGAATGCGAGCGTCCTTTGGCGGCTCTTGATCGTGTCCGCCGCAACAAGTGTCATTGCTGCCGTGTTTGTGTTCGTCGCTCAGGGCTTCAATGTTCAAAAAGAATCACCAGTAATCCTAGCAGACATAGCAGTCCGCCGAGGATGCCACGCTCGTATTTTTCGAGGAACTGGAGCTTGAGTTTCTCCATCCCCGCGAGCGTGAGCCAGGTGAAGACGACCATGCCCGCGACGGTGGCTACCGACAGAATCAGCGTCAGTAGAAAGAATCCAGTCCAGCCGTAGCGCACGCCGGAGACATAGACCGGCAGGAATCCTTCACACGGCGAAAAGGTCAGCAACGCAAGCAGACTGGTAATCGCTGCCCAATCCGATTTGCGCGGCGGCGGTTGAATGTCATCGAGTTCGCAATCGTGTTCATGGTCGCGCGGATGCCCGTGGCCTTCGCGTCCGTGACTATGTTCGTGGCCGTGATCGTCAGGCGAATGTCCGCCCAAGTGATGCGAATGTCCGTGGCCTTGGCCGCGAATTTGCCGAATCGCATAGTAGAAGCCAAAGGCAAGCAGCGCCCCGCCTGCAATCCATGGAAACCATCCACCAATCTTGTCGCTCAAGTTGATACCGCCCCAGGCGACCAGAAATCCCAAGGCGGCGGTGAATAGAACATGGCCGCATCCCGCCAGCGTGGTAATCAACAGCGTCTTCGACTTGTTCCACTTCTGCACCCGAGCCGTGAGCACAAAGGGCAGCCAATGCGTCGGGATGGCGGCGTGAAGGAAGGCGACCGAGAAGCCCGTTACGACTATTGGGGCAAGCGTTGCCTGATTCATGGTTTGCTTTGCTCGCGGTGTTATTCCTCTCCCAACTGGCCTTTGAGCATTTCCGATTTCAGGATGAAGCTGCCATCGGTAACGACGTTTTCGCCCGCCTTAACGCCGTCCAGAATTTGCACGCGGCCCGATTGCTCCAAGCCCAGCTTCACGGCCCGCTTTTCGAATTTGTTGCCGTCCAGTGCCACAAAGACGATTTGTTCCTCGCCACCAGTTTGCAGTGCGCTGTCTGGAATCAGCAGCACGTTGTCGAGAATTGTGGTGACGATCGCCACGTCGGCGAACATGCCCGGCTTCAAACGCCCATCCGCGTTGTCCACGGCAATACGGACCTCGACCGTGCGCGAACCGGCCTCCACCTGATTGCCGATGAGCACCACCTTGCCGTGAAACTTCTCCTCGGGATACGCCAGCGCCGCGAACGCCGCGTCCTGCCCCACCTTTACCGCCGCGATGTCGCGCTCCTTCACTTCCGCGATGGCCCAAAGCTGCGTCGGGTCGCTGATCGTGTAGATGGCCTTGCTTTTGTCCACGAGTTCGCCCGCCGTGGCGTGGCGCTCGATGATGACGCCGTCAATGGACGCCTTGAGTTCGAGCGCCTTGCCCAGCAGTTCGGGCGATTCGACGAGCGCCACCACATCGCCCGCCTTCACGCGGTCATTCAAGTCGAAGTTGAGCTTGGTCAACCGGCCTTCGAGCGTGGGCGTAACTTTGGCCGTCTTGTTGAGGTTTGCGCTCACGCGGCCCGCGGCCTTGAGCGTCATGCCGAGACTGCTCAACTGCGCCGGTTCAGTCTTGAGCGCGACATGCTGCAAGTTCTCCTTGGTCAGCGTGATGATGTTCTCGTCGTGTTTGGCTTCGGATATCGCTACCGGTTTGGGGTCAGCGGCCTCGTCCTTTTTGCCGCACCCGGCGAGGGTGACGACGAGTAGCAGGTAAGCTGTCAGTTTCTTCATGGAAAAATTCATTTGGTTGGGGTTTGGGGTTGGGAAAGTTGGTCAAGAGAAGCGCCAAGGGCGGATTCCAGTTCCGCCTGCGCTTCGAAAAGCTTTTGCCGTGTCTCGAAGTAGTCGGCCTGCGTGTCGAAATAGGTGCGCTGTGATTCGAGATAGAGCAGTAGGGGCATCCGGCCCTCCGAGTAGCTTTGCGAGGCGGCATCGAGCGCGGCCTTGAGCTTGCCGTGCAACGCGGGCGTGTAGAACGCAAGCGATTCCTGCGCTGCCGTAAGATTCTGCGAAGCTGTGGCAACGTCGCGCAGGATTTCACGACGCAACCTTTCCAACTCGGCCAGCGCCTTTTCCTGCTCGGCGGTTGCGGTGGCGATCTCGCCTTTTTTCTTGTCCCAAAACGGAAGCGGCAGGCTCAAACCGAAGCCGACGATCTGCTCGTCGCGGGTATATTCAATGCTCGGGCCGACTTTGAAATCCGGCAGTCGCGACTTGCGGATGGATTGCAGACTCAACCCCGTGCGCTCCGCCTCAGCTTCCTGGACTTTGACGCCCGGATTTCGCGCCAAGGCTTGTTCGAGCAACGTGGACTGGTCGGGCAACTGGATTGCGCCGTCGAGCGCGGCGGCCACGGTTAACGGTTCGGTCGCTTTCCGGCCCATCAGAGCGTTCAACGCCACGCGCGCCGCATCCTGCTGCGCCTGCGCCTCGCGCAATGATTTTTGCGCGCCCACAACTTCAACCTCCGCTTTGGTCGCCTCGAACTCCGGCGCGAAGCCGCCTTCGACTTTCTTCTTCGCGGCGTCCACGAACGATCTGGCGAGTACCAGCCGTTGTTCGCGCAACGCCACGACTTCGCGCGTCGCCAGCACGGTGAAGTAAGCGCGGCGCACTTGAATGGCCAGTTGTGAGCGAAAGCCCGCGAGCGCAAGCTGGCGCACGGCGATATTCTTTTCCGCCACGGCCCGACGCAAGGCGCGTTTGCCCGGCCACTCAAAGGTTTGCTCCAACCCAAAGTCGCCGTGAAACTCCGTCGTCGAAGGATCACGAATCGTTTTGAAGCCGGGCGCGACCGAGATTTCGGGATTCTGCCACGTCTTCGCGGTCGTCACCTTGCCGCGCGCCGATGCAATGTCCGCCGCCAGCACTCGGATTTCGGGATTGTTTTCGAGTGCCAGCCGAATCGCCTCGTCCAACGACAGGACGTTGGTGCTGACGAACGCAGGCCCCTGGGCACCGAATCCCAAGCACCCTCCCCTGACGACCAGCGCCGTCAGGGTGGCCAACCGACACCATTTCAGAATCAAACTCTGTTTCATAACTTTGATGAGAACGGACGCAATAAAACGACATGGAAAGGCGCGCGGCGTGAAGACACACCACCACTCTCAGGGGAGCCCCGGGCAGGAAGCTTCAGCGACAACGTCCCGAACGGGATCGGTTAAGCCACGACGGGAGGAGCGCGCGGCGGCAGTGCCGTGCGGAAGGAGAATTGCCAGACGCGGGGAAGCTCTGGCGGCGAAGAAGACAGCAGTGTTGGGCTTGGAGGCACGCTTGAAGCCTGCGCTTCCCACAACGAGAGGATGAAACTAACGACCAGCCGGGGAGCGGGAGCGAACGCTGTCTGCGCTTCGACCTTGTAGAATCCGGACTCCACGCTCGAACAGCCATCCTGCTCGCAATCGTTGTCCTGATGCGGGGCTTTGTCGGGGGGGGGACAACATGCGAGGAACTCGAGGCCGGGCAATTGCTCCAAACTACAGTGCGAGGTCGCCAGTCCCCAAAGGGCCAGCATCACCAACGACGCGATTCTTGTGAGCCTGCGCACGACCAGGAAGCTAGTTGCCAGCGGCGTTTAGCTCAACCAGTTTTTCAACCGCCGAATTTTGACCCAGGGCTCCGTGGCGTCAGTCCTTCGCAATCCGCCGCTGATACCATGGTCGTGACTGGTTGCAGACGCGGCAGACCGACAGCATCACCGGCACTTCCACCAACACGCCAACAACAGTAGCCAGCGCCGCGCCTGAACCCGGCCCAAACAGCGTGATGGCCACCGCCACCGCCAGCTCGAAGAAGTTGCTCGCGCCGATGAGCGCGCCGGGCGACGCCACATTGTGCGGCACCTTGAACCACCACATCAGCAGGTAGGTCAGCCCGGAGTTGAAATAGACCTGGATAAGAATCGGCACGGCGATCAACAGCACGGCCAGCCAGCGCTTTGTCAGGTTCTCGGCCTGAAAGGCGAAGATGAGCACCAACGTCAACAGCAGCGCGCAAATCATCACCGGATGGAACTTCGGCAGGAAGTTTTTCTCGAACCATTCCTTGCCGTGCGATTTGAGCAACGCCGTGCGCGTCAGCCAGCCGGCCGTCAACGGGATGACGATGAACACCACCACCGAGGTGATCAGCACTTTCGCCGGCACTACCACGTTGGCCACGCCGCAGAGGAACATTACGATGGGGGCGAACGCCACCAGCATGATAAGGTCGTTCACCGCCACCTGGACCAGCGTGTAAACGGGATCGCCGTCGGTGAGGTAGCTCCAGACAAAGACCATCGCCGTGCACGGCGCGGCGGCCAGGATGATGAGGCCAGCCGTGTAATCCCGCGCCACGTCGGGGCTGATCCAGGCGGCAAAGACGTGGTGCATGAACAACCAGGCCAGAAGTGCCATGCTGAAGGGTTTGATCAGCCAGTTGACAAACAACGTCACGATCAGCCCCTTCGGCTTGCGGGCAATGCCGCCAATGGCGCTGAAATCCACCTTCAGCATCATCGGATAGATCATCAGCCACAGCAGCACCCCGATCGGTACGTTGACTTGCGAGCCCTGGCCGAACTCCCACTGGCTCAAATTAGCCGTTACCTCCGGCAACAGTTTGCCGAACGCGAGGCCCACGGCCATGCAAAGGAGAACCCACAGCGTCAGGTAGCGCTCGAAGAAGGCCAGGCGCTTTGGCAGGACGGAAGAATCGTGGCTCATGGCACGGCAGATGATCGGCGAGGCATGAAACGTGAATGGTCTCGCTCAGTGGCAGCCGCAGCTTGGACCGCAACAGGAACTGCCCGACTTGCCGCTGGACAACACGCCGCGGCCGCCCAGCACCACGCGCCGTGTGGGTTCGCCCGTCTCCGGATGTTTGGTGAGCGGCGCGTCGGTCATGCTTTGCCTGAACTCGAAATGTCGCGGCTTGTCATCGGATTTCGACGGGACGGTTTCGTAAACATAAGTGGTCATGGGGATTGTTGTTGCTCAGTCGAGGTTTGAAAACCTCGCGGACTTTTTCCCTGCCAACTCTACAGTTCATCCTAGTTCTCACGCATCACGCTTCAACCCTTCCGGCAGCGTTTCGACGAACCTGCGGATTTCATCCCGCACCCGCCGATACACCACCAGCTTCTCCTCACCGTCTGGCAGGTGCTGGGTGAGCTTTGGCGGGTCTTCAAATCCCACATGCACCACCCTGGCCTGGCCGGGGAAAACTGGACAACGCTCGTTGGCGTGCCCGCAGACGGTGACAACGTAATCATAATGCACCGCCCCAATCTCTTCGGGCGTCTTCGAGTAGTGCTTTGAGATGTCCACCCCCGCTTCCGCCATGACCCTGACGGCGTGCGGGTTCAAGCCGTGTTTCTCAATACCGGCCGAGTAGGCTTCGATCACATCGTCTTTCAAGTGGTTCGCCCAGCCTTCCGCCATCTGGCTGCGGCAGGAGTTTCCGGTACAGAGGAACAGGACTTTCATTTTCGGCATTGGCGTTTGCAGAGTCCGACCGGATCCAGTTTTAGGATTTGTTTCAATTGCCGGGTGTCTTCGGCGACGCGCGGATTCGCTTCGAGGAATTTCTCCACCCAAGCAATCGCCTCGCGTACTGCGACCGGCGCTTCCTTGCCCGGCAGGCGGTAGTAAATCCAGCGCCCGTCTTTGCGCATGTCCACCAAGCGCGCCTGGTAAAGAATGGACAGATGCTTGGAAACGGTGGACGGCGCCAACCCGAACAACTCGGTAATCTGGCAGACGCACAACTCGCCCTTCCGCAACGCCAGCAGCGTGCGGACGCGGTTTTCGTCCGCCAGCGCCTTGGTGAGGTTCATGAACTCGCGCATGGCCGTTATAGGCTATTTCGACAAACAACGAAATATAAATGCCGCCATGGCTCGAGCCTGTCAACAGCCGTGTTGAGGACGATCGCGACCGGCGGTCAATCCACAGGCTGAAGGCCTGCAACCGACGGCGCTAGCCCGGCAAATACGCCATCAGCGACCGGGCGTGCGCCTCGCCAGCGGTGCCGCCCGGCAGACTTGGGTTTGTCCCGGTCTGATGGACCCCGGAGAGGGGCGCTAAAGCAGAGTGCGCATGTCCAAGATTTCCTGCGGCTGGTGGTGTAGGAAGTGGTGCCCGCGATCCTGGAGGTGGCGATGGCGGAGTGCTGGCGGGCAAGGACGAACGCACGGAGCCGCGGGCGGGCTATCATCGGAGCGGGTATTGCTGGCGGCGCGGCGAGCACAGCCCGGGCGCCCGCGCCGTCTCGCTTTACCTCGTGGCGGCCATGAATCAAAGTGCTGAACTTGACGGACACAACCAAGGGACATCCGGGCTGTCGCCGACGATCTTCTCGGTTACAAATCGAGCCGGCTCTCAACTCGCAGCGGGGGCGAAACTGAGTTGGATTGTCTGCCAACGACTTGGGACGCTCCCCAGTGGCGGCATTTTCGCTTTCCGAGGCGCCTTGAAACATTTTTAAAAAAACCTTGCGACCACAACCGGTTGTGTTACTTTACGTGCCCTCACCCAACTAAATGGGGTGTCGCGGCGATTCGGATGGATCCCGCGAAGGTTCCCATAAGCGAGTGAGTTGGTTCTTTACCGGTGCCCAGAGAACTCTGAGGCGAGATTTGACCTTGTGTAACCCGACCAAGTACCCGAGTACCCACCACTGCCATGATTGACGCCCGTGATTCCGTTGTGACCGCGTCCGCGCCCGCCGCCCAATGCCGCGTCGGCCGCGGTTCCCGATTGCCCAAGCCCTTGCCCAAGAAAGGCTCACGACCCCGGTCCTTCCGCGTGACCCGGGTGTTCAGCGATCCGAAAGTCAGCCCGTTCGATCAGGTCGAGTGGGAACGTCGGACCGCGGAAATCACCGACGACTCGGGCAAGGCGATTTTTAAGCAGGAAAACGTCGAAGTGCCGAAGTCGTGGTCCCAGCTTGCGGCCAAGGTGGTATGCTCCAAATACTTCTATGGCGACCCGAGCAAGCCGGAACGCGAGGTTTCGGTTCGGCAGCTCATTCACCGGGTCACGCGCACGATCGCCGATTGGGGTGTGAAGGACGGGTATTTCAGCCCGGAGGACGGCGAGATTTTTTACCAGGAGTTGACCTGGCTTTGCCTGAACCAGTACGGGGCATTCAATTCGCCGGTGTGGTTCAACGTGGGGCTGTTCCACGAATACGGCATCGGTCAGCAGTCGGATCGTGGCAACTGGCATTACGACCCCGCCGCTGGCGAAGCCCGTCGGGCCGGAACCCAATACGAATACCCGCAGTGCAGCGCATGCTTCATCCAGGCCGTGCAGGACAACATGGAGAGCATCATGGAACTCGCCTACTCGGAGGCGATGCTGTTCAAGTTCGGCTCCGGCACCGGCACGGATCTTTCGCCGATCCGGTCGAGCAAGGAGAAGCTGAGCGGCGGCGGCCGGCCCAGCGGCCCGATGAGTTTCCTCAAGGTCTATGACCAGGTCGCGAACGTCGTGAAATCCGGCGGCAAGACCCGGCGGGCCGCGAAGATGAACACGCTGCGCGATTGGCACGGCGACATCGAGGAGTTCATCACCGCCAAAATGAAGGAGGAGCGCAAGGCGTGGGCGTTGATCGAGCAAGGCTACAACGGCTCGTTCAACGGCGAGGCCTACGGTTCGGTGATGTACCAGAACGAGAACCTCTCGGTACGCGTCTCGGACGAGTTCATGCAGGCGGCTGTGGAGGGCAAGGAGTGGGTGACCCGGGCGGTGACCACCGGCCAGCCGCTCGAAAAAAAGGACGCCGGCAAGTTGTTGGACCTGATCGCCGAAGGAACCTGGGTCTGCGGCGACCCTGGCCTGCAGTACGACGGGGCGATCCAGCGGTGGCACACGTGCAAAGGCACGGGGCCCATTCATTCCACCAATCCATGCTCGGAGTACGTGTTCTTGAACGACACCGCCTGCAACCTGGCTTCGTTGAACTTGATGAAGTTCAAGCGCGCGGACGGGCGGTTTGACGTCGAGCGCTTCAAGGCAGCGGTGCGGATTTTCATTACCGCCCAGGAAATCGTGGTGGACAACGCCAGTTATCCCACCAAGCGGATCGCGGAGAACTCGCACATCTTCCGCACCTTGGGCCTGGGCTACGCGAACCTCGGTTCGCTGATCATGAGCTACGGTCTCCCGTACGATTCCGACGAAGGCCGTGCTTTGGCCGGGGCGCTGACCGCGATCATGACCGGCCATGCCTACGAACAAAGCGCCGAGATGGCCGGTTTGCTCGGCGCCTTCCCCGGCTGCCGCGACGCCCGGTGCACCGGGGTCGAGAAACCGCTGCAGGCGGACAACGTCGAGTCGATGCTGGGGGTGATCCAGTTGCATCGCGAGGCGGTTGAGCAAATCCATCCGAGCGAAGAGTTCGGTTACCTCAAGACCGAAGCCCGGCAGTGCTGGGACAACGCCCTTGCCTCGGGACGCAAGCACGGTTACCGCAACGCTCAAGTCACCGTGCTGGCGCCTACGGGTACGATCGCGTTTCTGATGGATTGTGACACCACCGGCGTGGAACCCGACATTGCGCTCGTAAAGTACAAGCACCTGGCCGGCGGCGGTACGCTCAAGATCGTGAACCGCACGGTGCCGGATGCGCTACGGCACCTCGGCTACACCGCCGCGCAAAGCCAGGCCATTCAACAACACATCGAGGAATTTGACACCATTGAGGATGTGACGTTGGCGGCCGAGGATTCAGGTGTGAAGAACGGCTCGGCAAAAGCGGGCGAGACCGCGGTGTCCGGCTTGAACCCGGCGCACCTGGCCGTGTTCGATTGCGCGTTCAAACCGCATCGCGGGGAACGGAGCATTCACTACCTTGCCCACCTTAAGATGATGGCCGCAGTGCAGCCGTTCATCAGCGGCGCCATCTCCAAGACCGTCAACATGCCCAGCGGCGCCACCCCGTCCGAAATTCGGGACACGTACGTTCAAGCCTGGAAAATGGGCCTCAAGTGCGTGGCGATTTATCGGGACGGCTCGAAGCGCTCGCAGCCGCTTAACACCAAAAAGGCCTCGACAGACGCCAAGAGCGAGACGGAAGGCGCCGGGCAGCGCCTGCAAAGTGTGGAGACCGACCTCGCGCGTGTATCTGGCCAATCGGTCCGGCCGCTTCGCCGCCGCCTGCCCGAAACCCGCATGGCGGTGAACCACAAATTCAACATCACCGGCCACGAGGGTTACCTCAATGTCGGCCTCTTCAAAGACGGCCAGCCGGGCGAGTTGTTCATCACGATGGCCAAGGAGGGTTCCACCATCGGCGGATTGATGGACACGATCGCCACGCTGACGAGTCTGGCGCTCCAGTACGGTGTGCCGCTGGAGGCTCTGGTCCGGAAGTTTTCGCACCAGCGCTTCGAACCCAGCGGGTTCACCAAGAACCGCGACCTGCCCACGGCTTCGTCGCTGACCGACTACATCTTCCGCTGGATGGCCTTCCAGTTCATTCCGGGTTACCGCGAACAGCATCGCCCCGACCGCGGCCAACAGGAATTGCCCATGCCCGGTCTGCGCGAGGAAATTGCCAAGCAAGTCAACAAACCCGTGCCCGAGCTGCCGGTGGATGAAGAGGATGAAGTGCTGGAAGTGAAAACGGCGGGTGGCAATGGCGAGGCAGCGGCGGCACGCACGGTGTCCGGGCCGGGAAAACCCACGCCTACGGCGTCGTTCGTGAACATGCTCGATGCGCCGACGTGTCCCAACTGCGGCCAGGTCACGGTCCGTAACGGTGCCTGCTTCAAATGTCTTAACTGCGGCGAAAGCCTCGGTTGTTCATAAGTCGCGCTGCCTCCGGGCGTGCGTCACGCGTGCAGTGGCTGGCGGTGCAAATCGCCAGCCACATGCGTTAACGCGCCGGCCTGAGGGGCGGCGGGCGCACGGATGGGGCAGAGGAACCCGAAGATGCTTATACAACACATCAACAAAAATGATAAGCTGCCCTTGCTGCCTTTGATTCCTTGGCAAGCACTCATTGAGCGTTTGGAAGGTTGACAACTCCCCGAGACACTCCTAGTCTGACTTCAACATTATTTGGCTGGGGTGCAGGCAAAATCCGTGGAGCACACGGAATCTCTCGGCGGAGCTGGCAGCGGAAGTCGCTGAACTCGAGAGTACGGTCGGCACCGGCAGTTCTCGTTCCAAGCAGGCATGTCAAACAGCAGTCACGCGGCGGCAGATTCGGGCGCCGGGCACGACCACGGCGACCAATTGAGCATTTGGCGCCGGTACATCTTTTCGACCGATCACAAGGTCATCGGCGTGCAGTACGGGATCACCGCGCTGCTGTTCCTGTTCTTCGGTTATGGCCTGATGGCGATGATGCGCTGGCAACTCGCCTATCCGGGAAAACCGATTCCTGTGATTGGCGAACTGCTGCTACGGGTCCTGGGGCCGGATATGGCCGACAAGGGCATCGTGACGCCGGATTTGTACAACTCGTTCGGTGCAATGCACGGCACAATCATGGTGTTTCTCGCAATCGTCCCGCTGGCTTTCGCCGCGTTCGGGAATTATGTTGTGCCGCTGCAGATCGGCGCCCCGGACATGGCCTTTCCCCGCATCAACATGGCGAGCTACTGGGCTTATTTCGTCGGTGGGGTGGTGATGCTCGTCAGCTTCTTCATCCCGGGAGGCGCCGCGAAATCCGGTTGGACGTCTTACTCCCCCTTGGCGACACTGGCTGACCCGGGACACCGGTTCGATGGCCAGACTTTTTGGATCATCGGGATGGTGTTCTTGATCACGTCGTCGTTGCTGGGTTCGGTCAACTTCATCGCCACGATCGTTCAACTGCGCGCCAAGGGCATGAGTTGGATGCGGCTGCCGTTTTTTGTCTGGGCGCAGTTCGTGACGGCGTTCCTGCTCCTGCTGGCATTTCCACCGCTCGAAGCGGCGGCGATCATGCAGTTCATGGACAAAGTGTTCGGGAGCAGTTTCTTCCTGCCATCCGGATTGGTTGTGGGAGGCACGCCGTTTTCCGGCAGCGGTGGGGGCAGCCCCCTGCTGT
This sequence comes from bacterium, assembly GCA_021823625.1. GTDB lineage: Bacteria > Verrucomicrobiota > Verrucomicrobiia > Limisphaerales > J093 > DSVZ01. Next base: position 13,223 of record JAKANS010000078.1, on the reverse strand, counting down.
GGCAGCATCTCTTTTGGTTTCTGGCGCATCCGGAAGTTTACGTCCTGATCCTGCCCGGGATGGGGATCGTGGCGGAGATCATTGCCAACAACACCCGCAAACCATTGTTCGGCTACAAGTCGTTGGTTTACTCCGCCCTGGCGATCGGTTTCCTGTCCTTCATCGTGTGGGCGCACCACATGTATCTAACCGGCATGGGCACCAAGATCAGTACGTTCTTTCAGACCACCACCATGATGATCTCGATCCCCTCGGTGATCATTCTGACGACGATGTTCGTTTCGCTTTGGGGAGGATCGATTCGGTTCACCACACCGATGCTGTTCGCCCTGGCCTTTCTCCCCATGTTTGGCATCGGCGGGCTCACCGGTTTGCCGCTCGGCCTGAACGCCACGGACATCGATCTCCATGACACGTATTACGTCATCGGCCATTTCCATTATATCGTTGCTCCGGGAACCATCTTTGCCCTGTTCGCCGGCATCTACCACTGGTATCCGAAAGTAACAGGCCGGATGATGAACGAGTTCTGGGGGAAAGTGCATTTTGCACTTTCGCTGGTCTTCATGAATCTTGTGTTCATGCCCATGTTCATACAGGGCTTGGAAGGCATGCATCGCCGCATGTACGACGGCGGCGCCAGCTACGCGGCGAGCCCCGATGTGGCTTACGGTTTGTCGCTCGCCTTGAAGTTGAACGTTGCCATTTCACATGCCGCTTGGTTCTTGGGCCTCGCGCAAGTGCCTTTCATCATCAACTTCTTCGTCAGCCTCTTCCGCGGGAAACCGGCTCCGTCCGACAATCCCTGGGCGGCCACCACGCTCGAGTGGGCGACGCCCACGCCTCCGCCACACGGTAATTTTGTCCATCCGCCGGTGGTCCACCGGGGACCCTACGAATACAACTTGCCGGGGGCGGCCGTCGAGTTTTGCCCCCAGAACCAGCCCCTGTGAACACTGCGCTGAACATGGAGATCCCGTACACGGTAGAACCACGCCCCGACACTGGCTTGTTCAACGCCAAGGTAGGCATCTGGTTGTTTCTCGCCTCGGAAGTCATGCTGTTCGGAGCGTTGTTCTCCTCGTACATCATGCTCCGGGTCGGATCGGATGTCTGGCCGCATGGGATGCTGAACGTGCCGATCGGAACGCTCAACACCATTGTGCTGATCACATCCAGCATCACGGTGGTCATGGCTTGGGCGTCCTTGAAGCTGAAGGCTTTTGGCAAGTTCAAGCTCTACCAAGGCTGCACCGTGTTGCTTGCGATGACATTCGTCATCATTAAGAGTTACGAGTACCACGACAAGTTCACCCACTATTTTGTCCGGTATAGCGCCGGGAGTGAGGTCAAGGAACTCACCGGGCACATCGAGGGCAGTCCGATGAACTGGACGCTCGCCACCCTGAACAACCCGACGCGGCCCATTAGCGAGATCAGGATCCATCCGGATGTGGCGTCCGGAGAACACGGACACGATTCCGGCGCGGCGCACCCGGAGGTCATCACGGTGCCGACTAAACAGATCAAGAAGCTGGAGAGTTTCGGGCCGTGGCACCTCACCTACCTTGCGATCTACTTTACGCTGACCGGATTGCATGCTCTGCACGTGATCGGTGGTGCCCTGGTAATCGGCTACTTCTGGGGACCCGGAAGCCGTATGTGGTACTCGGATCCGGAACGTTTCACCAACCGCGTGGAAGTCGCGGGGCTGTTTTGGCATTTCGTCGATCTGGTGTGGATATTCCTTTTCCCTGTCCTGTATCTGCTCTAAGGCTGACCATGAACGCAACGAACGAGGCCGAGATCAAACAAGCGACGCGCCGATATGTTTACGTCTTCGTCGCGCTGCTCGCCGGGACGATCGTTACTGTCCTCGCATCCTATATCCCCTTCGGAAACCACGCCGTAAACGTCGCCGTGGCGCTGGCGATAGCCGCGACCAAGGCATTCCTCGTCGCCGGGTACTTCATGCACTTGCTTTCCGAGCGGAAACTGATTTACGGTTTGCTCGCGACGACGGGCTTCTTCTTCCTAGGCTTGATGTTCCTGACGGTGAGTTCGGGTGCCGATCAACTGAAGTCATTGTTCCATTGATGTCGCTCAAAGCCTTTCACATCTTGTTCATCTGCGTTTCCATCCTGCTCGCACTCGGGTTCGGCGCGTGGGAAATACGGGCCTTCGCCCAAGCCGGGGCTACCAGCGACATCCTCTTGGGCGTGTTCTCCTGGGCTGCTGGAGTGGCGCTCAGCTTTTATCTGCGACGGGTCATCAAGAAGCTAAAGAACATCAGCTCGTTATGATTGCCAGCAAACTATCCAGGTGGGGTTGTGCCCTGTGTGCTGCTTTCGTCCTGGCCTTTCCTTGGCAGGTCGCGGCTTGCGCGGCCTGTTTCGGGAGATCGGATTCCCCGCTCGCCAAGGGAATGAATATGGGCATCTTTTCGTTGGTGGTGGTGATTGGTGGGGTCCTGAGTGTCCTAACGAGTTTCTTTGTGTACATTGGCCGCAAGGCGGCACGCCTGCGTGAAGCAGACGGGCAGGAGGCCGTTGGCGGCAACCCGACGCATTCGTAGATCATGGAGAATTTCATCACCAAGGTACTGCACCTGCCCCCGGCGGCGTCTGAACACGGCCCGGAACTGGACCGGCTTCTTTTCTATGTGCATGTCCTGATGTTCGTGTTGTTCGTCGGGTGGTCGTGCTTCTACCTGTACGCGATCTGGCGATATCGGGAGCGCAAAAACGCACGTGCCGATTACCATGGAGTGCGCAGCCATATGTCCAGCTACCTGGAAGTTGCGGTTGCGGTCGTCGAAGCCGTCCTCCTCATCGGCTTTGCGATCCCGTTGTGGGCCCGTGGCGCCTCGCTGCCGAATTTTCCACCGGAGAAAGACTCGACGGTCATCCGGGTCATCGGCCGGCAGTTCAACTGGATGGCACGCTACCCCGGCCCCGACGGCACTTTTGGCAAGGCGGCCCCGGAATTCGTCACGGCCGAGGATCCGCTCGGGCTGGATTCCGCTGATCCGGCGAACAAGGACGACATCGTCGTCCAAAACAGTGAAATCGTGGTTCCCGTGAACAAGCCGGTGATCGCGCACATCAGTTCGCTGGATGTCATTCACTCCTTCGCCGTGATGTCGATGCGGATCACGCAGGACGCCATCCCAGGACTGAGCATTCCGGTTTGGTTTACCCCCACGAAGATTGGGAATTACCTCATCACCTGCGCGCAGCTTTGCGGGAACGGTCATTCCAGCATGCGCGGAATCCTGCGGGTCGTGAGCCAGTCGGAATTCGACGCCTACGTTAAGAGCAAGTCGGGCAAGTCCGCCAGCGACGCCAGTTACGAATAGACGGGTGCGTGGTTTTGCGTTGGCAAGGTTTACGCCTCCGACCGGCGACTACAGGCTGCGGAGCCCATTCGGTTCAACCTTCCGCTTCCCCGCGCTGTGCCCATTGGGGGGACAGCGACGGTGCTTTTGAAAACTCTTCCTTACCACCGATGAAAACGCCGCTACTTTTTTCTTGCCCCAGCCGGGTTCCTGAGGCTAAGTGCCTCCGATGTAGAGGCAAGCACGTTTAACTCAGAAAAAACCAATGAACAGAAATCTGGTTCCACTGATCGCCGCCGGGCTGATTTGGCTCGGCGTCTCCGCACAAGCGCGTGTGGTTACCGTCACCACGGCCGACAACCTCAACCCGTCCGCCGGGCAGGTCTCGTTGCTCCAGGCACTGACCGATCTTCAGGAGGGCGACGAGATTCGGTTTGCCATTCCGGGCACGGGCACACAGTTCATCGCCACGCCACCCGAGGGCTACCCGCTGATCACCAAGAACAACGTGGTGATTAACGGGTACAGCCAGCCCGGCGCTGCGCCCAATACGAACCCGATCCTGGCAGCGAACAACGCCCAGATTAAAATCGTGCTCGATTCCCGAAATGGAAACACCCGTCTGATGGATTTCCCCGGCGACAATCCCAGCGACAACACCGGTTACGGCGACACCGAAAGCGCCGTCATCGGCGTGCTCGGGTGTCAGGGGTTGCAATTGCGGGGCGTTTCGATTCTCGCGACCCCGCTCACCGGCGCGGATAATGGCGTGGCCGTCTATGGCGTCTCGTTCGCGAAAGGCGCCGCGGGCCAAATCAGCGGCTGCTGGATCGGCGTTGCCCCAGATGGCGCGACCGTGGCGGGTCCTGCGGACGCGGTGACCGGGTTTCGGTACCAAGGAGCGGAAACGATCACGGTGGACAACGTGGTGGTGGGCGTGCCGGCGAACTCGACGAACGCGCCGGCCGATTTCAACGTGCTCGTGGACATCCCGGCAATCCCGATCATTCTTGAAGGCAACGGCTCGCGCATCGCCGGCAATTTCATCGGAGTGATGCCGGATGGTTTGCACGACGTGGACCTCGCGCTTGACCCGAACCTGGCAGGTTACTTCGAGGGCTACATCGAAATTGGAAGGGGCGGCAACGACACGGTGATTGGCACGGACGGAGACGGCGTGAACGACGCGAACGAACGGAACGTGATCGGCGGCATGGTGCCTCCCGGCATGGGCGGCTACGATCACAGCATCGAGTTCTATGGCCAGAGCCCCGGCACGAACATCGTCGTCGCCGGCAATTATATTGGGGTGGGAATCGACGGCACGACCCAGTTTACCAACGGCATTCCGGCCCTGAATGCGGCGGGCGGCCAGGCGATTTTCCGCTTCGGATCGAACCTGGACGGCGTGAGCGATGACGTCGAAGGCAACCTGGTGTTCAACAACTGGCCGGACACCTTGTTCCCGCCCGAGAGTTTCTATCAGCAACTGCCCAACAATCTGAACTTCTTTGACGAACTCAGCGTTTCCGGCAGCGTCTCGGCCCGCGGCAACACGTTCGTCAACAATCTTCCGTTCCCGGTCGCGGCCACCAAGCAGGATGGGGGCATCGATGGCGCGTGGATCACGAATTATTACACCAAGGCACTCGTGGACGCCACGCAAGGCGTCCATCCCGTGATCGCCGCGGATTCCACGGCGCTGCGCCTCAAAGGCACCGTGCCCGTGGCCGACGCCGCGAATTACCCGGTCACAAGTGTCGATGTCTATGTTGCCGACCCGGTGGGGATCGCCACGGGCCAGGCGGCCTTGATCCCTGAACTGCCCAACGGCTTCGTCCAGGGCCGGACGTTCCTGGGTTCCTTTGTCGATGACGGTCCCGAAGATGCCGATAAGACCCCCGGCAAATTCGACTTCGACATCACGCGACTCGGCTTGACCGAGGCGCTGATCACCATCACCGCCAACTACGCGACCGGGCCCGCGACCGACACGACAGCGGTGGCCATCACCAGCCCATTCTCGGACCCCGTGACCGTCAGCGGCGGAACGGTCGTCGAACTGAAATTCACCGCCATCTCGAAAACCGCCCAGGGCGTGAAGCTTGAATGGACCGGCAGCGGCACGCTCCAGGCCGCCGACGCGGTGACCGGCGCCTGGCAGGATGTCACCGGTGCCAGCAGTCCGTACACGACCCCCGCCAGTGGAGCGATGAAGTATTTCCGGCTGAAACGTTGAACCGGGCCACGGCGGTTCGCGGGGCTGAACAGGCCGGCCTGAGTTCATGCCGCGAACCGCGGTCACGAGATCGAACTCGGCGGGGGCGATGGCGGACAAAAGGGCTGACAACCGCCGTCAGATTGCCGCCTCGGGTCCGCAGGCTGAGAAGCGGCTTGGCTGGTCAATAGGAGCGGAGTTGATTCGGCGCGAGACGCTGGCACACTTCGGTCGGACCAAGCCCGAAGCAAACGCCTGCCAGTGCTTTGCGGCAGTGTCCGATCATGACCAGAACCAAGCCCAGTGTCCGCGCGGCGGTGTCCCGCCGCGTCGTAAAGCCCGCAGCTTCGATCCTCCCCCGGCTTAGCCCAGCCTGGCTCTTCGCCTGGCTCGGCCTGCTGTTGGCTTGGTGTCCGGCCGGGCGGACCGCCCCCGCCGCCCTGCGTGTCGCCGCCTTCACTTGCGACGTCACCCCGCCGCTTGGCCATCCGCTATGCGGCGGTTGGATCAAACCGCTCGCAGCAGTCGATGAGCCGCTCCTCGCCAAAGGCATCGTGCTCAGCAATGGCAAGGACCGCTACGTGCTCTGCGCCGTCGATTGGTGCCTGCTTCAGACCGGCGCTCACGACGCCTTTCGCCACCAACTCGCCCAAGGTGCGCAGGTTCCCGAAAGTCACGTGTCGGTCCACACGGTCCACCAGCACAACGCCCCGATTGCCGACGCCAACGCCGAACGGCTTCTCCGCGCCACGCCGAACCCGCCGCCGCATCTCGACCTTGGCTTCCTCGAAAGTGCGACCGAGCGCCTCGCTGCAGCGGTCCGGGAGGCATGCAGTCGCCTTCAGCCCTTCGACCAGGTCGGCTTCGGTAAGGCGCGGGTGGAGCGGTTCGCCGCGAATCGCCGGGTGCGCCTCGCGGACGGCCTGATTCACGTCCGCTACAGTTCCACAAAAGACCCGGCCCTGCAGGCCGCGCCAGAGGGTTTGATCGATCCCTGGCTGCGGACGATCACGCTGTTCGACGGCGAGCGGCCGCTGGTCCGGCTGCATTTCTACGCGACGCATCCGATGAGCTATTACGGTGACGGTCGCGCGACTTCGGACACCGTTGGGCTGGCGCGCCAGCGGCTCGAACGCGAGACCGGCGTGCCGCAAATCTACTTCACCGGCTGCGCCGGCAACATCACCGCCGGCAAGTACAACGACGGCTCGCCGGCGGCGCGGGTCCAACTCACCGACCGCATCTACGCCGCGATGAAGCAGTCCGTCGCCGCCACGCAGCGCGCGCCGGTGACGCGGCTCGATTGGCGCACCACCCCGGTGCGCTTCGCCGTGCGCCGGGAGCCTGAGTGGTCCGAAGCGCACTCGCGAAAGACCATCGCGGATACGAACGCCACCGCGCTGGCACGGATTACCGCCGCGCTGGACCTCGCCTGGCTCCAGCGTTGGCACGCGAATCCGAAAGTCCAGATCGCCCGGTTGTCGCTCGGCCCGGTGACCAGCTTGTTTCTCCCAGGCGAGGCGTTCATCGAATACCAGCTTTACGCGGAGAGCCTCCGGTCCGGCGACTTTCTGGCGGTGGCCGCCTACGGTGAAAGCGGTCCCGGCTACATTTGTACGGACAGCGCGCTCACCGGCGGCGGCTACGAACCGACGATGTCGCGTGTCGGGCCGCCGAGCGAATTCGAGTTGAAAGCCGGCATCGCGCGGCTGCTCCAGCCGGTTCGCCAGACGCAACCGCCGTTCTATCCCGACACACTGGACCTGCTCGTCTGGCGCGACGCGAAGGGTTTCGATCACCGGATCGCCACGGCGAAAGCTTGGTCCAAGCGCCGGGCAAACATCCTCGCGGGCCTGAACGAAGTCATGGGCGAACCGCCGGCGGGCGCGGGAATCGTGCCGCTGGACATGCGCGTCGAAGGTGAGGAATCCTTGGACAAGTTCGTCCGGCGGAAGATCAGTTTTGCGGCGACCACCGGCGAACGCGTGCCGGCGTACTTGCTGATTCCACGCCAGCTCACCGGCCCGGCACCCGCGATGCTGTGCCTGCACCAAACCACCCCCCTCGGCAAGGCTGAGCCAGCTGGTTTGGCTGGGAACGCGAACCTCCACTACGCGCAGGAACTCGCCAAGCGCGGCTTTGTCACGCTCGCGCCGGACTACCCGAATTTCGGCGACCACCCAGTGGACGCTTACGCGCAAGGTTTCGCGAGCGCGACCCGGAAGGGGATCGCGAACCACGAGCGTGCGGTGGACGTGCTCCAGTCGTTGCCCGAGGTTGATCCGCGGCGGATTGGCGTGATCGGTCATTCGCTGGGCGGGCACAACGCGCTCTTTCTCGCCGCCTTCGATCCGCGGATCCGGGCCGTCGTCACGAGCTGCGGTTTCAACTCGTTCTTCAAGTACCACGGTGGCGATCTCGCCGGCTGGAGCCATGCCGGCTACATGCCGCGCATCGCCAGCCGGTACGGCAACGATCCGAAGCAAATGCCGTTCGATTTCGGCGAAGTGCTCGCCGCCATCGCGCCGCGGCCCGTGTTTATCAACGCGCCCCTCCACGACGACAACTTCGAGCTCTCCGGCGTCAAGGACTGCGTCATCGCGGCGACGCCGGTCTTCTGGTTGCTGCACGCGCCGGACGGCCTGGTCGTGGAAACGCCGGACTGCGGCCACGACTTCCCACCCGAAGTTCGAGAGCGCGCCTACCAGTGGCTTGCCGGGCGGTTCAGAGTCCGACAGCGGTAAACCGCCCATGCCCCGCGCGGTGCGGCGGCGGCGTGACGTTTCCCCGACCAGTCGGTCCAATCGTCGCTGAATCGTAGCCAGGGCCGGGCGGGTCTGGCGCACGCAGGAACCAGAATTGAATTGGTTTCGTGCTCCCGGTAACAGATACTCTTCAGCGTCAGACCGCAAAGCCCCGTTTCAAGCATGAGTCGCTTTGCCAATCTCGAATTTGGCCGCCACCACGAGCGCGAGCTTGAGCCCGCGACCGTCGTCACCGACGAGACCCGCCATCTGGGCGAGGCCGAGGTGGCCTTTCGCGGCGGCTATTTCGAGCAGGCGCTGCGCTTGTACGGGCGCGTGCTCGAATCAAATCTCAAAAGCGCGGCCGCCTGGATCGGCCAGGTGCGGATGCTCATTGAGTTGGGCGAGTTCGCCGAGGCGAAGGTCTGGGCTGACAAGGCGTTGGAGCAGCTCCCCACCGAGCCCGAATTGCTCGCCGCCAAAGGCGTTGCCCTGGCGCGGTCGGGCGACACCGACGCCGCCCTGGCCTTTTCTGACGCGGCGGTCGGCGAGCAAGGCGACACACCGTACGTCTGGATCGCGCGCGGCGACGTGCTGCTCGCGCGGTCCGAGAAGCGCGCGGATTACTGCTTTGCCAAGGCCTTGGCCGCCGCCCCCGGCGACTGGCTCTGGCCTTGGCTGGCATCGCGGGTTCAACTCTTTTATCGCCAGTTCGCGCTTGCGCTGAAGCTAGCCCGGCAGGCGCTCAGCCTGGAGGTCGCCGCGGCGGTGATCTGGCTGCAACTCGGCCGCTGCCAGCTCGCACTGGGCCTGGCCGAAGACGCCCACCAGGCGCTGGCCCAGGCCAGGCAACTCGATCCCGCCTGTCCCGACGCGATGTCGGCCCGCGAGGAATTCCGCGACACCGGCCTGCTCCAACGAATGCGCGGCCGGTGGCGGCGGTTGTGGCACGCCTGAGCGCGAAGCATGGAACGCCTCGATCAATTGCTCGCGGACGCGCTGGATCGCGGCGCGTCGGACCTGCATCTGCTGGCGGACGCCCCGCCGGCCTTCCGCATCAACGGCGACATCTTCGTGGCCGAAAGCGCGCCGTTGACCGCGGCCGAATTGGACGCCCTGGCCGCCGGCCTCCTGACCCCCGAACAACGCGAAGCGTTCGACTGTGACTGGGAACTCTGTGCCTCGCTGCCTTGCCCGCAGGTGGGCCGGGTGCGCGTGACGGTTTACCGCCGCGCCGGCCACGCGGAATTTTGCTTCCGGTTCGGCGGCGAAGAAATCCCGTCGCGGGAGGAGCTGGGTCTGCCGGCGAAGATGGATGAACTGGCCCGCCGGCCGATCGGCCTGTTGCTCATCACCGGCCCGACCGGCTCCGGCAAGACGACGACGCTCAATTACCTGGTGGACCTGATCAACTCGGAACGCCGCTGCAAGATCGTCACCATCGAAGACCCGATCGAGTTTGTGCACCGGAACAAGCGTGCGATCGTGGTCCAGCAGGAGGTGCTCACGGACACGCACTCGTTCCACCGCGCGCTGATCCACGTCCTGCGCCAGGACCCGGACGTGATCGTGATCGGCGAAATTCGTGACCGCGACGCGATCGCCACCGCGCTGACGGCGGCCGAGACCGGCCACCTCGTCCTTGCGACGCTGCACTCGCCAAGCGTGGTCCACGCGCTCGAGCGGATCATCGGTGTGTTCGAAGGTGGCGCGCAGCGGCAGATCGTGCTGCAACTGGCGAATTGCCTCCAAGGCATTATCTGCCAGGAACTCCTCCCCAGCGTTGACCGTGCCCGCCGAACGCTCGCCTACGAACTCTTGGTGGCCAACAGCGCAGTCCGGAACGTGATTCGCGAGAACCAACTGCACATGCTCGAAACGATCGTCCAGACCGGCGGCCGCGACGGCATGGTGTTGCTCGATACCTGCCTGCACGACTTGTACTGCCGCTGCCTGGTCAGTTACGATGTGGCGCTGAGCCGCGCGCGGCACCCGGAGCGCATCGCGAAAGGCGGAAACTCCAGCTAAGCCTGCCAGCGTGCCGCTGGCGTCGCGATTCTTTGATTGTTGATGTTTGCTTTCCTCCAAGCGGTGTTCGGCATGCTGGTCTGGCTGGCCTTTGCCGGCGCGGCCGGGTGGGTGTTTTACCGCCTCTGGCAACGCAGCGAAGACCGCCCCAAGCTGGCCGTTCGGTGGCTGATTTCGCTCGCCGACCTGGCGTTTGTCGTATTCGTCGTGGGGCCGTTGTTCCGCGAATTTGGCTACACCGCCGCTTTTGCCGGGGTGCCGATGGCGGCGTTTTCCGGGCTGGTGATGGCGCTGGTCTGGGTGCCCGACATTGCCGACAATGTCGCGCGGAAGGTCAGCCAGTTGTACGACGGCGGGGACGCCCCGCCCGACCCGGAGCCGTTTTTCTCGATCGCGGAGGCGCGGCGCAAACAGGGCAAGTACGCCGAGGCGGAAGCCGAGGTGCGCAAACAACTGGAGTTGTTCCCCACCAACTTCCGCGGCCAGATGTTGCTCGCCGAGATTCAGGCCAACGACCTTCACGACTTGTCCGCAGCGGCGGCGACGATCGACCAGTTCGTCAGCCAACCAGGCCACGCGCCGAAGAACATCGCGTTCGCGTTGCTCCGGCTGGCGGACTGGCACATCAAGTTCGCCAACGACCGCGAAGCCTCGCGCGCGGCGCTGGAGCGGATCGTGCAATTGCTCCCGGACACGCCCGAGTCGCATATTGCGAATCAGCGGCTGGCCCACCTCACTCCCGCGGAAATGCTCGAGCAGGCCAAAGCGCGGCCCAAGCTGGAGATGCCGCAGCCGATCGAGCGGCTCGGCTTGCTGGGCGAACCGCCGCGCATCAAGAAGCTTGACCGCGACCCCCACGTCGTTGCGGTGGAGCTGGTCGCGCAACTCGACCGATTTCCGGCCGACAACCGCACGCGCGAGGAACTGGCCTTGCTCTACCTGGAAGGCTTCCAGCGGCCGGATCTCGCGGCCGAGCAGTTCGAGCAGTTGATCGCCCAGCCGAACGCGCCGGCCGGCGAGATCGTGAAGTGGCTGAACATGCTGGCGGACGTGCACCTCAATGGCGCGGGCGATTTCGCCGCGGCGCAGGCCACCCTCCAGCGTATCGTCGCGCGCGATCCCGAAGCCCCTGCCGCCGCGGCCGCCCGCCGTCGGTTGGCGCTGCTCAACCGCGAGGTGCAGGCAAAAAGACAGAGCCAAGTCGTGAAACTTGGCTCTTACGAACAGAGATTAGGATTAAAGGACAGGCCGCCGCGTCACTCCGCCTGAAGCTGCAAAGCGATCTGCTTGTCCACTTCGCTGGCCAGGCCCACCTTGCCGGCGCCGCCTTTGCCGCGCGATTGGGTGATGACGCGCGAGATGCCCGGCTCGACTTCGTCCACCTTCACCCACACGGTATTGTTGTCCACTTTGGCTTGAAGCGTGCTTGCGATGGTGTTCTCGCCCGTGAGCGTGCCCATGTAAGCCAGGACCTTCTTGGCTGCGGCGAACACCTCGGCCGGCTTGCGTTCATACCGGCCTTCGATCTTGTCCGGGCTGAACGGGACGCCCACCTTTTTGTTGCCTTCCTGGGTCGTGTAGCACCCGGTGGACAGGAACAGCAGGCACAAGCCGGCAAAAAGCGCAGACATCTTCATATTCATGGCGACGATGCAACCACACCCGCCGGAACCGTCAAGCTTGAACACGCCGCCGCTGAAGCCGGAGCGAGCGCCGGCGCTGCGCCAAAAAACGGGCAGGGTAGGCCAACCGCTGTGTAGTCTTCTCAGCGGAGCTAATATTTAGTCCTCGTCAGAAAACGTCCCGCAATGGCGTACGAATGCCGCGCTTCCGCAGGGACGAGCAGACTTGTTTCCGGACATGCATGCCAAAACCGACCGCGCCGCCTGGCTGAAAGCCGGCGATTTCCAGTGCTCTGTTGACCCCCCGTCGCCCGCCCGCCCGTTCCGGTTGGTCCTGCTCGGCGCCCCCGGCGTAGGCAAGGGTACCCAGGCCGAATTGCTGAACGAGCGTCTCGGTGCCTGCCAGCTTTCCACCGGCGACGTCTTCCGTGCCGCCAAGTCGCTCACCCCCTACGAGCGCACGCCGGCGTTGAACGAAGCCTTGGACCTGATGCGCCGCGGCGCCTTGGTGCCCGACCCCACCGTGCTCGAAATGGTCCGCGAACGCCTCGTCTGCCTGCGCTGCCGGGGCGGCTTCTTGCTCGACGGCTTTCCGCGCACGGTGGGGCAGGCCGAGGCGTTGGAGAAGATTCTGGCCGGCGAGCGGCTCAAACTCGACGCGGTGCTCAGCTACGACCTCCCAATCGATCGCATCGTCGCCCGGCTCAGCGGACGTCGCACTTGTGCCGACTGCAAGGCGGTGTACCACGTCGAGGCCCGTCCGCCCAAAGTCGAAGGCGTCTGCGACATTTGCAGTGGCAAGCTGTTCCAGCGCGAAGATGACCGGCCCGAATCCATCCGCGTCCGCATGGAGGCCTACGAGAAAAGCACTGCGCCGCTCGCGGATTTCTACCGCCGCAAAGGCCTGCTGGTCTCGATCTCCGCCGAAGGCACGCCCGAAGAGATCTTCGCCCGCACCGTCCAGGCGCTCGGCGCAAACTAGCCCGCCTCGCGCTCGCCGCCGCGAAATCCAACGACAGGCCGGCCCGCAGCGGCATTGTCGAAGCCCGCGCGCGTATCGGCGCACAACTTCATCACCGCCGCCGGTGCCGGCGCGGAGGCCATCGTGGTGGCCGCGCGCCGCGATTCGGATACTTGCCACCGCTGGGTGGACGAGGTGGTGGCCGAATTTGCCTTCGCCTGCAATCCGCTCACCGCTGAAGGCCGCGCCGCGCCGCCGGCTTGACCGGGCCGCGGGGCGGGCGGATTGTGGTGACGTTGCGGGGAGCCCAGCG
>JAKANS010000077.1 GCA_021823625.1 bacterium | reverse complement strand
ATCTTCAACGCCGACGAGTGCTTTCTCACCGGCACCGGGGCGGAGATCGTCCCGGTCGTCAAGGTGGACGGCCGCGTCATCGGCGCCGGCAAGCCGGGCAAAATGTCCCGGATGCTCGAGGAAAAGTACCGCGCGCTGACGCGGATTTCGGGCGAACCCATCCGTTGATCGGCCCGCTCGCATCACTGACAAGCTGGCATCCCGGCCGGCGCGATCCGTTTATCACCGTTCCGCCCTGCGGGGCGGAAACCCGCGTTACTTGACTTGGTACCCCTTTGTGCGGAAATAACCTTCTGCCTATGCTATGCATGATTTGCCAGAAGAACGAGGCCACCGTCCACCTGACTGACGTAAAAGACGGGAAGCTGAAGAAAGTGGACGTGTGCGCCAGTTGCGCGAAAGCCAAGGGCCTGGATGACCCGACGGGCTTCGCGCTGGCCGATTTGTTGATGGGCCTCGGCGCGTCCGAGGAGGTCGCCGCCAGCGCGCCGGAAGGCGAAGAGCTGGCTTGCCCGGCCTGCGGCTTCACCCAGGCCGACTTCAAGAAGGCCGGCCGCCTCGGCTGTCCCGAGTGCTACCAGACCTTCGGTGAAGGCCTCGCAGGTGTGCTCAAGACCATGCACAAAGGCACGCGCCACATGGGCAAAGTGCCACGCGGCCTCAAGCTGGGTCGCGAGGTGCAGGAACGAATTCAGACGATGCAGCGCCGGCTGGACGAAGCGATCGCGGTGGAGAATTACGAAGAAGCCGCCCGCCTGCGCGACCAGATCAAGGCTTTGAAAGAGGATCCCAGCACGGTCGTCACCGGCGGCACCCCATGAACCTGCACGAGTTTCTGACCCCGCCGACCGAACTGGCCCAACGCAGCGGCCCCGGCGACAAGATCGTCATGTCCAGCCGGGTGCGCCTGGCACGCAACATCGTAGGCTTTTCCTTTCCCGGCTGGGCCAAGAAGGCGGACCGCCAGCGCGCGTGCGAGAAATTACGCGCCGCGGTCGAAGGCGTGCCGGCGATGAAAGACGGGTTCGCCGAGTCGCTGGAGGCGCTGACCGCGCTGGACAAGCAAGTGCTGGTCGAGCGGCATTTGATCAGTCGCGAGCACGCCGCCAAAGGCGCCGGCAGCGCCCTGATCTTGAGTCGGGACGAAAGCCTGTGCGTGATGGTCAATGAGGAGGACCACTTGCGGATGCAGGCATTGCTGCCCGGCCTGCAGCTCCGCGAGGCGTGGTTGACGATCGACCGGCTGGACTCCGACCTCGAACAGGTGCTGGATTACGCCTTCTCCCGCGATTTGGGTTACCTGACCGCCTGCCCCACCAACCTCGGCACCGGCATCCGCGTCAGCGCGATGCTGCACTTGCCGGCCTTGGTGCTGGACGAGCAAATCACCCAGATCATCCAGGCCGTGAACAAACTCGGCCTGGCCGTGCGCGGCCTTTACGGCGAAGGCACGGAGGCGCTGGGCAATGTCTTCCAGGTGTCCAACCAGATGACGCTCGGCGAATCCGAGGCCGAAATCGTGGAGCGCCTCAACAAGGTGGTGGCGCAGATCATCGAACACGAGGAGAACGCCCGCGGCCGGCTGCTCGAAAAGCGGCCGAAAGTCGTGTTCAACCACATCGGCCGGGCTTATGGCATCCTGGCCAACGCCCACAGCGTTTCCTCGAAGGAAGCCATCAACCTCCTGTCGCTGCTCCGACTGGGCCTCGACCTGGGCACCCTGCCGGGGGTTTCCCGGATGCTCGTGGACGAGTTGTCCATGCTGACGCAGCCGGCTCATCTGCAATTGCGCCACTCCGAGAAACTCTCGGCGGAAGAGCGTGACATCCTTCGCGCCGACATGCTTCGGGAGGCGTTGCGCTCCGTGCATCGGCCGGTCGTGCCGCCCGCGCCGCCGGCACTGGACAAACCCCCCACCGCGTAGCAACTTGACTGCGCCATTATGAGTGACGAGTCCCTCAACAACTTGACGCCCCGCGCCCAACAGGTGCTGGCCTTGGCGCGCAAGGAAGCGGATCGCTTCAACCACAATTTCGTGGGCACCGAGCACCTCTTGCTTGGCTTGATCAAGCTCGGCCAGGGCGTCGCCGTGAACGTCCTCCAGAAACTCGGCCTTGACCTGGACACCGTCCGCCTGGAAGTGGAAAAGCAGGTGGGCACCGGCCCGGACCAGAAGGTCATGGGCAACATTCCTTATACGCCCCGCGTGAAGAAGGTGCTCTCGCTCGCCAACAAAGAGGCCAAGGCGCTGAACCACACTTACGTGGGCACCGAACACCTGCTGCTCGGCTTGCTGCGCGAAGGCGATGGCGTGGCCGCGCGCGTCCTCAAGAATCTGGACGTCGATATCGAGCAGACCCGGCAGGAAATCCTCAAGGAACTGGACCCGAACTTCCAAGGTTCGGACGACGAACAGGCCGAAGCCACCGAGAAGCAGGGCGGGAAAGGCCCGTTGAAGACCCCGGCACTTAAAGCCTTTGGCCGGGACCTCACCGAAATCGCGCGCAAAGGCGAGATGGATCCGGTCATCGGTCGCCAGAATGAGATTGAGCGAGTCATTCAAATCCTCTGCCGCCGCACCAAGAACAATCCGGTGCTGCTCGGCGAGGCCGGTGTGGGCAAGACCGCCATCGTCGAAGGCCTGGCCCAGGAGATCGCGAAAGGCAACGTGCCGGAACTGCTTCGCGAAAAGCGGGTCATCACGCTCGACCTGGCCCTCATGGTCGCCGGCACCAAGTACCGCGGCCAGTTCGAGGAACGCATCAAGGCGGTGATGGACGAAATCCGCCGCGCCAAGAACATCCTCCTGTTCATAGACGAGTTGCACACCATCGTCGGCGCCGGGTCGGCCGAGGGCACGATGGATGCGTCAAACATCATCAAACCCGCCTTGAGCCGCGGCGAGATGCAGTGCATCGGCGCCACCACGCTCACCGAGTATCGGAAGTACATCGAGAAGGACGCCGCCTTGGAGCGCCGGTTCCAGACGGTGAAAGTGGAGCCACCGTCCATCGAAGAGGCGGTGCAAATCCTTCAGGGGCTCAAGCCCAAATACGAAGACCACCACAAGATCGAACTCACCGACCGCGCTCTGTCGGCGGCCGTGAAGCTCTCGGACCGCTACATCACCGGCCGGTTTCTGCCGGACAAGGCCATCGACGTGATGGACGAGGCCGGCTCGCGCGCCCGCATCGGTGCCATGACCCGGCCACCCGACGTGAAACACCTCGAGACCGAGATCGAGGAAATCCGCCGGCGCAAGGAGCGCGCAATCAAGGAGCAGGACTTCGAAGGCGCCGCGGCCATGCGCGACAAGGAAAAGCAGGCCAAGGAAAAGCTCGAATCCGTCCTCAGCGAGTGGAAAACCAACCGCGACGAGAAGCGCGTGCGGGTGGACGAGGAAGACATCACGCACGTCGTCGCCAAGTGGACGGGCATCCCGCTCCAGCGCCTGGGCCAGGACGAGTCCAAGAAGCTGCTCGCGATGGAGGCGACGCTGGAGCAAGTGGTCGTCGGACAGAAAGAGGCGGTCGTGGCCTTGTGCAAGGCGCTGCGCCGCTCGCGCGCCGACCTCAAAGATCCGCGGCGCCCGATCGGCACCTTCGCGCTTTTGGGCCCGACCGGCGTCGGCAAAACCCTGCTCGCCAAAACGCTGGCCGAGCAGATGTTCGGCGATGCCAAGTCGCTCGTGCAACTCGACATGAGCGAGTACATGGAGAAGTTCAACGTCTCGCGGCTCGTGGGCTCGCCGCCTGGCTATGTCGGCTACGAGGAAGGCGGCCAGTTGACCGAGGCCGTGCGCCGCAAGCCGTATTCCGTGGTGCTCTTCGACGAGATCGAGAAGGCGCACCCTGACGTGATGAACATGCTCCTCCAAATCCTGGAGGAAGGGAAACTCACGGACAGTTTCGGCCGCGCCATCGATTTCCGGAATACCGTCATCCTGCTCACGTCCAACGTCGGCTCCGAGGCACTGCGCAAGCAGGGCACGATCGGGTTCACGCCGCCGACCGAGAAACACAATTACGATCAGATGAAGGACAAGATCCTTGAGGAAGCCAAGAAGGTCTTCCGGCCGGAATTCTTGAACCGGCTCGATGACGTGATCGTGTTCCGTTCGCTGGCCAAGCCGGACCTGATCGAAATCCTCGAACTCGAGGTTCGCAAGGTCATGGAGCGGCTGAAGCACAAGAACGTGCAGATCGAACTCGACGCCAAAGCCAAGGACTTCTTGGTCGAGAAAGGCTTCGACCCCATGTACGGCGCCCGGCCGATGCGCCGCGCGGTCGAGCGCTTCCTGGAAGATCCGCTGGCGGAAGAAATCATCCGCGGCGACTTGCACGAAAACGATCCCATCCAAGTTACCGTGGAGGGCGACAAACTGGTCTTCAAACAGGCGGCACCCACCGAGGACACGGTCGCGAAGTAGCCAGGTCTCGTACCGGGACCGGGAGCGGCACGAAGCTGAAGCGATCAGGGTTGTCCCCGGCCGCGACTGCTCGGCCTCAGAAAAAAAACCGATTGCCGCTTGACAGCCCCCCGGTCTGCTGCTTTTCTGTCTGCGGATTACGAAACGGCTTTCGGGCAGATCGAATGGAAATTGTTCTTTGAGTGCCCATTTACTTTCCGTCGCTGGCTAAGTACCGGTTGGTGGCGGAACATCCCCGTAGTCCTACAGTTGTACTCTGAAAACTCCCCGGGTCCTAGATCCTTCCTCAGGGTCGGGACCCGGTTCTTTTTAACGCGACGGGGCGGCTGACCACCTTCTGGTTCCAGCCGCCCCGTTTGCTTTTTCAGGCTGCGCGTGTTTGCCTAACGACGCACGATCAGATGAGCGACCACCCGTCGCGGTACTTCCGACGCAGGAATTCGTCGGCATCGGGCAGGTTGGGGAACTTCAGGTTGACCGGATCCCACTGGAGCTTCTTCCGCGTCAACAACTCGCGAACCTGCACCCGCAGTGCCACGTTGCCCAGCAGCACCGCCTCCGCCAGCGGTCCCGCCCAATCGAAGTTCGAGCCGGCCACGCGCTGGCCTTTGCAGGCGAGCACCCAATCTTTGTAATGGCCGTCCACACGCGGGATCGACCGCGGGATTTCGCCGACTTCCTTCCGCAACGAGGCGGGGTAGATCGTGCTGCCCAGGATGAAGCCTTTTTCGCCGACCAACAGGCGCCCGTTGTCACCCATCATTTCGCCGTCCGGCAAGCCCGCCGGCCGCGGCGGTCGCAGCCCGCCGTCATACCAGACATATTTGACCGCCGGCATCGCCACCTCGCCGGCTCCCGTGCCGGACAAACCTTTGACGTGCGGGTTGATTGCCTGAATTTCCTTGCTTCGGGGACCGAACTCGTAGGTCACCATCGAGGCCAGCGGATAGGTCTCTTCGTTCACCCGCGAGGAACTGGCCTGGACCGACAGCGGCGCCCCCAGCTTCAACGCGCGGAAAACGGGGTCAAAGGCGTGACAGCCGATGTCGCCGAGTGCGCCCGTGCCGAAGTCCCACCAACCGCGCCATTTGAACGGCAGGTAAGCCGGATTGTAGGGTCGTTGCGGGGCCGGCCCCAGCCAGAGGTCCCAGTCCAGCGAGGCAGGCACCGGCGGCGTGTCTTTGGGGCGCCCGACGCCTTGCGGCCAGTATTCGTTGAACAGACCCTGCGAGGGCCGGTCGGTCCAGATGTGCGCTTCGTGGACCGGGCCGATGGCGCCAGACCAGACCATCTCGCATAGCCGACGCGTGTCGTCCGAACCCGCGCCCTGGTTCCCCATCTGCGTGGCCACCTTGGCCTGGCGGGCCGCTTCCGCGACCTGGCGGGCCTCCCAGACCGAGTGCGTCAGCGGTTTCTCGCAGTACGTGTGCTTGCCGTGCTTGATGGCCGCCATCGAAGCAAAGGCGTGAATGTGGTCCGGCGTGCCCACCACCACGGCATCGATTCCCTTCACTTCGTCGAACATCTTCCGGTAATCCTTGAACGTCTTGGCGCTTGGGTAGCGCTTGAACGTGTGCGCCGCGTGCGCCCAGTCCACGTCCGCCAGCGCCACGATGTTTTCGCCGGGGCTTTCCTTGTCGATGCTGGCCAGGTCAGAGCCGCCCTGGCCGCCGATGCCAATGCCAGCGATGTTCAGCTTGTTGTTCGGCGACGTCTGGCCGCGCAACCCGAGCACATAACTCGGCACGACCATGAACGACGTGACGGTCGCAGCGGTGCCACCGAGGAAGCGGCGGCGGTTCAGTTTCAGGGAGGAGACTTGCGGTTGCTTGTTCATTTTGGGAACTGAGATGCCCACGCTGGGGTGGGGAGGCTTGGGTCCGGAAGCCACGAACCAGCAGCTTGCTCCCATCGCCTGCGGCGCAGGCGGGGGGCGGCCGATGATTTGATGGACATGGCTAAGTTTACCCCGTTTGGACGCGTCAACCCTTGCCCGCCTTCAAAGCAGCCGTGGAGTTTCTCGGTTCAGCGCCCCGAACCTCGTCCCCGTTGCAGGATCGGTCCGAGCGCACGCACGCCGCTCGGGTGGGCTTGCCCAGAACCCAACGCCGGACGCCAACCAACGCCGCACGCCCGCAAATGGACCGCGCGCTTGAAGCTGGCGGCGACGGGCACTGCGCAGCCCGCGATCACGTTGGTGCCGACACCCCCCTCGCGGAACGTGCCAACGTTCGGTTCGCGGCGGGTCCGCTGGTCAATTCACCACGAGTTTCAGGCTCTCGCTGTGGCTGTTGAACTCCGGCGCGTACAGGCATTCGATGTTCGCCATGCCGGTCTGGTACTCGCCGCGAAGCTGGACGCGCGTCGAGTATTCGAACACGTACGTTCCTTTCGGCAGGTAGGCGATGAAGAAATGGCTCGCCGTGTCGCGCGTGGATTCGTAATAGCCAAGCCCGTCCTGGTAGCGGTAACCGGAAAGCACGTTCACCGGTTCGGTGCCGCTGCCGCGCTGGTCTTTGAGGTGCACGTATTCCATGTCGCGGTCCACGCGGAGTTCGATGCGCACCACCAGTTCATCGCCGACGCTCACCGGACCCTTGACTGGTTCGAGCACTGGGCCCTTGGCCGTGTTCTGCTTGGTGAACAAAGTCTTCGTGAGCTTCAACGGCGTGTCCGCGTAAGCCTTTACCTTGGCCATGTCCTCGAAGTATTGCCAGTGAACGCTGCCCCAGGCGACGCCCGCGTCGAGTTTCCTCACCGTGATGCTGCCCAGCTTGGGCTTCACCTCCGGGCCGACGAAGCGGCGTTCGTAAAAACCGATGCCGGGCTCGGGCGCGGGTTCGGATTTCGGGTTTCGGGTTTCGGGTTTCGGACCGCTGCCCGGTGTCACGTTCACGCCGCCGACCGTCACCTCCACGAGCTGGTCGCTGGCCAGGAGGTTGCGTCCGCGGAGCAGCAGCGCATACACGGCATCCGCCGTGGCCTTGGTCGTTCTCCAGTTCTGGGTCTGTTTCTGTTTGAGCAGCCAGGTCTGGCACTCCTCGACGGCCGGGGTGTCGCTCGCGATCTCGCCGAACGCCTCGATCATCAATGCCTGGGTCTCGATCGGCGCGTGATACCACCACCAACTCATCTCGGTGTCGCGCCAGAACCGGCCCAGTTCTACGCTGGTCACGCTACGCTCCTTGAGCGATCGCAGAACGGCCTGCGCGGTCGCGGTTTCGCCAAAGCGGTTCAGCGCCAGCGCGAGGTGCCCTTGCGTCTGGCGGTCGCCCGTCTTGAGCCAATGCTCCTTGGCGCGGGCGAGGAAGAAATCCAGCATCGACTTCTGGGCGGGTTGAATGGGCCGATCATCGAGGAAGAAGCTCCGACCGTACAGGTACAACGCATCGGTGGGGCTGGGCACGTAATCCTCCGGCTGTTTCCAGTCCTTGAGGATGCGCTCGTGATGTTCGGTCATCCAGGCATCCAGGCGGGCGAGCGCCTGCACGGCGAGGTCCGTCGGCACATCGGCACCGAGACGCCGCAGCCGACCGAAGCCGGCGACGACGTACAGCGTCATGTAATCGCTGCGCGGCCCGCCGGGGAACCACGCCCAGCCGCCGTCCGGCAGTTGTGCCTCGCGCAATTTTTCCAGCGCGCGCTCCATTTCCGAGCCGAGCCGGTTGTCGTCGAACAACACGCCAACGTTCTTGCGCGCCTGGCTTTCGCTTTCGGCCTGCTGGAGCCAGGGCGATTCTTCGAGCATGACGCTTTTGAGGTCCTGGTTTTTCTCCAGCGGGCTGTCGAGCGCGGGCGTGTTTTTCCAAAGATCGAACACCCGGCGAATCTTCGGATCCGAGTTCGCGACGAACCGCGCCAGCGTGTTCGCGTAATAGCGGTTGAACGTCTGCTCGCTGCACTCGTACGGGAACTCCATCAAATACGGCAGCGCCATCACCGCGTACCAGGCGGGTTGCGACACCATCTGGACGGTCAGGCTTTGCTGGCGGAGCGTCTTCGATTTGCCGGCGTCGAGCAGCGACTTGAACTCGAACCGCTTCGTCGCCGGGCCACGGATCGGCAGCGGCAGCGACTCGGTCACCAGAATTCGCCGCGCCAGCACCGGCACAAAACCCTCCTCGCCATCCGAGAGCGTTTCGGTTGCACCCACCGCCTTGTAGGTGAGCACGGACAGGCCGTCCGGCACGATGATGCGCCAGCCGAAGCTGCGCGATTCGCGCGGTGGAACGTCGAAACTCTGCTCAGGCGTCCGGTTCGCCAGCAACGCATCGGCGGACTTGTCCGTCAGACCGTCGTTGAAGGTGAGCCGCACCTTGCCGTGTTGGGCCTGGTCGCTCTGATTCGAGACCTTGACCGTGAATTCGATCACGTCGCCTTCGCGGAGAAAACGCGGCGGGTTCGGTTGCACCATCAGGTCCTTCGCCGTGACCGCCTTGCCTTCGAGCAGGCCGGCGCGGAGCTGGCGGTCATGGGCAAAGCCCAGAAAGCGCCACTCGGTCAGCGCTTCCGGCATGGTGAACTGGAGCCGCACCGTGCCGTTCGAGTCGCTCAGCAAATGCGGGAAGAAGAACGCGGTCTCATTCAAATTCTTGCGGGCGGCGACCGCGCTCAAGTCCGGGCCTTTAACCGGAACCGTTTCTGCCGTGGCCTGCTTCGCGGGTGCAGTTGACACACCTTTGGCAAACAACAATTCCTGCGGCGCGCGGTCGGCCGCGAAATTCTCCATCGCGGGTGCGGCGGCAGTCGCGACCATCGGTGCTCCGAGCATGACGGCATCCGTCTCGGCGCGTCCACCGATGCCTCCGCCGCGAGCCATGCCGTAACGCATCGCCATGCGCCCCCGCAGAAAACCCGCGCGAACGTCCGGTGGCAGGTCGCGGTAGCTCAGTTCCACACGTTCCTGTGGCACGCGCCAGTCGTTTCTGAAGGCCAGGAATCGGCGGGCGTCGTTGGCAAAAAAGACCGAGACGTCTGAGCTTTCCTGCCGGAACACCCCGAAGCCTTCCGGCCAGTTCAGGGCCGCAAATTGGTCCAGCGACGCGTCGTACAAGGTGGCGACCATCTCGGCAACGGCGCGCTCAGCGGATTTCGGGTTTCGGATTTCGGATTTCGGGGTCTGTACCACCGCGGTCCACGTTTCCTTCTGTCCCGGCTGGAGCTTCGAGGTGTAGTGCTCCCAACTCAACGCGAGTTCCTTGTTCCGCCAGGGCACGCTGACCTCACGCGTCGTCAAATACGCGCGGTTCTCGCGCACGAACGTGACCAGGAGCGTGAACCCGCCGCGCATCGCTTCGGTGACGGCCTGCTTGATCTGCGCCTGCGTCGTGCCCGCCTTCGTCCAATAACGTTGGATCAGCTTGCCGCGATGCTCGATCTCCACGAACGCGCGGCCCGCGTCGTAGCCGGTGCCCCAAAGCGCCGTGAATTCCTCGCCGGGCTGGACCTCCCACGCTGGCGCGTTGAGCAGGTGCGGCACCTTGATCGCCAGCTTGTCCGCGCCGGGACTGACGACCTGCAGCGGCAGCCGGCCAGTCACTTGCTTGCCGAAACGGTCCTGGGTTTCGAGCACCACGCGATACGCGCCGGCGGGCAGCTTGAAGTCGAGCTTCGCCAGGCCGTTGGTGCCCGTCGTGAAACCGCGCTCGGCCACGATCGCGCCCAACGGCCAGTTGTTCGGATCGGCAAGGTCGGGCGATTCATCGTCTGCCGTGCGCGGAGCAAAGCCGCCCAAGGCCGGGCGCTGGACATTCGCTGGCGCCTGGAGCGCGTGAACCTTGATCGAGCCCTCGGCGACCTGCGCTTCGCCGTCCAGCGTGGTCGTATGTACTTCCAGGCTGGCCGGTTGGTCGTCCGTGAGCAAGTCGGCGGCAGTGACGCGCGCCTCGAGCGCGGTGTACCCGAGCCGGATCGTGCGTGAATCTGAGCGCGTTTCTCCCGTGCCGTCGGTCACGTCCGCGTGAACTTCGAACTCGAACGTCGGCTCGTCGGCTTCGGCCACCTTAGGATCGGGTTTCGCGGTGAACACGATCTCGAAACTACCGTCAGTGCCGGTACGGACGCTGCCGTGGGCGATCTCCTGGCTGTCGCGCTGCGGCCAGCCGCCGCGCCGCCAACCGCAGCCCCACCACCACGGCATCCGCACCTGGCGCACGACGCGGTATTTCACCGCCGCATCGTCCACGGCCGCGCCGGTGTAGGCCGTGGCGTGGCCGGTCAACCGGACCTCGCCGTTCAGCTTGGCGGCGGTCTTCGGGGCGTCGAGGGTCACCTGGAATTTCGGCCGCTTGTATTCCTCGACGCGGACCCAGGCCTGTCCGCGCGGGCCGGCGATCACGTCCAGCCGCACCTGGCCGAGCAACCGGTCGCGGGGCGCGGTGAAGCTGCCGCTGAACGAGCCGTAATCGTTGGCGCGCCGCTCCTGCCGGGCGATTTCCTTGTTGTTCGGGTCGTAAAGCACGACCGTCAATTCCTGCCCGGCAAGCACCTGGTAATTGTCCTTGCCCCGATCCGCCTCCAGGCAAATGCCTTTGTACTGGATGGTCTGCCCCGGACGATAGATTGCGCGGTCGGTGAAAAAGATCGTCTGCGTGAACGGTTTGTTCGCCGGTTGGCGTTGCCAGCGCTGATATTCATCCGCCGTCGCGACCGATTGGCCGCGCGCGGTGGCCTTGAGGAGCACACCGCGGTCTGTGGGCGTTTGGATCGTAAAAAAGCCGTTCGTGTCGGTGTTGGCAGCAGGCACTTCCACCCGGTTGGCCTGGTTGTCCAGGCGCCAACCCTGGACTTGCGCGCCGCCGATCGGTTCGCCGCTCGCCGCCTCGAGCACAAAGCCTTCGACCTGGCCCGCGCGTTTCCGGATCACCAAGGCGAGGTCGCTGACCCAAATGTCCGTCATCGAAAGCTGGTTGTCGCGTTCGCTGAAGTTCGGGTCGTGGCTGGCGATGAGGAAATAGAATCCCGCCTTGAGCGTCGTCGGCGCCGGCAACTCGGCCGTGCGTTCCTTGAAGTCGGCGGTCGGCGGCAGCGCGTTCGACCAGGCCAGCGTCGGTTCCTTCGCGAGAATGGCTTTCCGCTCGGCGTCGCTGAGGTTTTCGGGCCGGCGGTGCTGGCGGTCCAGGAACTCGTCCCAATTCCACGCAACCGCCCGGAACCAGACGTTCGTCACGTTTCGGTCAGTGACGGCGATCTTCGGCCACGGCGCGTTCCAGATGCGCTCCGTGGTGATGCTTGCGGACTTGGCCTCGATCTGGGCGACGAGGTTCGCGCAGAGCTTGCCGCCGGGGCTGTTCGGGTGCGCATCCCGACCGCGCGATGCCAGCTTGTGCGCCTCGGCGGGAGTGCCTTCGTCGCGTAGCATTCCAGCCCAGTGATACAACGCCAGGGAGGCCAGCTCGTGATCGCCATTCGCCTCGGAGAACTGTTTCAACGCCGCCTGGCAGCGCTCGTCCCTCGTCTCGCCGAACGCGACGTTTTTGCCCCAGAGCTGCCGCGCCAGGTCCACGTCGAGGAAGGCAGAGCGATCCGGATCGTTTTGGTGAAAGCGCAGCAAGGCCTGGTAAAGCTGGATGGCCTTCAGCGCCGGCGCGTTCGTCTCGGTGGTCGTGGGTTTCCAAGCCAGGAATTTGTCGGCCGCGTCGAAGATCGGGCTGTCGGCGGCGATTTCGAATGCGTCTTCCGGCCGCGCGCCCGCCTGTTCGCCAGACGTGTAAAAGTCGAGCGCTTCGTGGGCGATGAAGTCGTACAGCGTCGGCCGGTAGGTGTCGGGCAGCGAGCCTTTGGTCAGGAACTCGTCGAATTCGGCAATCGGCGTGGCCTGGAGCTGCTTCGACCCAGCGAGTGCGGCGGCGAAGTGCCGGTCAATCTCCGCGAACAGCCGCGGCAGATCCCAGGTGGTGAAATCCTGGCCAGGGGCTTGCGCCGTGGCGGTGCGCTGCATGAACCGCCAGCGGTTCATTTGGAAATACTGCCAGTACCATTCGGCCAGGACGGTTTGGAGCAGTGGTTTGATCTCGGCTGGCGCCTTCGCCAACTCGGCGTCGAGGCGGGTAATCTTTTCCTCCGGCCTGTTGCCCTGGGTTTGGCCTTCCAAAGCGATTTTGCGGCAAATGGCCTTGGTGGCCTCAGCCCAGGCCTTGTCGGCGAGCGCGCCTTGGATGATCGGTTGCAGGTTGGTGATCGCGGTCTGCGGCAGGCCCTGCTTTGTGGCCTCTTCGACCTTTTTCCAATCGGCTTCGCGCGGCGACGCGGCGTGGGTTCCGGCGGCGATCATGATCAAACCCAGGGCAGAGAGAATTCGCTTCATGGCTGAGCAACGCGGTGACAGTGCTGCCGGCCGGCGTGACCGGCAACTGGGATTAGACGGAGAACCGCGCACAACCACCCGGTGCTTCGACGCGGCGCAAACGAGGGCGAATTGGCGCACTCATTTCCCGCCGGTTTGTCATGCCCGCGCCAGGAAGCCCACCCCCGCCTCGTCAACATGGGTGCCGGCACCGGCGTGGGCTGCTGGCGCGTGAGGTGAAGCGGCGAGGCGCCTGCTCACTTCACGAGCTGGTCGGCGTGGGGTTGGTTGTCGTTGTTCCAGCGGCGCAGGCTGGGGTCCGACTTTTCGAAGAGTTTCTCGCTGCGAGGCCGCTCGACGTGACCATCGCAGAACACGGTTTCGAGCCGGCCGGCGTGCCGCGCCAGGCTGGCCTGGATGATGCCCGCACTGCCGCCAAACCCCGCCGCCGTGGAACGCAGCCACGAGTTGATGTCGAACCGGGCATAGCCGCTGTAAGTGGTCGGCCCGGTAATGCCGTAATACGCCTTGAGCACGGGCGAGAGCAGCCACATAAGGTTGGCGTCGCCCAAGGCGATCATGTCCGCCGGCGTGGTCACCGCGGATTCGCGGATCGTGACGGCTGAATCCCAGTCGTAAGGATCGTTCAGATACCCGCCCAGGCCGAACGGGCTGAAGGCAAACTGGGTGCCGTTGGCGTTGTAACCGTAACTCCCCAGCGGATCGGCGATGTCGTTGCCCGGCAGCGTCAGGCCCTTGTAAGACGGGCAGCGGTAGAGATCGTTGGTCCAGTCGCTCTGGGTGTAAGGCCGCAGCCGTTCGTGCCAGAAGCCCAGCGGGACGAGGAAGCCGTCCTGGTCGAACGTGTAAACCGGGTAGGCGTGGTAGTCATCCACGTACATCGTCAACCCCAGCCCAATCTGGTGCAGGTTGCTCTGGCAACGGGCGCCACGCGCGGCCTCTTTGGCGGTGGACAGTGCCGGCAAAAGCAGCGCCGCCAAAATCGCGATGATCGCGATGACGACCAGCAGTTCGATCAGGGTAAAACCAGTTCGACCCCTCCGCGCCGCCTGCCCACCTGACCCGACGCAGCGGATGGTTTCCGAGTCCGGATGGGCGGCAGAGGTCTTCACGCGGACGGCGCACGACGAGCCTCACTACAGGCCTACGACGCGGTAGAAGCGCATGGGCGCGTCGGGCTTGCCCGCAGCCGCGTCGATAAAGTAGTTCGCCGTCGTGGGATCGCCGACAGCCTGCCAACCGCCGCCCGCGCTGGTGGTGTATTCCACCCGGTAAGAAGTCACCGAGGGCAGCGCGGTCCATTGCAGCAACGCGCCGTTCTTTCCGAGCGTGATCTTCAACCCCTGGATGCCGCCGCCTGGCTCCCCGCCGCCGCCGTCCGGATGATTGGTCTCGAACATCCGCACGACCGCCGTCGCCGTCAGGAAGTTGTCGTCTGGCGGGGCGCTATTGGATTGTTGGGAAGTCACCTGGGCCACGATGCCGCGGCCGGGCCGCAGCCAGTAGTAATTGCGCACGTAGTCGGTTTCCAGGTGCTGAAAACCGCTGCCGTCGTCATAGCTGATGTCGTAGGTCACCAGCTCGTTGACGCGGAGGCAGTCGCCAAAACCGATGCCCGGCGAATTCGCCACGCCGTAGGCATCCACCACGTCGGTCGCGGAATAGGCGATCAGGAGATCCATCGAGAAAAAGCCGCCCAGCGGATCCTCCGGGTCGCCGAAGGTGATCGTATTGGTAAACGTGGTCGAGGAACTCCACGTGGTCCCGTAGTGGATCGTCGCGGGAAAATCGTTGAGCGCGGAACTGAACACCTCCTCCGCCTGGCTGCCGCCGATGCCCGCGGCAAAACTGGGGTCGTAAAAGCCGTAGGTCAGTCGCCCCTTCGCCGGATCTTGGGTGAAATACAGCCAGGCTTGAGCCCCCCCGGCGGTCTCGTCCGTCTTCTGCTCCGCGACCTGCGCCCCCGCCGCGACGAAATCCGCCGCGTTGGGCGTGTTCGTCGCGGCCAGGTAATCGAACCGGTAGATCACGTCGCTCGGCCCGCTGGTGAAGTCCCACGCTTGCGGGCCGCCCGCCGGGCCCAGCATTCCGCTGACGCTCACGCTGGTGTTGTTCGTGGCGTTGGCGTAAGCCCGGTAGTACTGGCCCACCTGGTTGAACAGGTCGGCGGCGGTGATGGTGGTCTGTGCCGGCAACGCGGCCGGCCAGATCAGCCCCAAAGCCGCGTACAACCCGAACCTCCCGGCAGTGCGATGGTTTTTCATGCGAACTTGTTCGATTGTTTGTACCGTAATCAACGCTGTCCCTCATTTCAAACCCGAACCCGCCCCCGGCGGGCGCGCGAAGGACAGACGACCGCCCGTTTTGAAAGCCAATACTGTGCCAGCTTCGTAGCAAAACTGATGTCGCGCTGGCCCCCGCCGAACGGCCTGCGGTCAGTCGCGGCTGGCGGCGCGGCATTGACTTGGGCGGGCCAACCGGTTTACTTGCGTCAAACGCAAGCAGGAGAATCACCTATGCCACCCAGAACCGCCGACAAAACCGCCCCGGAAAAAGCCGCCGCCGCGGCCGACAAAACGCCCGCCGAAGCCGCCGCCAAGCTCGCCGCCGCCCGCCAGCGCGACCTCGATGCCGCCATCTCCAGCATTACCAAGGCCTACGGCGAGGGCAGCATCATGCGCCTCGGCGACGAACGCGCCAGGGTGAAAATCGACGTCATCCCCACCGGTTCGCTCGGCCTGGACCTCGCCTTGGGCGTGGGCGGCATCCCGCGGGGGCGGGTCGTGGAGATTTACGGCCCCGAGTCCTCGGGCAAAACGACGTTGATGCTCCACGTCATCGCCAATGCCCAGAAAGGCGGCGGCCTGGCGGCGTTCATCGACGCCGAACACGCGCTCGACCCCGGTTATGCCAAGCGACTGGGCGTGAACCTGGACGACCTGCTGGTTTCCCAGCCCGACTCCGGCGAGGAAGCCTTGACCATCTGCGAAACCCTCGCTCGCTCGAACGCGCTCGACGTGATCGTGATCGACTCGGTCGCCGCGCTCGTGCCCAAGGCCGAGCTCGAAGGCGAGATGGGCATGGCCACGATGGGCATGCAGGCGCGGCTCATGAGCCAGGCGCTGCGCAAGCTCACCGCCCTGCTCGCCAAGTCCAAGACCACCTGCATCTTCACCAACCAGCTCCGCGAGAAGGTGGGCATCATGTTCGGCAACCCGGAGACCACGCCGGGCGGCAAGGCGCTCAAGTTCTACGCCAGCGTCCGCATCGACATCCGCCGCAAAGACGCGATTAAGGACGCCGCGGGCAACGCGATCGGCAGCCACGTGAAGACCAAAGTCGTGAAGAACAAAGTGGCCCCGCCGTTCGCCGAAGCCGAGTTCGACATCATTTTCAATCACGGCATCAACAAGGAAGGCAGCATCCTCGACGTTGGCCTCGACCACGGTGTGGTCGATAAGAAAGGCGCCTGGCTCCAGTTCGCTGGCGAACTCATCGGCCAGGGCAAAGACGCCGCCCAAAAGGCGCTGGCCGAGAAGCCGGAACTCGCCCAAAAAATCGTCGAAGCCATCATGGCCAAACGGGCCGTGACGACGGCGGGCACACCCTGAATGCGATCAGCCGGGCAGGCATCGAAATGCTATGAGCGCGCTACCGCGAATCGAACGGATCCGGCGTAACCTCAAAGCTCTGTTCGTGCTTGGAATCGTGCTAACCTTGCTTTCTGGTCTGGGAGGCGGCGCAATCCTCGTCCTCACCTATCCTCGCCCTGAAGTGACAAAGCCGTTGTGGGAATTTGGTCAGATGTCGCTCTTGTTGGGAGCGACGAACGGTTTTGTTTATTTTTGTCTGCTGTTCCAGCTACTGAAATTGCGGAGTTCGCTGAAAGGCGTTTCGGGCGTGCCCGGCGTGGCTTCACCGATGCTCTCGACACTTGGTGGCAACGCTTCTTCGACGGTTCGATCGCCGTAAGCAAGGGCAGACCCCGTCATGACCCAGCGCGATTTTTACGACTGGCAGACCGCGGGCGGCGGCGGCGAGGTGGTCTTGCTGGTGGAAGTGCTGGAAGCACGCGGTATTCCTTGGTGCATGATCGGCGGCCTGGCGGTGAACCACTGGGCGGAGGAACCTATGGCCACGGCAGACGTCGATGTTGTCGTGGCGACGGGTCGCGTGGATGAAGCGGTCCAGGCGTTGGAGGAAGCCGGTTTCAAGGCGAGCCGGTTCGAGTGGTCCATCAACTTGAAGGGGCGCTCGGCCGTGAGCGTGCAGATCAGCACCGAGCCGTTTTACCGCGAATTCCCCGCGCGGGCCGTGCCGGCGCAGGTGCATGGCATTGCGATGCGGGTCGCCAGCCTGGCCGACACACTGGCGGGCAAGATTCAAGCTTGGCGCGATCCGCAACGCCGGCCGAGCAAGCGCCAGAAAGACCTCGCTGATATTCTGCGACTGACTGAGGCACATCCGGAGTTGCGCGAGGCCATCCCCGCCGACGTGTGCGAAAAGCTCGGCCTTTGAAGCCGCCTACACCTCGACCGTCTCGCCCGGCGCCGGCTGGAAGACCTTGATCCGCGGGTGCCGCTCGCGGATGGCGGCGTGAAACCAGGCGCGCGAAGCCGGTTCGCCGTGCCCGAGGATGACCACGCGCGGCGCCACTTCGCCCACAAAATCGAGCAATTCCTCGCGATTGGCGTGCGCGGTGAGGTCGAAGTCGGCCAGTTCGCAGCGGCGGGTGGCTTCGCCCGCCACATTGCTGAAGTGGAACGGCTCGCCGGGCCGCGACACCTTGAGCCGGCCGCCGGGCGTCTCCGGGTCGGCGTAGCCCACGAAGAAGATGGCGTGCCGCTCGTCGTGCATGAACCGCACGGCCAAGTCGTGGGCCGCGGTATGCTCGCTCATCATGCCCGCCGTCAGCACGAACAACTTGCTGGGAGTGAGCCGCATCGACTCCGCCTGGCCTTTGTCCAGGACCTTCAAGTCCAGCACTTCGTTAAGCTGGAGACTGCTGTGCTGGCGGCGGGTGCGGTGCGCCTGCAGGTCGTAGATTTCCGTGAACACCCGGCCGAGGCCGCCAATGTATATCGGCTGGCGGCGCAACTGGCCGGAAAGCGTGAGCAACGCCAGCAATCCGAGGATTTCCTGGGTGCGTCCCAGGGCGAAGGCCGGAATCAGCACGCTGCCTTTGCGCTTTTGGACGCGGTGGATCGCCGCCGCCAACCGCTCCGCCTCCGCTTCGCGGGTCAGGTCCGGTGGAACGACGCGGTTGCCCCGGGTGGTTTCCAGGATCAGCACCTCCGCCTCCACGTCTTCGAAGGCCGCGCCTTTGAGCAGGGTCTGGTCGCGGAACGACACGTCGCCGGAGTAAAACAACGTCTCCTTGCGGCCGCGCACCATGATGCCCGCCGAGCCCAGTGTGTGGCCGGCATCGCAGAATTCCAGGGTGGGCGAAGGCGCGCCCGCGCGGGTTTTGTGGTGCGCCGCCCACTCGATTTCGCGGTTGTAGCGGAAGCCCTGGAAGCGCGCGGCCTGCTCGTCCACCTCGTCGTGGGTGTACAGCGGATATTCGGGCAGGCCCAGTTCCTCGCGCTGGCGTTGCATCACGTTCACGGAGTTGTGCAGGACGCGTTCGGCCAGGAAATAGCTCAACTCGGTCATCAGCACGTGCGCCCGCGGGAAGCGCCGCATCGCCACCGGCAACGAGCCCACGTGGTCGTGGTGGCAATGGGACAACGCGATGGCGTCCAGATCGACGCCCGACGTGGCGCCGAAAAGCGGCAGGCTGGCGTTGCCGTCACGCTTGGGGTGGGTGCCGGCATCGAGCAGCAGGCGATGGCCTTCGGTGGCAACCAGCCAGGCGCTGGCACCGATGTCCGGGGCGGGATTCAAGTTTTGGATCTTCAACGTGCTGAGAAAATCTCAGAAAAATGAGACTTTCCGAGCAAAAACTGCCGGGCACCAATTTTATTTGAACAGATCGGCAGGGAGCCGCGTCTTATGATTGTACTTCGCGGTCCGGAGTCGGAGCCCGCTATGCCGGCTGGTTCGCGGAGGAATCCGGCGGGTGAAAGCCCCGCGGAGAGGAGGTTCGTTTGGTTGTTTGGGTTGGGCGGGCACCGGGAGGTGCCCGCCGATTTTTTTGTCGGGCAACGACGGGATGGTTGACAGAAGGGTATCGCCAGTCAAGCGACCAGCGCCGATCCGCCTTGTCACAGAATGGGTCCGCCGCATTTTCGGTCACCCTTGGCTAACGTTAGCGCTTGGGGTCGTAGCTCAAATAAGGTCCCAGCCAACGCTCCACCTCGGCGGGCGGCAAGTCTTTGCGGCGGGCATAGTCTGCGACTTGATCCAGCCCCAGTTTGCCAACGGCGAAGTACTTGGACTCCGGGTGGCTGAAGTACAGCCCGCTCACGCTGCTGCCCGGCCACATCGCGAAATTCTCGGTGAGGTGAATGCCTGCGCTCTGCTCGACTTCGAGCAGTTGCCAAAGCGTTTGCTTCTCGGTGTGGTCGGGGCAGGCCGGATAACCCGCCGCGGGACGGATGCCGCGGTAGTGCTCCTCGATGAGCTGCTCGGTGGTGAGATTTTCGGCGCGGCCAAAACCCCAGTCCTCGCGCACGCGTTTGTGCAGATACTCCGCGAACGCCTCGGCCAGCCGGTCGGCGAGCGCTTCGGCCATGATGGCGTTGTAATCGTCGTGGTCGGCCTTGAACATCTCCACCAATTCCCGCAGGCCGTGACCGGAAGTGACCGCGAAGGCGCCGAGAAAGTCGGTGGCCGAGCCCTCTTTTGGAGCCACGAAGTCCGCCAGGCACCAGTGCGGGGTCGCGTCGCCCTTCTCGGTTTGCTGGCGCAGAAAATGGAAGCGGGCGAGCACGCGGGCGCGCGAATCGTCGGTGTAGAGTTCGACGTCGTCCCCCACCGAGTTCGCGGCGAAGAAGCCGTACACGCCACGCGGTCGCAGCAGGCGCTGGCTGACGATTTCCTCGAGCAACCGCCGCGCGTCGTCGTAGAGCTTGCGCGCCTGCTCGCCGTATTTCTCGTGTTCGAGGATGCGCGGAAAACGGCCGCGCAGTTCCCAGGCGTGAAAGAACGGCGACCAGTCGATGTACGGGACGAGGTCTGCCAAGCTGACATCGGAAACCGGTTGCCGGAGGCCGGGTGTCGGCTCGGAAGCCAGGACCCGCACCCCGAGGAACTCCGGCCGCGCCGGCGGCTCGCCCGACCAGTCGAACTTCGGCGCGCGGGCGCGGGCATTGGCCAGGCTCAAAAGACGGATCTGCTGGCCGGTGTGTTGCGCGCGGATGCGTTCGTACTCGACCTTGACCTGCAGGACGTAAGCCGGCTTCTGTTCGGCGCTCAGCAGGCCGCTCACGACCGGCACGGCGCGGCTGGCGTCGAGGACGTGAACGACCGGCTGGCCGTAAGCGGGCGCGATCTTCACCGCGGTGTGTGCCTTGCTGGTGGTGGCACCGCCGATCAACAACGGCAGCGTGAACCCGGCGCGGTCCAGCTCCCGGGCGACATGCGCCATTTCGTCCAATGACGGCGTGATCAAACCGCTGAGCCCGACAATGTCCACCGCCCCTTCGCGCGCGGTCTGCAGGATCTTATCGCACGGCACCATCACTCCGAGATCGAGGATCTCGTACCCGTTACAGGCCAGCACCACGCCCACGATGTTCTTGCCGATGTCATGCACGTCGCCTTTGACCGTCGCCAGCAGGACCTTGCCCGCGCTGCGGCCGCTGGCCTGCTTCTCGGCCGCCATGAACGGTTCGAGGTAGGCCACCGCCTTTTTCATCACCCGGGCGGATTTCACGACTTGCGGCAGAAACATCTTCCCGGCGCCGAACAGGTCGCCGACGATGTTCATGCCGGCCATCAACGGACCTTCGATGACCGCCAGCGGACGGCCATACTTTTGGCGCGCTTCCTCGGCGTCAGCTTCGACAAAGTCCGCGATGCCTTTGACCAGGGCGTGTTCGAGCCGTTGCTCCACGGCCAGCCGCCGCCACGCCAGCTCCTCCGTGGCGACGGCGGTTTTGTCCTTTTGTTTGTACTGCGAACCGAATGCCACCAGCCGTTCCGTCGCGTCCGGACGGCGATTGAGCAGAACGTCCTCGACCAATTCCAGCAGGTCTTTCGGCACCTGGTCATAGACCGCCAACATGCCGGCGTTGACGATGCCCATGTCGAGACCCGCCCGGATGGCGTGGAACAAGAACGCGCTGTGCATCGCCTCGCGGACGGGATTGTTGCCGCGGTAGCTGAAGCTCACGTTGCTGATGCCGCCGCTAACCTTCGCCCGCGGGAGGTTTTCCTTGATCCAGCGTGTCGCACGCAGGAAATCGACGGCGTAGTTCGCGTGCTCCTCGATCCCGGTGCCGACCGTGAGCACATTCGGGTCGAAAATGATGTCCTCCGGCGGCAAGCCGACTTGTTCGGTCAGGAGTTTGTAGGCGCGTGTGCAGACCTTGATGCGGCGCTCGAAACTGTCCGCCTGACCGCGCTCGTCGAAAGCCATCACTACCACGGCGGCGCCGTAGCGGCGGACCAGCCGCGCTTGTTCGAGAAACTTCGCCTCGCCTTCCTTGAGCGAAATCGAGTTCACCACGCCTTTGCCCTGGAGGCATTTCAGGCCTGCCTCGATGACCGACCACTTGGACGAATCGACCATCACCGGCACGCGTGCGATGTCCGGCTCCGCGGCGATCAGATGCATGAAGCGCGTCATGGCCGCGACGCCGTCGAGCATGCCTTCGTCCATGTTCACGTCGATGAGGTTGGCGCCGTTGGCGACTTGCTGCCGCGCCACCGTCACCGCTTCCTCGAACTGGCCGGCCAGGATGAGCTTGGCGAACTTCGGCGAGCCCGTGACGTTCGTCCGCTCGCCCACCATGACGAAATTCTGCGCCGCGGAATCGTCGCCTCCTGACACGCCGCCGGCGGATTCGCTGCTCTGGATGGTCAGGGCTTCAAGGCCGCTGAGCCGCAGGTGCGGTTCCGCAACGGGCACGGTCCGCGGCGCGCAATCGCGCACGGCCTCGGCGATCGCGCGAATGTGGGCCGGCGTGGTGCCGCAACAGCCGCCTACGATGTTCAGCCAGCCGCGTTGCGCCCACTCGCGCAACTGCGGGGCCAGCGACTCCGGCGTCTCCGGAAATCCAGTGTCCGAGAGCGGGTCCGGCAAACCTGCATTCGGGTAAAAGCACGTGTAGGCCGGCGCGAAGCTCACCAGTTCTTCCACGAACGGCCGCATTTCCTTGGGCCCCAGCGCGCAATTCAAGCCGACGGTCAACGGCCGGACATGGCTCGTCGAGTTCAGGAAGGCCTCGACGGTCTGGCCGGTGAGCGTGCGGCCGGAGCGATCGGTGATCGTGCCGGAAACCATCACCGGAATGCCGGAGGCCGGCGCAGCCCCGCGCCCGGCGAGGACTTCCTGGATCGCGAAGAGCGCGGCTTTGGCGTTGAGCGTGTCGAAAATGGTTTCCACCAAGAGCAAATCCGCACCGCCTTCGAGCAAGGCCGCCACTTGTTCGCGATACGCCCGGCAAAGCTGATCGAAGTTCACCGCCCGAAAACCGGCGTCGTTCACGTCCGGAGAAATCGAAGCGGTCACCGGCATCGGCCCGATCGCGCCCGCCACAAAGCGCGGTCGGCCGGTCTCGTTCGCGACGGCGTCGGCTGCCCGCCGGGCCAGGCGCGCCGCGGCAAGATTCATCTCCTGCGCGAGCTCGCGCAGGCCGGCGTCACCGGTGACCTGGTCGAAGAACTCCTGGTCCTTGCGGCCAGCCGGATGGTGGGCAAACAGGAAGTCGTGCTGGCCGATGGTCGTCGCGGAGAAGGTGTTCGTTTCGATGATGTCCGACCCAGCCAGGAGGTATTGACGGTGGATCCCCTCGATGACCGCCGGCTGGGTGAGCTGGAGCAGTTCGTTGTTTCCTTTGAGCGGTTTGCCCGCCCAGTCGGCAAAGCGGTTTCCGCGGTACGCCGCTTCGTTCAAACCGCGTTGCTGGATCATCGTGCCCATCGCGCCGTCCAGGAGGACGATGCGCTGGCGCAACAGGCGATCGAGATTGGCGATGCTTTCGGTCATGTGACGGATGCGTTGGCGCCGCGCGTCCGGCTGGCCGGTGGCACGGCTGAGAGCGGACCTTAACGGTGCGCCACGAGCGCTGCAAATAAAAAATCAACGCATCCTGATATGACGATATGACATTTTCAAAATCGCGCCCGGCTCTGACTGGGCGGCGGGGACCGGCACGAAACCTTCACCCCGCCGTAACCTGGTCGTAACGCACGGGTGCGAGGTTAGCCTCGCTGTGAAAACCGACCTCCTCAAACGGCACTGGCTGGGGGCGCAACCTCAAGCAGGGACCGCCGCCCTGCCGGACGATCTCCGTGAATGGATGAGCGACGACCGCCTGGTGCGGCTGGTGTTCGAGGCGGTGGCGGAGTTGGACCCGCAGCAGATGCCCCGGCGCGATTTTGTCCATGCGGGGCGCACTTTCCCGGTCGCCGTCATGCTGACGCTGCTGACCTATTGCTATGCCAGTGGCCGGTTCGGCTCGCAGGAAATCGAGGAAATGCTCACCGGCGATCCGATGCTGCGCTACCTCTGCGCCGGCGATGAACCGCCTTCGACCGCGATCCGCCGGTTTCGCCGCGTGTATCGGGGGCCGTTAAGCGTGTGTTTGCTGCGCGTGTTCCTGGCGGCCGCCCTCCAACCGTGCGACGCCCACGGCTGGGCGAAGCGGGGTGAACCTGACGGCTCCGCCAACCATCGAATCGAGACCGCCGCGAAAGCGGCCGAAGCCGCCATCGGCAAAGCGGTGTTTGCCGACACCACGGCGCTGGACGTCTGAGCGCTTACGCAGGAGACCGCTTCTATGTCGCTCCTGTGCGCCATCTGGCGCATCTCGCGCCGGCGCATGAACGCTTCGATGCCGCTCGCCCGTCCCAGCCTCGCCGACCTTACCTCGCCGCACCGCACACCGCTCCAATTGAGTTGCCGGCTCGCGCCACGTTTCTAGGATCGCCGGCACCAGCCATGAAGCTGCTCTTCATTCACGCGCATTACGACGACTACGAATTCACGGCCGCCGGCACCTTCGAGCGCTGGCGGCGCGAAGCGGGCCCGGACGTGCAGCGCAAGGTGATTGCTTGCACCGACGGCCAGGCCGGGCACCACTTTCGCCACCGCGAAGAAACCGGCCGCGTGCGGTTGGCGGAACAGATGGAGTCCGCGCGCATCGGCGGTTATGACTTCGCATTGCTGCACCTCCCAAACGGTCAGGTGCCCCGCGAGGCCTGTTTGCAGGTGGATTCGCCACTGCTCGCGGCACTCTGGAAGGCGACCCGCGACTTCGAGCCGGATTACCTGTTTTGCCCGCCGTTGCCCGCCGATCCGCTCGCCGGCGTCCACGTGGACCACCTGGCGATCGCCCAGGCCATCCGCGAGGTGGCGTACATGATCAATGTACCGCACGCCTTCACGCCGGAGTATCCCGCCGACGAGACCCAATCCACGCCGTGCAAAGTGCCGGTGATCGTCGCGGTCTATGACGGCTACATGTTCGGCGGCAACCGCCACGACCTTGCCGTGGACGTGGAGCCCGCGTTCGAGCAAATCTGCCAGATGAGCTGGTGCCACCGCTCGCAAATCATGGAATGGCTGCCGTGGGTGGGCCGGCACAACATGAGCCCGCCGGCGAATTTCGAGGAATGGCGGCAGACCTTGCGTGCGCGGTTCGATCGCAAAAACCGTGAGCTCGGCCTCGCGATCCGGCAAGCTGTGGAAGTTTTCACCGTCACCGGCTGGGGCGAAATCCCGACCGCCGACCAACTCATCGCCGACTTCCCCGGCCTCTTGCCGGAGGCCAGCCGCCTGGATGCCCTGCGCGAGCGTCTGAACCGCTGGCGCGGTAGCGCGTCGTAGCGGTCCGGTCGCACCGCCCGCCGCGAAGCTCGTGGGGTGGGGCTGCTTCGCCTGCATCCTCAGTTGTTGGAACCGGAAGGCGTCCGTGTCCACGGCTTGGGCGATACGTTCGGCCAGCGGCGTGCCGATGCCGTGGCCGGTGTCGGGCGTGTCGGGGTCGGGATGCGTGTCGGCGGTGAGCCGGCGCACCGGGACGCGGTCGTAAGGGCTCCGTTCGATGCGGCGGCTACCGAAGGTGCCGGTGGCATAGCTGTAGAGGAGCAACCCAAGCAGCTTGTGCGGCGGGTATTGTTCGCTGCCGGTGCCGCGGGTGTTCACCTTGACCTGGCGCAGATCAAGGGCGTCCACGGCGTCGAGAATGAAGTGGACGAGATGATCGGCGGGCCCCCCCCCAGTCGCGGAGATTGGGGAGCAGGAGCAGGGGCGCGTCGCGGTCGATCGGAACGAAGCGCGTGGCCATGCGCCAGCAGACGCGCGGGCCGCACGGCTCTTCAATCCGCCCGACAAAAACGCGTTTCCTAAGTCCGACAGGCTGCTAGCGTCACGCTGGTGGCTTTCCCTTTCCGCTGCCCCGCGCTAGATTGCCGCCATGTCAACGCCTGCCACCCTGCGCCCGGAAGTCGCTGCCTTTCTGTCTCCCGAGCCGGTCCGCCTGTGGATCGGCGGCCAGTGGATGCCGGCCGCCAACGGCCAAGGGTTCGGGGTCCGTGATCCCGGCGAGGGCACCGAAGTCGCCCGGGTGGCCGCCGGCGATGCCGAGGATGTGGACCGGGCCGTGCGGGCGGCCGAAAACGCCTTTCGCTCGCACGACTGGTCACGCCTGCCGGTGAATGAACGGGCCGTGCTGATCCATCGGCTGGCGGACCTGGTGGAGCAGCGTCGTGAGATCCTGGCCCAGATCGAGGCGCTGGATGTGGGCAAGCCACTGGCCGCCGCACGGAATATCGACATCCCGAATCTGGCGCAGACCCTGCGGTACTTCGCTGACCTCTCGGTCCACGTCCGACGGCAGGAACCGATCGCGGTCGCCCATTTCGAAGCCCGCTCGGTCCGGTTTCCGCGCGGGGTGTGCGCGTTCATCTTCCCCTGGAATTTCCCGCTCTTGCTGGTGGGTTGGGGCATCGCGCCCGCCCTGGCGGCGGGTAACACGGTGGTGATCAAGCCGGCGGAAGACACGCCGCTCTCCACCCTCTACTTCGGTCAGTTGGTGAAGGAAGCTGGCCTTCCCGACGGCGTGGTCAACGTGGTGTCGGGATTGGGCGAAACCGCCGGCGCCGCGCTCGCCCGGC
This sequence comes from bacterium, assembly GCA_021823625.1. Taxonomy (GTDB): domain Bacteria; phylum Verrucomicrobiota; class Verrucomicrobiia; order Limisphaerales; family J093; genus DSVZ01. Next base: position 2,236 of record JAKANS010000077.1, on the reverse strand, counting down.
ATCCGGGTATCAAGCATCTGTCGTTCACGGGTTCGCCCGAAGTCGGCCGTGCTGTCGCCGAGAATTGCGGGCGCAATCTGGTTCCGGTGAAGCTCGAACTGGGCGGGAAAGGGGCGGCGGTCGTGTTTGACGATGTCGATGTCGAGACGACCGGCGCCGCGCTCGCGGGGCCCCTGACGTTCAACACCGGCCAGGTCTGCTGCACCGCCACCCGGTGGTTCATCCACGACCGGGTGTTTGACCAGGTCGTCAGCCAGGCGGCAGCGAAGCTGGCGGGCACGGTCATCGGCCACGAGCTTGATCCGGCCACGCAAATGGGACCGGTTGTCAGCGAGAAACAGCGTCAGCGGGTACTGGGTACCTGCAACGTGGAGCCGAGGAAGGGGCCGCGTTCCTCCTCACCGGCGGGCCCGCCCAAGTGCCGGGACACGCGGGGGGATTCTACGTCAAACCCGCCCTGCTCACCGGAGCGCCGGACAATGTCTGCTGTCGCGAGGAGATCTTCGGACCGGTCGCGTACGTGATCCGGTTCCGCGACGAGGTCGAGGCGGTAACGCTGGTGAATCGGTCGCCCTACGGACTCGCGAACAGTGTCTGGACCCGGAATCTCACGCGCGCCAACCGCGTCGCCGAAGCGCTGGTGGCCGGCAATAGCTGGATCAATGCTCACAACCTCTTCCCTCTTGGCGTCCCTTACGGCGGGTGCAATCTCAGCGGTTTGGGGGGCGGCGTGCTCAGCCCGGAGACTTATCTCGATTACTTGCGTGCGCAGTCGGTTGTTCGACCGCTGGGGTGATTTCCGTGGACGATCACTGGCGGCTGACTTCCTGAATAGCCGAGAAGGAAAGCTCGCTCAACGACCCGAAGGGGTCAGTTACCCCAAAAACAGACTCGTAAACCGTTTGAAATCAACACTACGTGCAGCCGCTTGATGCTGTTAACCTCTTGAAGTCGATTGGCGAGTTCCACAGCTTTGGCTGGCCGACCCAGTCTCCGATCGCCGGCTCCATGTTCTGGGAATGGGTCAGAAGCTCCTGACACTTGCCATGCGGGTATTGTCCTTGCTTCAGCAAGGCACTGGCCTCCTCGACGGTTTGAGCGACGGCCGCCAGGAGATCGGCAACTTGCTATTTCTGCGCTTGGCAGGCCCCGGTCAATTCCCCGTGCAAGCCGAACAACTTTTCGCCGGCGGTGAAGATTGTGTCGATGATCGACGCCATGGCGAACGGCCGCTCACATGCGTTTACGGTTTCGTGCCAGTGGCAGGATGCGAGAACGGAACGGCGCACTCACGATGAAACGGCTTGGAATTGCTACCCAGGATGGTTCGCCAGCCCTGACCGGCTCCCCCCGCCAACATGGTAAAGGCTGCCCTTTTACCCGATGCGCCATTCAATCGACCGCCGACGATGCTTCACAGGGTGAACAGTGTGCCGGCCAAGCTGTTCGCGTACCGCGACGGAGCAACTCGGCTGCCTACTTCCGGTAGGCGAGGGTCATCCCCTCGTTGTTCATGGTGAAAGTGTTTCCTTCGATGCTGCCGACCGTTGTCCCGGCGCCCTTCCACTGCATGGTGAGTTTGACCCCATCGCGCGTGTAGGTGCCGCTGACTTCGCGCGTGGCTTCCGTCCCCGATGGCGGCACGAAGGCCATCTTGCTGCTGCAGGTTCCGTCGGCGTTGAGGGTGAACGTACCAGAGCGCACGAGCAGATTCACCCCCTCATGGGAGACAGTCGCGGGAACCTTGGCCCCATCGACCGTGACGAGTGCGTATGTGCCGGCGACATCGGATTGGTTGGCGACGTTCGACTCCTGCTGGCACCCCCCGACGAGGATTCCCAGGATGAGCAAGCACCACTGAAGGGCGTTCGTGGTCACGCTACGTAGGTTGCCGGGCAGTTTGCCTGGTGCTGAGCGATTTGACTCAAAAAGAATGTTACCCGGGGCGAGGTGAGGTGGTTGCTGGTAACCATTCGTTAGCTCAAAAGGGGTGTTACCGCACGATGGACACCCAGATGAGCCAAATCACACGCAGCGAAGTGTTGGCGAAGAAGCGAGCGCGTTACGCCCGCGGCCGGCACGGAACACAAAACGAAAATCCTCGACGAGCTGGTCGAACTGTTCGGCTATACAGCCGCGCATAAATAAAAGGACATACGGTTCAAAGGAAGGGATTTAAATAGCCCTGGATCGGCTGCGGGTTGCGCGCCAGGGAGCGTAGGGTGCCGTCCAGACT
>JAKANS010000252.1 GCA_021823625.1 bacterium | reverse complement strand
ACCATTGTCGCATCCTCAAACGCTACGTGCCGGAGGTGGTGCTGTGCTTCGATTCCGACACCGCCGGCCAGAACGCCACCACCCGCGCGCTGGACGACCTGCTCGCCTCCGGCCTCGCCATTCGCGTCGCCACGGTGCCCGCGCCGCACGACCCGGACAGCTTCGTCAAAGAACGCGGCGGCGATGCCTTCCGCCAGTTGATCGAGCACGCACCCGGTTTTTTCGATTACTTCCTCGAACGGCTTTGCCGCGTAAACGACCTCCGCTCCGACCGCGGTCGCGCGGCCGTCGGCTTCATCGCGCTGAGCGGCGTCGCCATTCTCAACGGTTTGGTGCTGGTCACCTTCATCAAACTGAAGCTCGAAGCGGGCAAACCGCGGGAGCAGGCGGTGCGCGAGGGTTGCCTGGTGCGGCTGCGCCCGGTGCTCATGACCGCGCTGGTGGCCGCGGTGGGTTTCATCCCCATGGCGGTGAATGTGGGCGTGGGCGGCGAAGTACAACGCCCGCTGGCCACGGTGGTCATCGGCGGCATCGCGACCAACACGCTGCTCACCCTGCTGGTGCTGCCGACGCTGTATTCGCTGTTGGGCGGAAAGCAACGGCAGGCTTGACATTGTTAGCCAGTTGGCTAAGTTGCTTCTCGTTTTATGACGAAGGCAAAATCAGCGGATTTCAAAGCCCAAGCGCAGGTGTTCAAAGCGCTGGCCCACCCGGGCCGCTTGCTCATGGTGGACGAACTTTCCCGCGGCGAACGCTGCGTGTGCGAACTGGCCGCGCTGGTCGGTTCCGAGATGCCGACCGTGTCGCGGCACCTGGCTCAGCTCAAGCACGCCGGCATCGTGGACGATGAGAAACGCGGCGCCCAAGTGTTTTATCGGCTCGTGACCCCTTGTGTGATGAACTTCTTCCAGTGTGTGGCCTCGGTGCGGGAAAAGTCACGCGGGTAGCTGTGTGAGTTCCTTCGTTTTTTTTGCCCTTGATGTTATCTAGTTAGCTAAATGCCGAATCCGCATAGACGTTTCGAGCCATGAATGGCGCGTGTGAAGTGAATGCCGAAAACGCCAACTGGGGCCGGGAATTGAAAGTGCTCGGCGGGTTCGCGGCCGTTTTTGTGCCGCTCTTTTTCCTGCCGGTGGGTGTGCCGCGCTTTGACAACGCGCTCAAAGAGGGCCTGGAACTGACCAAATGGTATGCTCAAGAGCATGTGTTGCTGTGTCTGGTCCCCGCACTGTTCATCGCGGGGGGGATCAGCGCGTTTGTCAGCCAGGCGTCCGTGATGCGTTACCTGGGGCCGAAGGCCAACAAGGCACTGGCCTATGGAGTGGCGTCAGTGTCCGGGACCATCCTGGCGGTATGCTCCTGCACGGTGCTGCCGCTGTTCGGGGGCATCTGGATGCGCGGGGCGGGCCTGGGTCCGGCCACGGCGTTCCTGTACTCCGGGCCAGCCATCAACGTGCTGGCCATTGTACTGACGGCGCGGATTCTGGGCCTGGAACTGGGCGCGGCGCGGGCCATTGGCGCGGTGGCTTTCAGCGTGATTGTGGGGTTGGCGATGCACTTCGTTTTTCGGCGTGAGGAACAGGCCAAGGCAGAGGCTGCGGCAGAGATGCCGGAAGTAGAGGTCCGGCGTCCGCTCTGGCAAAACGTGTTGTTCTTCGCCGCGATGGTGGGAGTGTTAGTGTTCGCCAATTGGAGCAAGCCCGATGAACCGACCGGCCTTTGGGCCAGCATTTATGCGTGGAAATGGCCCCTCAGCGCCGCGTTCGCCGCCGAGTTAGGAGTGGCGCTGGGGCTGTGGTTTGGTTTCGAGTGGAGCGAACTGGCAGTGGCGGCATTGCCCGTGGCCATCCTGAGCTTTGCCTTTCCTCATGCACCGCTGATTCCGTTCATCGCAGGCTGCGCAGGACTGGCAGTAATCTGCGCCCGGACACCCGGGGAGGGCCGGGAATGGCTGGACGCGACCTGGAGCCTGGGGAAACAGATCTTCCCGCTACTGATCGGGGGCGTGTTCGTTTCGGGCATCCTGTTGGGGCGACCAGGGCACGAAGGAGTCATTCCTTCGGAGTGGGTCAGCCAGTCGGTGGGGGGCAATTCCCTTCTGGCAAACTTTGTTTCCTCGGTCGTGGGGGCGTTCATGTATTTCGCCACGTTGACCGAGGTGCCGATTCTGCAGGGGCTGATCGGCTCCGGCATGGGCAAAGGCCCGGCACTGGCGCTGTTGCTGGCAGGCCCGGCGCTTTCACTGCCCAGCATGCTGGTGCTCCGGAGCATCATGGGCCTGAAGAAGACCGCGGTGTATGTCTCTCTGGTGGTCGTGATGGCGACCATCACCGGCCTGCTTTACGGGGCGTTGTTCTAAACCACAAACCAAAGGCATCAAATCATGCAACTACTCGTCATCGGACCCGGCTGCGCCAAGTGCAAAACCCTCGCGCAATTCACCGAACAGGCTGTCAGAGATCTCGGTATCACCGCTGAAATCAACAAGGTCACCGACCTCAAACAAATCATGGCGCTGGGCGTGATGATGACGCCCGCACTGGCGGTCAACGGTACCATCAAGGTGAGCGGGAAGGTGCCAAGCATTCCGGAAATCAAGGCCATTTTGCAGCAGGCGGCGGCATGAAACGTGAAAGGGCAATTATGAGCAACAAGACCATCGGCTTTGTCGGCGGCGGGCGCATCGTCCGCATCTTCCTGGAAGGGTGGACGCGGGCGAAGGAACTCCCGGCCAGCATCACCGTGAGCGACCCCAACGCGGAATTGCTGGCGAAGCTGAAAGGGCGGTTTCCATTCGTCGCCTCGAGCGCCGACGACGGGGCCGCGGCGGCGAAAGACATCGTCTTCCTGGCGGTGCATCCACCGGTTGTGGCTGACGTAGCGGGGCAGATCAAGGCGAGTCTGCGACCGGATGCCTTGCTCGTGTCGCTCGCACCCAAGTTTACTCTCGCGAAGCTGACGGGCTTGCTCGGCGGGTTTACCCGGCTGGCACGGGTGATTCCGAATGCGCCGTCCGTGGTGGGCGCGGGGTTCAACCCGGTGGCGTTTGCGCCTGGGCTGGCCGCCGGTGACCGGGCGGAGGTCATGGCGCTGCTTGCGACGCTGGGGGATTGTCCCGAGGTGGCGGAAGAGAAGCTGGAAGCCTACGCCGTCCTCACCGCAATGGGCCCCACCTACTTCTGGTTTCAACTCCACGCGCTGCGCGAAGTGGCGGCAGGATTCGGTCTGAGCGACGCCGAGATTGTTCCGGCGATGAAGCGGATGGCCTGCGGGGCCACGCGGACCTTGCTGGAATCGGGCCTCGCGCCCGGCGAAGTGATGGATTTGATACCCGTGAAACCCCTCGCCGAAATGGAACCCCAGGTCGCTGGGATGTATCGGACGTGCCTGCCGGCCATCTACGAGAAAATCAAGCCGTAACCCCGACGCATAACATCTGAACTCAAGCTGTAAGTATGAAGACACCCATGCAAATCTTCATCGTGGCTGCGCTCGCCGTGGCCGTCACGGGAGCGGTAGCTCTCAAAAAGGGCAAGACACCCACTAATTCCAAACCCGCTGCCGTAGCAGCGGCGGCGAGCGAGTCAGGGAAAACGCCTCCGGCGACGGGAGCGAACCTGCCCAAACTCCTCGACCTTGGCGCGGACAAGTGCATTCCCTGCAAAATGATGGCGCCCATTTTGGAGGGACTAAAAAAGGAATACCCGGACAGGATGAACGTCGAGTTCATTGATGTGTGGAAGAATCCCGACGCAGGCAAGCGCTACGGCATCGAGATGATTCCCACGCAGATTTTCTTCGACGCCAACGGCAAGGAGCTTTTCCGCCACACGGGCTTCTTCGGACGCGAGGACATCCTCGCCAAGTGGAAGGAACTGGGCGTGGACGTCAGCAACGTAAAGCAGTCTTCAGGCATCGTGCGCGAGACGCCGGTGGCGGCGGACACACGCCCGCGGGAGTCGGTGTGCTTCATGTGTGATGAGAATGTGAATGCCAGGACCAGAACGGTGGTGAAGGGGCAGAACGAACAGCGCGTTCTGTGCGGTCCGCACTGCTACTTCATCTACCTCTCCAGCATTGTGGACGCGGACCCGAAGGCGGAGGACGCCAAGGTGAGCGTAACGGATTGGGCCAGCGGCAGCCTGGTGACTGCGACTACGGCCAAGTATCTCTACGGGATGGACGCGAACGGCCGGCCTACCATCAAGGCGTTTGCCGACAGGGATGCTGCCGTGAAGGAGCAGCAGAAAAGCCCCGGCAACCTCCTCGCCTGGGACGTGCTCCGCTCCAAGGAACTGGCGACGCGCTGCGCTTTCTGCGACCGCGCGGTCTATCCGGAAGACGCCTGCAGCGTAAAGTTCGGAACGACGCACGGCTACGGCTGCTGCACGCATTGTTCGCTGGGCGTCGCCGCCCGGCTCAAACAGGACATTGAAGTGGAGGCGAAGGACGGGCTGACGGGCGCAATGATCCGGGTGAAGACGTTGGATGGGCAGATTGCTTCGCTGGAACCGCCCAGCGCCATCGCGTGGTTTGGCCAGAAGAAAGGGCCGGATGGCAGGTGGGTATCCGCCGGGTGCTTCAAACAAGGGTTTTTCGTGAACGAAGCCAACCTGCAAAAGTGGTTGGAGGCTCGCCCGGCGATGACCGGCCGGCAAATCACGATCGCCCAGGCGTTGGCCGACAAGATGAAGCTGACACCGGAGCAAATCGCGAAGGCGTGCAAGCTGGGTGAGTGCAAATGATCGGAGGATGGAGCAGCTCTTCACCAGTCTCAGCCACGCCGTGGAAGGTGCGCCGTTGCTGGCGCTGGGCGCGTCGATCGTCTGGGGCGTCCTGAGCATCATTCTCAGCCCGTGCCACCTGGCGAGCATTCCCCTCATCGTTGGATTCATCAGCGGTCAGGGGCGCGTGAGCACGGCACGGGCGGGGGGCATCGCGACGCTTTTCGCCGTGGGCATCCTGGTGACGATCGCCGCCATCGGGGCCATCACGGCGGCAGCGGGCCGAATGATGGGCGATGTGGGTCGTTACGGTAATTACTTCGTGGCGGCCATCTTTTTCGTGGTGGGGCTGCACTTGATGGGCGTGATTCCCATGCCGTGGTCGGGGCCGGGCCAGGTGAACCTGAAGCGTAAGGGCCTGCTTGCGGCTTTCCTGCTTGGACTCATCTTCGGCGTCGCACTGGGACCGTGCACGTTTGCCTACATGGCGCCAATGCTGGCGGTGACTTTCAAACTGGCAAAGACCGCGCCGACCTACGGCGCGTCACTGCTGCTGGCCTACGGCGTCGGGCATTGCGCGGTGATCGTGCTGGCCGGCACGTTCACGGAGGTTGTCCAGCGGTTTCTCAACTGGAATGAACAATCCAGGGGCGTGACGGTGGTGAAATGCGTGTGCGGCGTGCTTCTGCTGGTCGGTGGCCTCTACCTCATCTACCTTGCGCCTTGGGCGTAACCTGGGATTTTCGAAACAGAGAAATGACAAGAAATAGCTCGAACCGTCCGATCATGAACGAAATCAATTCCAGTGAGCAGGCCGAAGCGGTGCATGCCACCGTACGCGAAGGCTACGCCAAGATCGCCACGGAAACCGCTGCCGGCTGTTGTGGGCCGGGCGTCTCCTGCTGCGGCTCGGCCCCGGCCGAGGCCGAAAAACTGGCCCGCGAACTCGGCTACAGCGTCGCCGAACTGCAAACCCTGCCGGAAGGCGCGAACATGGGCCTGTCCTGCGGCAACCCCGCTGCGCTGGCCGGGCTCAAGCCCGGCGAGGTCGTGCTCGATCTCGGGAGCGGCGGCGGATTTGACGTGTTCATCGCCGGGCGCAAGGTCGGACCGACCGGCCGCGCCATCGGTGTGGACATGACCCCCGAAATGCTCGGCAAGGCGCGTCGCAACGCGGCCGCGTACCGCCAGCAGACCGGCCTCAACAACGTCGAGTTCCGACTCGGCGAAATCGAGCACCTCCCGGTGGCCGACGATTCGGTGGACGCGATCATTTCCAATTGCGTGCTCAATCTCTCACCGGACAAGCCGCAGGTCTGGCGCGAAATGGCCCGCGTGCTCAAGCCCGGTGGCCGGGTCGCGGTTTCGGACATCGCCTTGCTGAAGCCGCTGCCCGCGGAAGTGCTCAAGCTGGTCGAAGCCCTTGTGGGCTGTGTGGCCGGCGCCGTGCTCGTCCGCGAGACCGAGAGTTATGCGC
>JAKANS010000251.1 GCA_021823625.1 bacterium | reverse complement strand
CTGATTTCATTGGCGATTTGAAAAGGGGCTGGCGTTTTAACCGGCACACTCCGTCCCATAGCGTCCGGAGTTGTCAGAAAGCTCTGATTTTCGATGGTTTTCATGCGTTTTCTGTGGGACGACTGTGTTCTTGCTTGTCTTTTTCGCCGTGTTCGCGCCTGTGCTGGTGATCTTACTTGGTGTTCAAGTGGGGGGGCGGATCAAGAGCATATCGTTCGAACTGCTATGCAAACGCGTCTCGAAAGAGGTCGCTCGCGAGGTGAGCCAAATCAACGAAGACTTCAGCGTAGCTGCCTCTCCACTAGAATCCGACCTTCGGACGTTGAAGGAGGATCTCGCTAGGTGGAAGGAACTTCCTTCGGCAAGACTGCGGTCGATAGATGAACTCGTGGTTCTCGACGAACACCGGCTCTTACGAAATGCCTCCGGCGGAACCGAATGCGTGGCAGACCAACATGCTCGCGGAAAAGGAGTCACCCATTAGCGTGAGCGGTCAAGAGGGGAAAAGGATTTCCGTCAGCCAGCCTTTCTTCTCTTAAAAGCTGTCTTAAAAGGGGTCGGTTCTTGATAATGATACACTTAATCCCTTGAACCCGGACTCAGCCACGGCAAACGCTTTGGCTTCGCAATTGTCCGCGCCAGCCCGCCGGCGAGACGCCGCCGGATGCGATCGAGCCGGTCGCGCTCCCCTGTCTGATCCGGCGCGCCGGCTTTCAGCCGGCTTTCGGCACACGCCAGCGCAAAGCCGGTCAGAGACGTTTCTGTGGCTGCTGACGTCAGTCAGCGGCTGACTGTTCTGGCTCCGCGTCTTGGCAAACAACGCGCTATTCGGTCAAGCCTGCCGCGCTCTGACGCGCGCAGCCACGGAGCAAGACGCCGACGGGAGCGACCGAGACGGTTGCGCTCCCGTGTCTGATCCGGCGCGCCAGCTTCCAGCCGGCTTTCGGCACGCACCTGCGCAAAGCCGGGCAGAGAAGTTTCTGTGGCTGCTGACGTCAGTCAGCGGCTGACTGTTCTGGCTCCGCGTCTTGGCAAACAACGCGCTATTCGCTCGAGCCTGCCGCGCTCTGACGCGCGCAGCCACAGAGCGGGACGGTTGCGCTTCAGAGGACACAAAGCGCGCATTTAGCCGCTCGCGCGGGTCGTGTTTTCCCGCAGCGCCGCCTGGTAGGTCGCCAACGCCGACGCGCCGAAACAGACCAGCCGGATTTGCCCGAACTCCGGGTGGGCCGCGAGGAAGGCCCGGCATTCGCGCACGGCGATGCGGGCCGCGCGCTCGAGCGGGAAACCGTAGGCGCCGGTGCTGATCGACGGAAAGGCGATGGTCTTCAGACCGCGCGCCGCGCGCTCGCCGCTGCGGCTTTGGGTTTTCAGCGCGGGGGCGGTGGGGTAGAACCGGCGCCATGAACGCACGCATTCCCGTCCGCATCCGCAGGGGGAGTAGTTCCGTGGTGACGGGCTGGCTGATGGTCTTCGCCAGCGTTTGCGTCTTGAGCGGACGACTCGTCGTTTCCACACACGCCACACCGGCCGCCCCGTGCCCCGCCGATTGCAACCGCGACGCCCAGCCGCCATTAGATGCCATGATGGGTTGAACGCGGCACCACTCAGTGCCACGCTGGGAACGCAGCTTAGATCATCAATCATCACATTCATGAAAAAAAACTACCCCCTCAAACCCACCATGACGCGGAAGACCCTAACGCCCACCCCCGCGCCTGACAAGCCCGCGCTGCCGCCACGTCAGCCGTTGCCCACGGCTGTCATTGATCCCGCCAAACCGTTGCTCAAGCTCGGCCTGGATGTGCATCTGGAGTTCCTCATGGCCGTGGCCCAGAAGGACCACGCCAGTCCCCACGCCCCGCGCAAGGTCACACGCGAGGCACTCGTGGCCCAGGTGCGGCAGTGGGTGGCCGAAGGGCGCCAGGTGTGCTGCGTCCAGGAGAGTTGCGGCTTCGGCTTCGTGCTCCACCGCGAACGGGTCGCCGCCGGCGCGCAAAGCTTCCTCATCACGCCCATCGCGCCGAATGGCCAGCGCAAGACCGACAAGCTGGACGCGCGCGCCTTGGGCCTGCGCCTCTCGCGCTGGCTCGCTGGCAACGGCGACGAGCTGGCGCCCATCCGCCGCGGCCGAGCAACAGCGGCGGGAAGGCACGCGGCGGCGGAAGTTCCTCGGGCGCACGATCCGGATGCTGGGCCACCGCGGGCACGGTCAGGTGGCCGAGTATCGGCACGTGAAGCTGCCCGGGCGCTGGTGGGGTGCGCGCACCTGGCAGAAGCTCGCCACGCTCGCCCCGTGGGGGGGGAGCCGTTTGACCGAACTGCGCGAACTGATCCTGGCCCTGGCGCAACAACTCGCCGCGCTGGAAGCGGAGTTACAGGCGCGGGTGCAGGCGCAGCCCATTCCCAAGGGGCTGGGGGAAATCACGCTGGTGAGCGTGGACGGCGAGGTGTGCGACTGGCAGCGGTTCCACAACCGCAAACAGATCGGGAGCTACACGGGCTGTTGTCCGGGCGAACACAGTTCCGGCGGCAAACAACGCCTGGGCAGCATTGACCGGATGGGCAACGGGCGGGTGCGCACGCTGCTGGTGGAGGCGGGGTGGCGACTGTGGCGCTGGCAGCCGAACTGGGGGGCGGCGCAACGCATGAAAGGGAAACTGGCCGGGGGCGGCGCGCTGAAGAAGAAGACGGTGGTGGCGCTGGCGCGGTTGCTGGCCCTTGACCTGTGGCGCTGGCGCACGGGCCGGGCCACGATGGACGAACTCGGCGGGGGGGCGGCGTAGCGCCAACGCCGCAATCCGAAACCCGCAACTTCCATTTCCTCGAGTCAAAACGTGAGCCAATTTGCGACCGGGTGGCGGCGGCTCGTCGCTGCAGCTGGTGGGGTGAAAACCCGCCCGTCGGTTAGCTGGGGCGCTGCCCCCGGTCGCCGCCGTCAAGCAAGCACGACACCGTGGGCGTTCTGTAACGGAACGGCTCGGATAGGAGCCGGTGCGGGACGCAAACCGTCCCCACTCAGACACGCGGCGACCCCGGTTGGAAAAGCTCACGCGACGGACGCGAAGGAAGCAACCAGGAAAGGAAAAAGCTGTTACGAGGAAAAAGTGAGGTGGCGTTGAAGGCAGGCGGCGCGGGCCAGAAGTTCGCTGCCCCCACCGCTCCCGCGCGCGACTCCGCTTCACTCCGTTGCGCTCCGCGCGACGACCGTCTCACTGAAAAAACCTGGCGGAAACCTCACGCCCCTCTTGACAACCCTCACAGGCGCTGCAGCGCCTGGTTAGGCGCTTCGTTGAATAACAGAGACGACTTCATCCGTGATTCTCTTGAGCGACGCGGCAGTGAGCACGCCTGCCTCGGAAACGAAAAGACTCTCGTGCGCTGTGAAGAGTTTGGCTGGCCGGGCATAGCTCACGAGCCGAAGGCTGCCCTGCTCGAAATCAGCGTCCGTGAGTTCCACGGCGCGCGCGTCCGCATACGACTTGCTCGTGACCTGGCAGAGAATCCAGTCGCCGCGCTCCGCCCCGGCGAGCACGACCGCCGGACGGCGCTTGGACTGCGACAGGTCCGAAAACGGGAACGGAACGAGAACTACGGAACCTGCTGTAGGTGTGACCATGCGGCGTCCTCCTCGGGGCGGTTCCAGTCCTCGGCCAACGATGCCTCGCTGAGAAGGGCCGTCTCGTGGGCATCCGAAGGCTCATCTGCCAGAATCGTGACCAGCGCTCGATGGCGTCGGTCGAGCTGGAGCGGTTCGAGCAGACGCACTGCGCCGCGCTCGTCAACGATGGCTTCGATGGTCTGAATCATGTGTGGAGAATACCCTCTGCCGATTTCTGGGCAAGCGCAGAAACGCCTAACGACCGAACTGAGCGACAGCCGCCCCGCCGTCGTAACGCCCGCGACTTCCGACCACCAGAACGCTCCATCGAAGCCCGCGACCCTCGAACGGCGAAGCGGGGCGGCGGTTCGCTCCAGTGATCTGGTTCGGCGCTTTGATCATTTGTTCGCAGCGTCAGGTGCAATCTGTGTCACTAACTCCCCGCCTTTAAGCGTGAGAGCAATGTGGTAATGCGGGGCTGAATTCTCGGGCAGGCACACCACATGGCTAGCAAGAACAGCAAGCTTCCCTTGGTCAGAAACCAGGCCCAGAAACGGCACGCCACTACACTTGTGAGTCACCGGCCGTGGCTGGAGGGTCGTCCTGAAAACAACCTGCCTTTTCGGAAGCTCATTTCCTGGCAGGCTCTTGGTTTCCTCGTAAAGCTCTCCCCCTTCTTCCACTTATCGCCGACTGGCAGTAGGCCAATCCTGCTGATCCTGTAATCGTTGGTCTTCTGATACCGAACGGAAAGGCCATCCATCTGCATTTCCACCATCGCAGGCCCAGTGTATGGACTCGCAGGCCAGATGCTGAATAACCTGCCGCGCCATTCAATCTCTGCCGACCCTCCTGCCAAGAGTTTCTTGATGGCCTGTTCCGGCGTCAAGCCGCCGTCATCAATCAACTGCTGCACTTCCTTTACAAATGCGGCTGGGTCTTTCTGCCAACCCTGCTTTGGCGTCAACTTCTGCTTCGCGGCGGCATCTGTGCCGACCTCAAACTCGGAAATGGCCTTCGAGGCGTCATTCCCAGCGACTATCTTGTGGAGCGTAATCCTGATGTCCGAAGCTGTCGTGGCAGTGTCTTTGACGTCGAACTCATCGCCTTTCGAGTAGAGAAGTTCAGCGTTGGAAAGAACAAGATTCATCTTGATGTTTCCGGCGTCAGGGCCGACTCCGAGAAATAGGGATAGGCCCCTCATTATGTTGCCGTCAATCTGTCCTCGGACGCGAACCTGTTGTCCGCCTTTTAGTTTGCGGGCTTGGCCACGCTCGGATTCGGCGACAACGGCACGAAATACGTTGAATTCCTTGATGCTTGGATGAATTGAGCCGGCCTCGGGCTTTTTGAAGTTGATGATGACGTTACCCGCTTTGCCGCCCTCGATCGAATCAATGGTCAGATCCCAGGTGACGCTTTTCCACGCGAACATACTCGTGCTGGCCGCTTTTGAAGAACTGCTACCGAACTCTGGGATCGGATAAAATTGAGAGAGCAGTGCGACTGTTTCGTCTTTATCATTCTTAGCTTCAAAGCCCAAGCCGGGGGCTCTTTGTGGCCATTTGGGATTTGGCCCGATTATCGTGGCGAGCTCTTGGAGAAAGGCGGGAAAGTTCGTAGCCCATGGGGCGGTGTCCTCCGAACTTGCCGTCATGCGTCGAATCTGAGGAGCTGGAGTAGTCTGGGCGACTGTTCGTTTGGGTTTGGTGTTCGCGCCTTCGCGCTCCGGCACGGACTGGGCTGCCAGCTCGCCGAACTCGTCGGCGGTGATGGGGCGAGTTTGATAATTGCCGTCCACGACCTTGTGAAGCGTGATGGTGATTCGGGATGACGACGTGGCCGTCTCGACCACATCAAATTCATCTCCCTTTGAATAGCTGTAGTTTCCAGGCGTGCCGTAGCGGGTCTTGATGAAGTAGTGGCCGGGGGACGCCTCAACCGTTGACTTCTCGCCTGTCTGAACTGCCACGGATTTGGCGGTAGGGCCTTCGAGCTTCACGAGCGCTGGCTGACCCGATTTGTTGTCGAAGGTCACGGTGCTGGCTGCAACCGCCAGGGGGGAGGCAAGTGTGGTAACGAGCAGCGCCGCAACTGCGGCAAGGAGGATTGAGCATGTTTTCATATTGAGCGTGGCGTTGTGTTTTGGGCGGCGTCTGCGGCCGAACGTAAAGCTAAGGGGCGCGGCGGCTTTTTGCCGCGTCCCGCTTGAGCGATGGGTTGGGTGGTTGTAACACTTTCTCCATTACGATATTGCATCTGGCATAAACCGGATGCTGCCCTTCGCATAGAACTGTAAAACCATGCTTCCTGTATAGTGCAATGGCCGGAATCAGGACTGTATTGGACAGCAGGTAGACCCGGCTTGCACCGATTTTATGCAGATGCTCGAAGGCGGCATCAGTCAGCGCGTGGCCAAAGCCCTTGCCTTGGAACTCAGGGCTGACCGCCATTCTGGCCAACTGAAACACATTGGCATCTTCCTTGAACAGCGCGCATACGCCAACGACTTGATCTTGGCCGCGCAATTTCTTTTCTGTAAATTCTTTGAGCATCAAACTGAGGACTGGGTTTGGCATTCCATGTTGAGGTAAACTTTTCCGGTTTCCCAGGCTTCGCTGGTTTCCTGGAGCAGGGCCGAGACG
>JAKANS010000250.1 GCA_021823625.1 bacterium | reverse complement strand
AGCGCGTTGTCGCGGTATTGCGCACCGGGATGGCCCTTGGCGAGGTCGGCGGCGTGCGCGGCGATCTTGTAGGCGATAACGCCGTCTTTCACGTCTTTCTTGTTCGGCAGGCCGAGGTGTTCCTTGGGCGTGACGTAGCAAAGCATGGCGCAGCCATACCAGCCGATCATCGCCGCGCCGATGCCGCTGGTGATGTGGTCGTAGCCGGGCGCGATGTCGGTGGTGAGCGGTCCGAGCGTGTAGAACGGCGCTTCGCCGCACCATTCGAGTTGCTTGACCATGTTTTCCTCGATCATGTGCATGGGCACGTGGCCCGGGCCTTCGTTCATGACTTGAACGCCTTTCGCCCAGGCGCGTTCAGTCAGTTCACCTTGAGTTTTTAATTCGGCAAATTGGGCTTCGTCATTTGCATCCGCGATTGAACCCGGGCGCAGGCCGTCGCCGATGCTGAACGAAACGTCGTAGGCGGCCATGATGTCGCAGAGGTCGTCCCAGTGGGTGTAGAGGAAATTCTCCTGGTGATGCGCGAGACACCATTTGGCCATGATGCTGCCGCCGCGTGAGACAATGCCGGTCATGCGGTTCGCGGTGAGCGGCACGAAGCGCAGCAACACGCCGGCGTGAATGGTGAAGTAGTCCACACCCTGCTCGGCCTGTTCGATGAGGGTGTCGCGGAAGAGTTCCCACGTGAGGTCCTCGGCCTTGCCGCCGACTTTTTCGAGCGCCTGATAAATCGGCACGGTGCCGATGGGCACGGGCGAGTTGCGGAGAATCCATTCGCGCGTGGCGTGGATGTTCTTGCCGGTGGAGAGGTCCATGACAGTGTCCGCACCCCACTTGGTGGCCCAGCGCATCTTCTCGACTTCCTCCTCGATGCTCGACGCGACGGCGCTGTTGCCGATGTTGGCGTTGATCTTCACGAGGAAGTTGCGGCCGATGATCATCGGCTCCAGTTCGGGATGGTTGATGTTGGCCGGGACGATGGCACGGCCCGCCGCCACTTCACTTCTTACGAATTCGGGAGTGATTTCCTTTGGGATGCGCTGCGGGAAGCGGCGGAAGACGGAAGGCGTGAACGAGGATGGAGAATGGAGGATTGAGGATTGAGCTGAGCCCGCGTGCCGCTTGTTCAAATCGTTGCGGACGATGTCGCGCGAAAGTTCGCCAATGCGGGCCGTATCGCCGGACACGCGGGCCGTGTATGCTCCCCGCAGGTTCTCGCGGATGGCGATGAACTCCATCTCCGGCGTGATGAGGCCCGCACGGGCGTAGGCAAGCTGCGTCGGGCGGCGGCCGGGCCGGGCGCGCAGGATGGTTCGCTTGGGCAGCGCGCGCGGGTCGAGGTGAAACGCGGTCTCGTCCTGGCGCCGGGCTTGAACCAGTTCGCGGTGCTGGCCGGAGAGATAGCCGTCGTCGATGGGCGACACCGCCCGCCCGGCGTATTCCTCCACGTCGCCGCGCTGCAAAATCCACTCGCGGCGCAGCGCGGGCAGCCCTTGCTCGACCGTGCCGGTGAACTCGGGGTCGCCCCACGGACCGGCGCAGTCATAGACCCGCACCGGCGCGTTCACCTCCACGGTGCCTATGGATGACCGGGTGGGCGTGAGTTCGATCTCGCGCATCGGCACGCGCACCTCGGGATGCCGGCGGCCGGCGACATAAACGCGGCGGCTCCGCGGCAAGGGTTCGCGGCTGGACGGCTCGAACGAATCTTTCTGAGCGATCATCGGCAAGCTTTCGGTTTCAAGTTCTCGGTTTCGACGGGCGCGCGCACGCCGCGCCGCCAGGCGAACGTGGGGAAAGGGGGACGTGTCCCTTCGCCAGCATGACCTGGATCAGGTTCAACGGGTCGGTGGCGCGCGCGCGCACCCTCTCAGCCCGCGGGCCGTCACCGCGACGGCCCCCCGCTGGGCTCCCCGCAACGTCACCACAATCCGCCCGCCCCGCGGCCCGGTCAAGCCGGCGGCGCGGCGCGGCCTTCAGCGGTGAGCGGATTGCAGGCGAAGGCAAATTCGGCCACCACCTCACCGTGGATCAGATGCCGCCGGATGATCTGCTCCAACACGGCCGGCTCACATGAGTGGTACCAGACGCCTTCCGGGTAAACGACCGTGATCGGCCCCCGCACGCAAATGCGCAGACAGCTCACCTTGGTTCGAAACACCAACGCCTCCGGCTCGACCAGCCCCAGTTCCTTCAGGCGACGCTTCAAAAACTCCCAGGCGGCCCGGCCCGCTTCGCGGTCGCAGCACCTGGCTTCGGTCGGCTCGGCGCACAGGAAAATGTGGCGCCGGTGCTTTTGCAGGCCCAACGCCTGCACCGCTTGCGCCAGTTCGGGATCGAGCGGGTTCATCTTCACCAGAGGGTCAGTGCCGGCGCAGCATCAAGTGATGTTCGATCCGCCGGGTCTGCGCAAATTCGAGCGGGGGCAGCTCCGTGAGTGTGGGCGATTCCGTTTCGTTCAAGATGGCGCGCGCGCGCCGTTGCAGCGCCTGCCAGCGCGGCCATTCGAGCGCCGGCGCGTGGGCCACCTGCCGCAGCAGACTGCGCCACTCGATGATGACCCGATCGATGTCGCCCGCGCCCACCCCCTCGCTCACCCAGCGGTGGCGGGTGTCCGGATCGCGGTGCGCGGCCGCCACGATGGCCTCCGCGCCGGCGCCGTATTTGGGCGGCAGCCCGTTCTCGAGATAACCGGCGATCGTTTGCAGCCCATAAACTTGGTGGCAGGCCAGCGCGAGTCGGCCGGCCCAGCGGTTCTCGTCGCCCGCGAAGCGAAAACCCGCATCGAGGTTCGCCAGGTCATAGACGAGGTCTTCGATCGGATAAGTCGGATCCTCCAACGCCGCGGCCATCGCCAGGCCGTCGCCTTGCGAAAAGAAACTCACGACGCGCCCGCGGCGGGTGGGTGCGCCGGCGGTGTCCACCAGACCCAGCCGCCGCCAAAGCATGGCGGTGCCGGTGCCAGTCGGCAGGTTGCGGCAGATTGAGGCCCATTCGCACTGCGCGCAGTCGGACGGGAACACCTCGCGCTCGCGCGGACGCCAGATGGCCACGCCGTACGAATCCACCGGCACGCGCAGAGTGAGTTCCGCCAAACTGGCCTGCACGGCGATCTTCTCCGGTGACTCGTTGACTCTCACCACCGGCGTCTTGCGTTGCGCGAGTCCTTGTTCGACCAGCGGCAGGATCCGCTCCCGCCACACGTTTAGTGCGGCCTGGCGACCGTGCCAGTTCGTGAGCCGGCGAACCCACTTGACCAGCAGCACGCGGTTGCCGGGCATCCGCTCGGCCACCGTGAAGTTACGGCCGTAAATCGGCCGGCCGTCCTCTTCGTGCAGCGCGCAAAGCTGGCCGAAACTCAGTTTTTCCAATGCCGCCGGCTCGCTCAAGGCGGGTAGCAGCTTGGGCGGCTCGCCGTTCGTCGCCGGACCTGCGTCCGTGCCTGGACCTTGCATGACTACGATGTCGCTCAACCGGCGTTCCTGCGCCGCCGGGAAGCGCTCCCAACCGCCGCGGCTGTTGAACAATTCGCGCACACGTCGGCGCACGTGCCGCGCGCGCTCGGCATCCGTGGCCAGGCCACAAGGCGGATCGGGGTGTTTGAGCGACTCCTCGACGCCGAGCAGGATCGGCCTGCTGGTGAACAGGCGTTCCTGCACCCGCGTGGCCTCGCGGAAGGGTTCGCGTTGCTGGTCCGCCGCCGCCGCCATCAGGCCTAGCAGCGCGCCCCAATCGACCATGCCGTTGCGCGCCAAGTGAAGCGGGTGCGCGTCCAGCAACGTGATTTCGTTGGCGCCCACCAAGGCGTAGCCGGTCTCGTCGATGCCGCGCCGGCCCGCCCGGCCGAACATCTGGAGGATTTCGTCCGGGCGAAGTGGCTGCTCGGCCATGTCGCGCCGATACGAGTCGCCAGCCAATGCCACGCTGCGAAGCGAGAAATTGATCCCGGCCGCCAGCCCCATCGTGGCCACCACGGCGCGGAGTTGACCGGCCTTGGCCAGCGGCTCGATCACGCCCGCGCGCGCGCCGTAGCTGAGCCCGCTGTGGTGAAAGCTGATGCGGGACTTGAGCAAACGCGCGAGCCGCTCACCGACGAGTTGTTTCTGCGCCGGCGTCAGCGTGAGCGGATTCGGGTTGGGCAGTTGCCGCGCCAGTTCTTCGGCGAGGTCCTCGGTCGCCTGTCGTCGCGGCGCAAAAAGAAGAATCGGGCCCAGGTCTTCGGCAAGCGCTTTGGCAACCAGGCGCGGCCAGTAACCGCGAATCTCCGACGGCACGCTGTAGCTCAACTGGCTGGCGTGGACCTCCTCCAACGGCACGGGCCGTTCGTCCGAGCGAACCACTACGGCGTCACGGCCGAGACGGCGGAGCCACTTCACCACGTCCTGGGGATTGCCGACACTGCCGCTAAGCAGGAGCAACTGGGTGCGCGCCGGCGCCAGGGCGAGGGCCAGTTCGTAATTCAAACCGCGGTCCGGGTCGCCGATCATCTGGTACTCGTCCACGACCAGGAGGCTCGGCCCGTCGCCCTGAATGAGGCGGTGCTTCTGCGTCTCGAGCGTGGCGACCAGGACCGGCGCACTCAAGTTCTCAGCGAGATCGCCGGTGGCGATGCCGACGTTCCAGCCGCGGGCGCGCCATTCGGCGAGCTTGTCGTTCGCGAGCGCGCGGGTCGGCACCGTGTAGATGGCCTGGCCGCGGGGGCGACCCAGGTTCGACCACAGCTCGAAGATGAGCGTTTTGCCCGCGCCAGTTGGGGCGTGGACCACCACGTCTCGGCCGGCCCGGAGCGCGCTGACGGCCTCCTGTTGCCACAGGTCCGGCAGCAACACCCGGTTAAGCGCCGGCAGGGCTGCGAACTGGTCGGAGAACGTCTGCACACGCGCACATTAGCGCGAGCGCGCCGGGACGAAACCGCAAAAGCACGAGTCCGCCAGAAGCCGCGGCGGCTGTGACCGCACCCGCACGCCAGCGGCGAGAATTACCGAGTCGGAGGCTGGCCAGTCTGGATTGAATCCCACGCGCTCAGCGGATTTGACAACGGCTGCGCTGGCCGCTTTGGTTGCAGGCGCTGTCGGACCGGCTGCCGTGAACCTGCTTCGCCGGATGAACCGGTCTGCCCAGTGCAATCAAATTGAAAGAGACGAAGAACTATGTGCGACCAAGCCCCGTTACACGTCGGTGATCAAGTCCCCGATTTCGAAATGGAGACCTACAACCCGGCCGAAGGTCAGTTCGGCAAGTTGTCCCTGGCCCGGTTACGTGAGCAGTTGAAGTGGACCATCCTGGTGTTCTACCCCGCCGACTTCACATTCGTTTGTCCGACCGAACTCGCCGACCTGGCGGAGAAGTATGAAACGCTCAAGGCCTTGGGCGCGGAAGTCGCCTCGGTTTCCACCGACACGAAGTTTTCGCATCTGGCCTGGCGCAACTCCGAGCGGCTCCTGGCCAAGCTGTCGTACCCGATGGCCGCCGACCCCACGGGGGCCGTCTCGCGTCTCTTCGGCGTGTACGACCCCGCCACCGGCCTGGCGCTTCGCGGCACGTTCATCATCAACCCGGAGGGCAAACTGGTCTCCTCGGAAGTGAGTTATTACAACGTAGGCCGGAACGCGGAAGAACTGCTCCGCAAGATGGAGGCGAATGCCTACCTGGCCCAACACCCGGACGAAGCCTGCCCAGCCAAGTGGCAACAAGGCTCCAGGACACTCAAGCCCAGCGAAAAGATGGTCGGCAAGGTATTCGAGGCTCTGCAAGGCTGAGATGGTGGGCAGAATCTTGCGAGGCGGTGGCTTCGGCCGCCGCTTCGCTTCTTAAAAGCCCGGTCGCGACTGCGGGGCGTTTGACGCCGCCCGGCCGGCCCCATAGTTTTCGATACGACAATCGTTATGCTCGCTTCATTGCCCACAACGACCGCCGCGCCGCCGAACTTCCGCGTCGGCGACGAACGCCTCGTCAAAGTGACCGCCACGGCAGCGGCCAGGGTCCGATCGTTGCTGGCCAAACAAGGCCGGCCAGCGGGTGTTTTGCGGGTGGCGGTGGTGGGCGGCGGCGGCTCCGGCCTGCAGTACAAAATGGATTTGCAGGACGCGCCGGTCAATCGCGACATCCTCGTCGAGAGCGCCGGCATCAAGGTCGTCGTGGATCCGAAGAGCGCGCTGTACGTGACCGGTTCCGAGCTCGATTACGTGGAGGCCCTGCAGGATGGCGGTTTCAAGGTGAAGAACCCCAACGCGGCTTCGAGTTGTTCGGGG
>JAKANS010000249.1 GCA_021823625.1 bacterium | reverse complement strand
GGAAGGGCTCCGGTTCTACACCTTCGCGGCACCGACGCTGTCTATCACGAACAGTGCCGGCATAACGCTGCTCTCCTGGCCGACGACTGCCTTCGGCTACTCGCTCGAGACCACGCCCAGCTTGTCGCCACCCGCGTGGACCGTGGTCACGAATCCGCCCACGATTCTGGGCAACCAGTACGTCCTCACCAACGTGTGGACGGACCAGACGCGGTTCTTCCGCTTGCGAAGTGATTAATTGGAATCGGCTCGAGCGGAGTCTCGCCCCACCAGGGAACGGCCACGGAGTCGCGGAGACGCAGCGGTCCGATGTAGAACTCAGGAACCGCGGCCTGGGGTTTCCTGTTTCCTGCGTTCCTAACTCAAACTCCGAGTCTCGGTGCCTCCGTGGCTGGGATTGCAGGGCTCGACGGAGTGTTGCCCCATCCTGGCAAAGCGTAGCCATCCTCTGGCCTCTCCTATTTCGGTTTTCGAGCTAATCTTCTGGGGTCTTTGGCGGCTCAGCGATCCGTGTTGCCGGCCCGGTCCGGATAGGCGGGTTTGTGCGGCTCGGGCGGCGGGCGCTTTTCGATCGCCTCTTCCACCACGCGAATCGCCCGTTCGAGTTGCGGGTCGATGCCTTTGGCCATCTTGGCGGGATCGTCGATCACCTCGATGTCCGGATCGACGCCGTGGCCTTCGATGATCCATTTGCCTTGGGGGCTGTAGATGCCGAACGTGGGCGCGGTGACGTTGCCACCGTCCACGAGAGTGGGCGCGCCGCTGATGCCGATCAAGCCGCCCCAGGTGCGCGTGCCGATCAGCGGACCGAGTTTCGCGCGCTTGAAATAATACGGGAGGGCGTCGCCGCCTGAGCCGCTCCAGCCGTTGATGAGCATCGCCTTGGACCCAAAATGCGCCACCGGCGGCCATTGCCAGTCGCGGCCGTCGCGCACGCCCCAATAGTTGATGAGTGGCCGGTTCAAGAGTTCGATGAACCGGTCGGGAATCTGGCCACCGCTGTTGAACCGCTCGTCAATGATCAAGCCTTGCCTGGTGAACTGGCCGCGGAACTGGCGCACGAGTTCGTTCTGCCCGCCCTGGCCGGTATCCGGCACGTAGATGTAGCCGATGCGCCCGTCCGAGGCCTCGGCCACGCGCCGGCGCTTGGCCTCGATCCAGGCCAGGTTCCGCAACCGGGCCTCGCTGGCGAGCGTGTGCACAATCACCTCACGCGCGCCGTCCAAGCCCGGCTGGCGGTTGACGGTGAGACTGACGGTTTTGTCAGCCAGACCTTGGAAAGCCGCCCAGGGTTCGAGCTTCGGATCGAGCGGCACGCCGTTCACCGCGAGCAGGAAATCGCCTTCCTTAACGTCGATGCCTGGCTGGCGCAACGGCGAGCGGACCTCGGCGTCCCAGGCGGCGGGTTCGAGGATGTGCTTGATCCGGTAGGCGCCGTCCTCGAACGCGAAGTCCACGCCGAGGTAGCCGACGCCGCGTTGCGGGGCGGACTCGAGATCGCCGCCGCCACGATAAGTATGGGACGAGTTCAACTCCGCGATCAGTTCGCCGAGCAAGAAGTTCACGTCCCAGCGCGTCACTGCGTCTTCGAGCAGCTTGCCATAACGTTGGCGCATGGCCTCCCAGTTCACGCCATGCATGCCGGGGTCGTAGAAGTAATCGCGCTCGATGCGCCAGGCGTCGGTGAAAATTTGCCGCCATTCAGCCACCGGATCGACCGTCGCCTCCAGGCCGCTGAGGGCGAGTTTCTTCTCCAGCTTCTGGCCTTCCTTGGGCTCGATGATGGCGTAGTCCTTGCCTTTCCGGACGAGCAACTTCTGGCGGTCGGCGGAAAGCTCCATCGCATCCGCGTCGTCCAGCACGGTCTTCTCTTCGCGCTTCTCTAAATCCCAATAAACGATCGGGCTTTTGTCGTCGCCGGAGCCGGTCCGCGGTCGGCGGCGGAACAGGAGCTTATCCTTGAGCGCCACCAATTCGCCGTAACGGCCCGACTTGGGCGGCAGCACCACCGCGCGGCGCTCGAAGTCCGCCAGGTCGATCTCCACCGGCTTGGGGGGCGCCTCGGTCTTTTCTTTCTTTCCGTCCTTTTCTTCGCCGCCGTTTTTGGCCTCGGCCGGCTTCGCACCTTCCTTGGACTCGCTGTCCTTTTTCTCCTCCGCCTTGTCCTTCCCGGGTTCCTCGTCATTGCGCGGTGCGAGCAGCGAAGGCACGTCTTTGCGCAACGGCACGGCCACCAACTCGGTCGTGTTGGCGTAAATCCAGGTGTTGTCGAGGTCGCTGTAAATCGGATCGAAGCTCCGGCCGGTGCGGTAAAAGAGGTATTTGCCCTCTGGATCGAACACCGGCCACTCGTCGTTGTAGAAGCCGGAGGTGACTTGCAGGCGCCGGCGCTCCTTGGTGTCGTAGAGCACGATCGCGGTGTTGCGGTTGTCCTGATCGCCGGCGTAGGCCAGCCAGCGGCTGTCCGACGACCACGCGAAATGGAACTGTTCAAGATCTCCGTGGAAGAGCCAGAGCAGGTGGTCGATCTGGCGCGTCTCCGCCTTGTCCAGGTCATGCACGTAGAGCTTCATCGCCTGGTCGATGAACGCGAGTTGCTTGCTGTCCGGCGACCAAGTCGCCCTGTACCGGAAGCCCGCGCCCAAGGAAGTCAGCTTCCGCTCCGCGCCCGAACCGTCGGCCGCCCGCAACGTCAACTCGTACTCGCCCGAGCGGTCGCCGAAGTACGCGACCCATTTGCCGTCCGGCGACCACGCGGGGTAACGCTCGGCCACGCCCGAGCTGCGGGTCAGGTTGCGGACGACGCCGTGTTCGGCCGGCACGGTGAAAACGTCACCGCGCGCCTCGACCACCGCCCGCTTGCCGGTCGGCGAGATGGACACGCCTTGGACGAGGCTGGAGACGTTCTCGATCCGCGGCTTAAGCGTGGCTTGGTCGGTCACCACGCGGATGTCCACCTCGCGGAGCTTTTCCGTTTCGAGGTCCAGCAGGTAAAGCCGTCCGCCGTTTTCGAGGACGATGTCCTGCGGTCCCATGCCGGGGAAGTGAGTGTCGAAGTCTTTGAAGAACGTGAGTTGGCGGAATTTTTTGTCCGCGCGGTCGAGGGCCCAGATGTTCGCCCGCTGGTTCGCATCGCGATCGGAAAGGAAGTAGAGCGTGTCGCCGTGCCACATCGGCAGCGAGTCGTTGGCATCGTCGTGCGTGAGGTTCTCGGCGGTGTCATCGCGGAGATCGAACAACCAGATGTCTGGCGCCATGCCACCGCGGTAGCGCTTCCAAGTGCGGAAATCCAAGCTGATCGGGATGTAGGCCAGATAGCGGCCATCGGGGGATAGGCTGCCGAATTCCCCATACGGTACCGGCAGTTGGGCCGGCAGCCCGCCGTCAAGCGACAGCCGAAAGAGTTTGTTGAACCGGTCCTTTTCGCTCGTGCGCGAGGAGGCGAACAGGATCGATTTCCCATCGGGATACCAATCCAAAATGCGGTCGGGCGCGCCGTGGAAGGTCAGCCTGCGCGGCAACCCGCCACCCGCTGGCATGACGTAGATGTCCTGGTTGCCATCGTAATCGCCCGTGAACGCGATCTGCGTGCCGTCCGGCGAAAAGCGCGGGAACGACTCCTCGCCGCGGGGCGAACTCAGGCGCACCGCGGTCCCGCCTTCCTTCGGCGCCACCCAGATATCGCCGGCGTACACGAACGCGATCTGCGCCGCCGAAACGTCCGCCTCGCGCATCAACCGGGCGTCGATCCGGCCGGCGACCGGCTCGGCCATCGATGGGGCAATGGTGAAGCAAGCGCACAAAGAGGCGAGAGCGAGGCGGGACAGCCGACCGTTTCTTGGGGAGGCAGTAATCGCGTTCATGACTATACCGGCCCGAGTGTACGCGACACTTCCCCGCCCCGAGCAAGGCATTTCCAAAACGGCCGGGCCCGCCCGCCCGACAGAGGCAAAACCGATTCAAAACAGGTCTTGCCAAGTCGAATGGGGTACGGCTAACTTGCACGCTCTTTGCCGGCCGCTTGGGGCGGTCGCAAAGGAACGATGCCGGCGCCTGTGGTGCCGGCCTGAATGTATTTATGGTCAAGATTCGCTTGAAGCGCGCCGGGGCGAAGAACACCCCAGCCTACCGCATCGTGGTGGCGGACAGCCGCAGCCCCCGCGACGGCCGGTTCATTGAGGAACTCGGCTCGTACGTGCCGTTGCGGAAGGGTACGGACTTTACGCTCAAGCTGGACCGCGCCGAGTATTGGCTCAGCCGCGGCGCCCAGCCGAGCGAGACGGTGGCCAGTTTCATCCGCCAGGCGCGGAAGCAGGCGGCGACGGCGCCCGTGTCCGTTGCCGCCTAAGTGCCCGCGGTATGCAAGCCTGGCTCGATTACGTGGTGAAAGGCCTGGTGGACCGGCCGGAAGCGGTGACGGTGACGCCGGCAGACCGGAGCGGCCTGATCCACTACGAGCTGCGGGTTGACCCGGGTGACGTGGGCAAGCTCGTGGGCCGGCAAGGCGCCACCATCAAGGCCTTGCGGGCGCTGCTGCAAATCGGCGCCGCCAAGAAGGGCCAGCGGTGTTCGGTGGACATCGTTGAAGACGAGCCGCCGGCGTGACGTTCTCCGAGGCGTCGGCGCTGGCCGGTAATGAAGCGCGCGGGACGCGCCGCTCCGGACCGAGCATGACGATTGACGTGCTCACTTTGTTTCCCGCGATGTTCGCTGGGCCGCTCGACGAAAGCATCATCCGGCGGGCGCGCGATCAGGGACTGCTGGAACTGCGTCTGCATCAACTCCGGGATTGGACGCACGACCGGCACAAGACGGTGGATGACCGCCCGTTCGGCGGCGGGCCAGGAATGCTGATGAAACCGGAGCCGATCTTTGAAGCGGTAGCGAGTTTGCGGCGCGAAGGATCGCGGCTCGTGCTGTTGAGCCCGGCGGGCCGGCGGTTCGACCAGACGATCGCCCGCGAACTGGCCGCGCTGCCGCACTTGTTGCTGTTGTGCGGGAGCTACGAGGGCGTGGACGAGCGGGTGCGCGAGTTCCTGGTGGACGACGAATTGTCCATCGGCGACTACGTGCTCACCAACGGCGCACTGCCGGCAATGGTGATCATCGACGCGGTGACGCGGTTATTGCCGGGCGTGCTGGGCGACGATGCCAGCGCGCACGACGAATCCTTCAGCCAGGAGTGGCTGGAGTACCCGCAGTACACGCGGCCGACGGATTTTCGCGGAATGAGAGTTCCGGAAGTGCTGGTTTCCGGAAACCACGCGGAGATCGCACGGTGGCGGGCGGCCCAAGGCCGCCTGCGGACGCAGCAACGCCGGCCCGACCTCGTACCCGGCACGGCGGCGGAATCGGCAGCGGTCAGGAAACGAACAACTTAAGCTATGAATCAGGCACTATTGGACAAGATCGAATCGGCGAACCTGCGCAAGGATCCGCTGCAATTCCATGTGGGTGACAGCGTCCGCGTTCACACCAAGGTCATCGAAGGCGACAAGGAGCGCATCCAGGTCTTCGCGGGCGTCGTGATTGGCCGGCGCGGGCACGGGATCAACGAGACTTTCACGGTGCGGCGCATCAGTTACGGCGAGGGCGTGGAGCGTATTTTCCCCATCCATTCGAACCGCATCGACAAGATCGAAGTGGAACGCGAAGGCGCGGTGCGTCGGGCCAAGCTGACCTATCTCCGCAAACGCGTCGGCAAGGGCGCCACGGCCGTCAAAGAGAAGGCGCGCAAGATCGGCGTGCCCGGTGGTGGAGGCGCGCAACCAAGCGCCGCGGTCGCCGCGCCTGCCGAGACACCCGCGGCCGCGCCCGCCGAGGTGCCGCAGGCATAGTCTCGGTGCCTTTCACGGATTTTGGAAACGCGCGCTTTGCCGCGCGTTTCTTCGTTTGGCGTCGCGGTGCCAGCCTTGTGAATTGGTGACAGGCATCGCGCGGAATTCTGTCAGAGCGTTGAAGCGGCGCTGGCGCGTGCTCGACGCGCACGCGTGGGCCGCACGTCGCTGCATGTTCGAGCTGGCTCGAAGCCGTTGAACGCAACTGCACCAACCAGTTCGAACCGGCAGTCGAGTTCGTTTTAGAGACCCCCAACGCCATTTTTTTTGGTTCTTCACGGAATTCCGGGGAGGGACCGTGGCGGTCAACGGCGAGCCGGGGAGGCTGGTCTGGTGAAAAGCGAACCGCCGGCGGACCCTCCGCCACCGTTGACCCGAGCCGACCTTGCCGAACTGCTGGGGCATTGGAAGGGCGCTCAATTGGGCCCCG